>CAUJKA010000423.1 GCA_963204965.1 Planctomycetota bacterium | reverse complement strand
AACCAGCCATTCAACTGGGGGTCGATCCCTCACGCTCGGCCGAGGGCGGCATGTTGGAAGGATTTATCATGGAGGCCGTTGGTGGCTTGGTCGGTAAACGAATGACGAATCCCACTGAGATGTTGGGCTCGACTCAGCAGTTGATCGACGAAGTTAAAGAGAATCAGGATCTAAGTGCAGATCGCAAAACGATGTTGCTGGACTTTTTCGGCGAGTTCGATGGGTTCATCAACTCGCTCAGCAAGGTCCAAAGCGAAAATGCAGATCAAGAGAGCGAAGAGTCGGCTGGTCAAGTAGGATTTCAAATCGCATCGATCGAGAAGGTTGACGTCACAGCGCAAGTGGATCCCAACACCGTCGAAGGCCAAGTTCGCAAAATGCGATCGCGCTGGGACATCAGCTTTCCGCAAGCTATGCTTTGGGGCATACTCGGCTGCGTCGCAGGCTTTGCGATCTCCATTGCTAAAGAGCGTGAGGACGGAACGCTGCTTCGCTTGTGCGTGGCTCCGATCAGTCGTGGACAACTGCTATGCGGCAAAGCCCTGGCCTGCTTTCTTTCGGCCATAGGCGTGATGGTGATGATGACCGTCGTCGGATATCTCCTTGGACTCCGGCCTCTCAGCTATCCCAAGCTTGGAGTGGCCGCATTCTCAGTCGCCATCTGCTTTGTGGGCATCATGATGGTTCTATCAACGCTTGGCAAAAGCGTTCAATCGGTCAGCGGTATCGGCTGGGCCAGCAACATGATCATGGCGATGATTGGCGGTTGCATGATTCCCATTATGTTCATGCCTGAGTTTATCGCGACTATTAGCGTGCTCAGTCCTGTACGATGGGCGCTGCAGAGTTTAGAAGGTGCGATTTGGCGCGACTTCACTTGGATGCAGCTCATCAGTACTGTGTCAGTTCTCTGGGCAATCGGTATCGCTGGACTTGCGATCGCCGTTGTCAAGAATCGCCGCTTCGAAGCCTAGAAGCAACGCTGGATTTGATACTCAAGCACAAACTAAGACTACTATCAACGACAATTGGCTATCAACGACAAAAGGGCCACGTTTTCACGTGACCCCTTTGCGGCGGGCTTTAAGAGTTTATTCTCTCGACTCGAGTAACGCAGTTCCGTTACCCGTTGTGTTTCTTAGGTCCTAGTACAGAACCTGAGCTCCGAAGCTGAATCCATGGAAAGCGATCGTGTCTGTTGCACGGATTGCGGTTCCACTTCCAGCATTAAGCAAGTTGGGACGTTGACGTGAGACAGTAGCGACACCGGGCATCAGCCAAGCTTCGTAGCCAGCGTTCAAGCGTACGCTTGGAGTCAATTGGTAGATGCCGTTAGCACCGAGCTCAACCAGTCCTGCTACGTCAACATCATCGAAGGCGTTGCGGAGCGTAGTTGCACCATCGTTGATGATTTGAACTTCACGACCGTTGAAGTTTGCGTAAACCCCAGCCTTGCCTTTGAAGCTGACAAGAGTGCGTAGGCTAGTGGGCATGTAAACATCGCCACCAATCTGCAAACCAACCATATCGTTCTTGATGTCATCGCGGTAACGTGAGTTGATTGGAGCTGGTCCACCACCTGGACGAAGCGAATACAGCGAGTAGTTGTCTTCATAACGTAGGTAACGAAGTCCAACCAAAGTTGAAATCGCATCCCAAGCCCACCAGCGACGGTTCAACTCGAAGCTGTCCAAGTCTGACCTAAGCTCTTGGAAGTGTCGGTTTGCACCGTTAAAGCCATCGGCCAAGGTCGTCGGAAAAGCTGCGAAACGGCTGTTGATATTGCCCGCCCCTGAGACGTCGGAACTGCGGTACCATCGGAATGGACCAGCATAGGCGAATTCAAGGGCATTCACGCAGTCGAACATCTTGCCGACAGTGTAACGGCCTCCCCATTCGAAGTCAGGATTGTCCATGAAGGTGTTCTGCGTCAAACTGAATCGGCGACTACCTTCGCGACGAAGCCACAACGCATCATAGTTGAAGTACCAACTGATGTTGCAGCTTGCATCGGGACCGTACCCTGGCGAGCACTCAGCGGCGCAGAGCTGCTGATAAGCTTCACTAGGGGTATACGAAGCCGACTTTACGTTGGCTCCACCACGTGAACCTCGATAGACAGAGTCAACCACATTGGATTGTGCTCCGCTTGACGATCCCGCGTCGCCCAAGTTCATCACCGATGAACTCGCTGGTACCACTTGGGAATTTTGCATTCCGTTGTAGCTGGCGTTCGACACGGAGAAGTTCGCGTTAGAGGCAGCGTAGAGTGGATACTGCGCTTGAACGTCCTGCGAGGCTCCTACGGTAGCAATGACACCTGCAGTCAATGCTACATAGCTTGCCCGTTTTGCAACTGAGGCAATCGCGGAAATTCCGTTTCGGGTGAACAACAGGATTCTTCGCATGGCAATCCTCGGTTAGGCATCCTAGCTTGTTCTTGTCTGTTCCAAACCGTATGGCAGAGTCGAGACAAGAGTTGTTTGTTTCAAGGGGCGTGGTCTGGCTTGGTCGTCTATCGTCTCACAGGCCGCGTCATACAAAAGACGCTATCTGTAAGGCTAGAAGGACTGACCCTGCTTATTTCGTTTGCAATTCATCAATCACTGGATTCAACGTTGTCTTTCGAACTAACGAAAGGATCTTCTTAGCTGTGTCTTCTGAGTCTACTGAACCACTGACGACAAGTTGAGTTCCGCGAGGCGTAATTCGAACTCGACTTCGTGGATAAAGCTGTGCAACAGTTTGCGATACTTCGCTTGCCAGTGCAGCAGGATTAGTGGTCGTGGTACTTTTCGGTGTGCCAACGACTACATGGTGAACCTGAACCTTACGTTGGCCGTCAACTTCTGAGATCACGGCAATGCGAGTCTCACCATCTTGCAATCCAACCACAGTAAAGGACTTAGGACCTGATTTGATGACTTGGCAAACCTCTTCATGTTCAACTGAAAGTGTTTGTATGGTCTCGATCGACTGAACGGCGAATGAGTCCTTGACGGCAACTTTGAACTCTTTGCCATTCATGCTCTCACGACCAGAAACAGGTGTTTGCGATGGTGTTGGAACAGGTGTTTGGAATTGGCTTGGAGCAGCAGTTTGCACTTGGCTTTGAGTCGGTACAGCTTGTAGGGCTCGAGGTGCCGAATGACCTGGTGACTTCACCGGTACGCTGGTGAGCATCGGTACCAACGGCAGCCGTGACGTAGCGTTACCAGTTTCTGGTTTTGTTTCAACACTCGCAACTGTTGTCACTTCGCGTCGAGATGAAACGGCGGCTTGCACGGCCGAATCAAAATTTGGATTGTCTATTCGCTTTACCGACTCGCCACTGGCTGCGACCAAACCGCCTGCTGACTGAGTTGCCATCTGTTGAGCGAGCGAGGTTGGCGATGGAATGGACAATGGTAACTGAGACAGCGACTGGAGTTTTGTAGGTTGCTCGGAATCAGTTAAGCGACCGCCATTGGACTCAGCAGTCTCCATGGTTCGAAGCGTCAATGACTGACGGGTGTTCACCAGCGATGGCTGCGGTGCTTCAGTAGCGGATGCAACAGACAGGTCTGAACGGTCCGACATGCTCATACTGATCGATTCGCTGACATGCTCGACTGCTTCGGGCTCATCGGCGATGTCCATGCGAATGGTGTCTGTGAAACCACTAGACTCTCGAGCTTGTCGAGAGCTTGCTGTCGATGCGGGCGTCGACTTGACGGCCGCGGCTTGGCGATTCGAAACCATCGAGTTGACTAAGTCATCAACTAAGCTCTCGCTAGAATCGGCAGTGTTCGTGGTTTCACTGGAATCGCTGAAGCTTGCTTCAACAGGCTTAGCCAATCGCGTCGCTCCTGCAACAATCACATTCGAATCGAGCGGCATCGCTGGCTTAGACCCGACGGCCAAATGCATTGAATGTGATGGGACAGGTGATAGCGCAGGTGTTGTATTGTTGTATTCCGCTGAAGTTGCGGCAACTTGATTTCCCAGCTCGACCGCGACTGCTGCTGGATGCTCGATCATCGCCTGAGCAGCGGCTAGATCCGTGTGCATTAACGGTTCTGCGACTGGTTGAAGCAACTGAGGCTGAACGAGCGCCACAGGTTGGTCCATTGTCGGTAACGCAGGCATCGGCATTGGTATCGAAGCCGGTAGTGACATTGGCAAAGACGCTGGCAAAGCAGATGGCGCGGCCACTGGTTTTGCAGCCGCGGAATAGCCGAGTAGTCGGATGATGACTTGCTTGCTGGACTGAGCCTTCGGTAATTGGCACTGTTGTACGCTGGCATTCGCTGCTGGAAACGGATAAGCAGGTAGCTCAGGCATTTCCATCGAGCTATTGACAGTGGACGTTCCGACTCCGGTTCCGCGCACATCGTCCGCCAAAGCCCAAGCCGCATTGCTGCTAAGAGCGATGCAAAGAGCGAGTCGGATTGCTCGTCGATTGAATTGAGACCTTTGGGTCTTGTTACTTCGAGTCATTCTTCGAAACCCTTGCCATGGGAACCAAGTTGGAAGGCTTGGAAATGTCGTCCGCATCTTTTTTTCTCCTGTCCACTTTAGGCAGCATTGCTACTTACCAGTGGGCAGAAGAAAATACGCTCGGGCGCGTTACAGCAGGGTATCGGGACGTGGCGATGTGAAAGTTAAACGATTTTTCCGTTTGAACGCGTTGTAACGACAGTTTCCACCCCAGTAGAGTAGTAGCCGAAGACAATTGGCCGCTTCAAAGGTCGATCTAGCCGCTGGTCCACACCTATTTCCCAGTCATTTGGGTACCCGCAACGAATTGGAAAAGAATGCCGGCAACAAATAGAAGTGCTGTTAATCAGGTGACGCGAGCGTCAAAGCAAGCGGCCTACGTTAATTCGGACTCGCTCGGCATTTCATTCCGGGACGCTAGCCTATTTCCGGTGCGACAAATGCTTGCAATCTGTTTGTATGCAATAGCCCTTTGCAGTTCTACAAGCGCCGTGACCGCAAAGTGGATCGACGCTACTGACGAGGTCTTCGAAACTCCGGTCGTGACCGAGCTGAGATTCACTGTCGGCGAAAAGGAGATTGAGCAACTCGGTCGCGAGGAACGGCCTTACGTCACAGCAACGATGCAAGAGTCCGGAGGCCGCATCTACCGTGACGTGCAGATCAAGCTCAAAGGCGCGGCGGGTAGTTACCGCGAATTCAGTGACCGCCCAGCTTTGACTATCAAAACGAACAAGGTCGACAAGAAGCAGCTTTTCCACGGACTGCAGAAGTTTCACTTGAACAATTCTGTCCAGGATGAGAGTTACCTCAGCGAGTATCTCTCGTCCGCAATCTTTCGCTCAGCGGGTTATCCAGCGACACGAGTCTCCTATGCTCGCGTTTGGCTAAATGACCGCGATGTAGGGCTTTACGTTTTGAAAGAAGGCTTCGATCAAAAGTTCTTAGGGCGGTTCTTCAGCGATGCGAAGGGGAATCTGTACGACGGTGGATTTTTGCAAGATGTGGATGTTGATCTCGAGAAGGACGACGGTAACGGCCCAGACGACCACAGCGACTTGCATGCAATTACCGAAGCACTACGCGATAAGACTCCTGCTTCGCGATGGTCTCGGCTTTCTGAGTTTGTCGATATGGATCACTTTCTGAGCTTTATGGCCCTCGAACGAATGACGGTCCATTGGGATGGCTATTGTCTAAACGCGAACAACTATCGCATCTACTTTGATCCAAGCACAAAAAAGGCTGTGTTCCTGCCGCATGGCATGGATCAGATGTTTGGAGATCCAGGGATGCCGATCGGTTACCATCCGCATCCATTAATCAGCGCTGCGGTCATGCAACGTAATGAGTGGAGACTGGCTTATCGCGCTCGCATTGGTGAACTACTTCCGCACATCGATCCCAAGAAGATCACCGACCTAGCTCGTAAGGCTCACTCCTGCATCAACCCCGTCTTGAAGAAGATGGACCCCGATTTTGCGGCTCACCAAACTACGATGGCTAAAGAGCTTGTCGAGCGAATTAAAGCCCGATACCAAAACTTGAAAGAACAACTGGCCGAACCGGACCCCATGCCGATCACCTTCGACGATCAGACAACTCTGATGCTTGCCGATTGGTACCCAGTTGTTGAAGCCGGAGAAGCCAAGTTGGAAGTTGTCGAGCCCTCTGACAAACAACCAGTTAAGTGCTACCGAATTGAGTTCTCCAGTAACGAAACCGTCGTCGCTTCTTGGCGCAAGACAGAACTGTTCGGTCCTGGTAAGTATCGCTTCTCGGCTCGGACCATGTTGGAAGATTTCCAGCCTGCCGAAAACGAACCCGAAGGCCTGCGACTGCTGACCAACAATCAATCTGTCGAGCACAAGCAGAGCAACTCGGGCACATGGACAACTCAGCTGATTGAGTTCGAAGTCTTAGAAGATCGCCGCGAGATCGAGTTAATTATCGACCTCCGTGGTCTTCGCGGCAAAGCTCAATTGGATTTTGAATCGATGAAGCTGGAACGATTGGAGAAATAACGTGTCCAATTCGACTTGATGTAACAATGTCAAGAAGCAAGCCTCGGCAATCGTCAACTGCGACGCTTCAGCCGAGCTTGAAGCGACTCCAATCGATTCATCAGCATCTCAGTGTTCTCTAGCAGTAACTCTTCGTCAAGTGAAACCTGCTCACCAAGGAGTTCTTGTAGAGTTTGAATTCTACCGGCGAGCTTGCCGAGTTGCACCCCTTTGCCCACGCCTATGACTTCGCCTTCTTCAAGTCCCTCCTCACGCCCTTCCTCACGAGCAGCGCCAAGCTTAGCGGCTTCGTCGCGGAGAAACTTTAGACGGTCTTCATAATACTGTAAATCGTCTGGTGATTTCGATATCATCTCCAACACTCCAATCGCTTTGCAAAACTCAGGCTCAATGAACTGCTTCATCACTGTCCAACGATTCACCAAAATGCGCGACGATTCATGGTGGGTTTCGTGCCTCAACCCACCCTACCGGATCTAGGCATTTTCATCCTCGTCATCCTCATCAAAGTCTGGGTGAAGCGGATCGTCTGGATCAAAGAAAAAGTCGCCTAAGCCAAGGGGCATCATGTTGCCGCTGGAGTCTCGCTGCCGTTTTTGAGCTAGTGAGTCCAAATCCATCGCGTCATCGCCTAGGCAATACTCCAGAGCTTCTCGCCACGCGGCATCTTTAGCTACAGGATGCTC
>CAUJKA010000422.1 GCA_963204965.1 Planctomycetota bacterium | reverse complement strand
TTGAGTACAGTTTCTTGCAGAGTTATCAATCTATGTGCGAGGAATAGAAGAATCCCCCGATGCTAGCAGTGTCCCGGTGCTTTTCGCGACTTAACCTTGCCACATACGAAGAAAGATCCGCGCCGCTTCATCAGCCGCTCGAATAGGCAGCGTAGCCGTATTAGCAATCCCAGCTACGACCTGCGTTCGATCGTGGTCCACCTTGCCGCTAGCCCAAACTTCACCGCTTGGACAAGTCATGTAGGCCGAGAATGTTCGATGTCCCGACCCTGGTCGTTCGCCAATCAAATGCACTAGACCGCGCGGACCGCTCAAACTACCCCAAAGTTGCTCGGCAATCTTATAGCCAGCTCTGACGCGGCCCGAATCAACGACGATGATCTGTGGAGACACCTTCAGTCCTTCACGCTTCAGATTTTCGACGAAGCGACTGACAAACGGGTCCAACTGCGAGATATCCGTAATCGCTAACGCATTGAGCCCGTCCGAAATCACGATCTGAACATTGAATTGCTCGGAGTACTTCGACTTCAAATCGCCAATTGCCTTAACCCCCGACTCACTAAGCTGCTCGCCGGTCGATGGATGGAGGATATAGTCTTCACGATTTGTGGACTTGGTCTTAACAAAAACGGCGTTGGACCTCGAAGCGATAAACTCTGGAGTAAGCTCAGCCCAAATGCTCAACTTGGCATCGTCGTAAATGCTTCGGATCTGCTGAGCCAAGCCCGGCTGCAAATCAAAAGGTCGCTCGCCATGTCCACTCGCAACAAACACGCCACGTTGGCGGACCTCAGCAATCTGTTTTCTGCCTTCTTCGATGATTGCAGACTCTTCGCGAGAATCACCCTGACGTTGACGGTATTTCAAGTAGACCCACAGCGGATCGCCAAAGTGCTTTGTTGGCTTGCCTTGCGAATCGATGACTTCCAGACTCTTGAAAAAGTCCCACATACGATCGTTGACCCGACATCCAAACTTTTCTCGCAAGCGAACATGGTCTTGATAACCGGTAGTCAGATAACCCAACATCGGATCGATCTTCGTCGGCAATGCCATCAAGTACGCCGGACAGGCAGGTACAAGCTGCTCTAGGCACCAATCCAAGTCATCCAGCGAAACATCCATGTGTAAGGTCGAGCAAACATCTAAACCCAAGCACAACCCATGCAGTTTGCCCATCACGATATCTTCTAAACAACATCGCACCAATTGCTCGCGAGTTCGAAAGACTTCGGGCCCAATAAACCCAGCCACATCATTTACGTGAACCCAAGGCCTTCCCTCGATGCCTTGCGATTGAGCAAACTTCTGCGACAGCAAACGAACCAAACCGTACTTGCGGGACTCGTGAATCACCATGTCAAAGCCATTACCGTGACCGTTGGTGAAGTCGGCTCCTTGCCCCGTTTCAAAATACAATCCGTAGGGACCGCTCTTGATCGAGGCATAATGCAACAGCTTCTCTAATGTCACATCAAAGGTTGCATTCGCCGCATCGCTTCCTGCAATGCTCTGAAACCAAAGTGCGGTACGGCCTGGAATCTGCTGCTCGACCTGAGCCTGAATGTCGATATGCGATAGCACACAATGAGGCAGAGCATCTTGAAGTTCAAACGTTTGTAACAACTCTTGCAAAGTCGCTTCCACAGCAGCTACCGACGCTACTTCGCTCGATACGGGATTAGTCCCCAGCAGAACGTCACCCACTGCATATGACCAAGCGTCCAAGACTTGCCAGCGGATATCATCCACGTTGTCGGTCGGTGAGTTCGGTTGCACACGCGCACCGAGATAGCCCTTTGCTCCAATCATTGAACCTGGAAGAGAATTGAAGACTTTAGCTCCGACCTGCATCAGTTGCTGGTTGCTCATTAGCTTGACCACACAGGCGATTACATCGCTGGAAAGCCCAGGCATAACCTCTTGAATTTTGGCTTCAGGCTCATTGAGCAAAAACTCTTGCAAGCCGCCAATCGTCCATTCAGCAACTCGCTTCTGCTGAGTCGAATCCAGGCACTCTTGAATGGCTAGATACTGTTGGTCACGAAGTGGGGCATGCGCATCGATCTGTTCTAGCCGTGTGTGGGTCAGAAGCTGCCTAGCGAGAGTTCGATGCTGGGGAAGTTGAGCTGAGATGCCTAGGCTTGCATCGCCCTCTTTGAATTCGTTGGCGCAACCCAAAAGCTGCTTATACCGAGCTTCATCCCAGCCACCGCCTGTTCGCTTGACGTACTCGATCAAACCTTCACCTGCCTCTGGCGGCATCCAGTCGGATTGAGTCGTAGCTTTCTGCTGAGCTGCGGTAACCGATTCGCTCAGAGCGAGTGCACCCGCAGATACACTCGCTAGAAATGCTCGGCGTCGATACTGCATGATCTACTTAGCTTTATTGAAAAGCTCGTTAACGTACTTCCAATTAACAATGTTCCACCATGCTGTGACGTAGTTGGCACGCATGTTCTGATACTTCAAGTAGTAAGCATGCTCCCATACGTCGATTCCCAAGAGTGGCTTCTTGCCTTGAGAGATCGGTGAATCTTGGTTAGGAGTAGCCACAACTTCCAACTTGCCACCGTTGACGACCAACCAAGCCCAACCACTACCGAATTGACCGGCTGCAGCGGTTGCGAATGCTGTCTGAAAATTCTCGAAGCTTCCAAAAGTTGAAGCGATCGCAGAACCCACTGCGCCCTTGTCCTGTGTTCCACCGCCGGGAGCCATCATCTTCCAAAACATCGAGTGATTCAAATGTCCGCCGCCATTGTTGCGAACAGCATTGCGAATCGCTTCGGGAACTTGATCCAACTTGGTCAGCAATTGTTCGAGCGGCATCTCTTTGAGCGCTGGCTGGTCGGCCAAGGCCTTGTTCAAGTTGTTGATGTAGGCTTGATGGTGCTTTCCATGGTGGATCTCCATGGTCATCTTGTCGATGTGCGGCTCAAGCGCGTCCTTTGCGTAAGGCAGTTCTGGCAAAGTGGCATCCGCTGCAAATAGATTGCTCGCAGTTGCGCCACTGGCTAAAGTGATTCCCGCCGCTCCTGCAACGGCCAATAACTCTCGACGATTGATACTCATAGGTAAGGCTCTTCTAAAAGGTGGGTTATTCACTATCGGACACAGACTCCATCTCGCAATGCGAAAATGGCGTCGATGATTGACTCGGTCCAGCCCCAGCGAAACTTTGGTAAGCTGATCGACGCTTTGGTTGATCAGCTCGGTATCCCGCAATCGCTCGGCGTCGTCATTATACACAGTTTGCCGAGCCGAGCATGAAACGAGCGTGAAAACAGGACGCTCCGCTGGTCCAATTCTTCCTTGGTTCCCCTGAGATTCCAATTCACAGATTACAACTTAGCCAACTTGCAAAACTAACCAGTCTTACGACTTGGCCAACTAGGCTTCGACCTTGAACAACCTGCACCAGGGACAAATCCACTTCGGAAGTTATGCACATGAGGTACTTTTCGCTTTCACTGATCGCACTCGTATTGCTCTGCACTTCGATAGATGCAGCCGAACCGACTCGACCCAATATCGTCATGGTCTTAATCGATGACATGGGCTGGGGAGATCTCTCGTGCTTTGGAAACAAGGACGCTAAGACTTCGCACATCGATCGCTTGGCAAGTGAAGGTCTTCGCTTTGAGCAGTTCTATGTGAACTCGCCTATCTGCTCGCCTTCTCGCACCGCCATTTCAACTGGCCAGTATCCGCAGCGATGGAAGATCACCTCTTTCCTGAATAACCGCAAAGACAATCAGCGTCGCGGGATGAATCAGTGGCTTGACCCCAAAGCACCGATGCTAGCCCGTTCATTACAACAAGCGGGATACGCGACTGGGCATTTTGGGAAATGGCACATGGGTGGCCAGCGCGACGTCGACGACGCACCTCCGATTTCGCAGTATGGGTTTAACCAATCCTTGACGAACTTCGAAGGCATGGGAGCCAAGTTACTGCCTCTAACACTCAAACCTGGACAAAAAGAACCGGAGAAGATTTGGGCCGCCGCGGAACGACTGGGTGAAGGGCATCGATGGGTCCTGCGCTCCGAGATTACCTCTGGATTCGTCGACGCTGCGATTGGCTTTATTGATCAAGCATCTCAGTCGAACAAGCCGTTCTATGTCAATCTTTGGCCCGACGATGTTCATGATCCCTACTGGCCGTCGACTGACAAATGGGGCGATGGCTCGCGGCCACAACTCTACCGTTCAGTACTGGAAGAGATGGATCGACAATTGGGCCGCTTGTTTGATCGAGTCCGCAATGATCCCGCACTTCGCGACAATACACTCATCCTGCTTTGCTCCGATAACGGACCGCTGCTTGACGTTGGTAAGGCAGGGCCATTTCGAGGCAGTAAAGCTCAACTGTACGAGGGCGGAATTCGATCTCCCTTGATCGTTTGGGGAAAACAACTCGAGCCCACCAGAAACCGTGTAGATTCTCAGTCCGTTCTCTGCGCCTTGGATATCGCGCCCACAATCCTCGCGATTACAGGCATTCCCGCTCCAACAGATGTTCGATTGGATGGAGAACCTCTGGTTGCGACTCTATTGGGCCAGAAAACAGGATCTCGAAAACAACCGATCTTCTTCCGGCGACCGCCAGATCGAAACTCGTTTGCTGGAGTTAAGAATCTTCCAGACCTTGCTGTTCGCAGCGGACAATGGAAGCTGCTTTGCGAATATGACGGATCAGAGTGCGAGCTCTATGACCTGTCCAATGATCCAGCGGAATCGAAAAATGTCGCCGATGAACATCAGGAGGTTGAAAAATCACTCCGCGAAGCGTTGTTAGGCTGGCATCAATCGCTTCCACCAGACAACGGCCCGAGCCTTTGAGTCCGATGAGGATTCAACGTAGCCTAAAACGAATTATGGTGGATCAAAGCCGCCACGATTGAAGGGGTGACATCGCATGATGCGCCAAGTCCCTTTCAAAACACCGCGGATGAGCCCATACTTATTGATCGCTTCGATCATGTAATGACTGCAAGTCGGTTGAAAGCGACAGTTCTTCCCAAGCAATGGCGAAATGGCTCGCTGGTAAAATCGCACCAGCCCTATAGCACATGCTTTCGGAAGCTGAGAAATTCGAACCATCGCTACTTCTCGCTTCTAAGTCGCGATAACAGATCCAACAGTTGCTGCTGTGACTCAACATCTAACGATCCGAACTGCTTTCGATGGAGGGCTCGAACGGGCCTGTGTAGAGCCTTCAAAACTTCACGACCTTTTTCGGTCATCTGTACCAAACGTCGCCGAGCGTCCTCGGTACAAGTTACGCACTTCACGTAGCCAAGTTTTTCAAGGCGATCAACCAACCGAGTCGTATCGGGATTACGACAGACCATTCGACCAGCAATTGTACCAACCGTCACGCCATACTCGCTTACTTGCGATTCACCATTGATAATTCGCAGTGCATTGTAAAGCGGTCCAGATAGATTGTACTGCTGGAACAGATCGACAAATCCCCGAGACAGTAGATCTGTCGTTCTCACGAGACTCACAAAAAGTTCTTCTTCGATCAAGTCAAAGGCGTTGCGCTTGCCCAGTTGCTTGGCTAGCTCGCTAGCTGTAGTGGAGCTTCTCTTATCGGTAAGCTTCATAGCCGCTCGCTCCCTGTGATTGACTGGATATGGACTCGCGAAATTTTTGAACTGTAAGCCCCATCCCAATGATCGTTGAAACTGCTGCCGTGGCAATCACTAAGACTTTTATTCGTTGTTTGTTAAGTACGCTGGCAAACGTTGTGAAGAAAATTGTTAAAGCCAACAAGCCAACAACCAACCAAGTTGTTTCGGCAAAAGTCGGCCCCAAACCCAGCAACAAAATGGCAACTACAGAAATCAACGGGGAAGGGCGGCCACTGCCAACCCAACTTCCCACCGCAATTACCGACATCATGATTCCGATCGCCGCGTAGGTGATCGATCCCGTCATGCCCAAGATTCCCGAAACTGCCAATAAGCCTCCGATTTGCAACAATCCATCGATCTTAAAGGGAAGCTCAGAATTCCTGACTCTCAACGACCAAACCCAAGCGGCCACTGACCCCCACGCAAGGATCGCCACAAGATAACTGGGCTTCAAATCGCTGGCCCGAAGGTAAATCGAACCATAGAGAAGTCGAGCAGGTAGAACAAGGCACACTACGATGCCTACAACTAGCCATACTGGACTTCTCTTCTTATCGAAGCAATAACCCAACGAGGCCGCCATTAAGGCCAGCAATCCAAGAGGAATCCACTCCACCGCTTCACTTGGCACAACCAGTCGCAGCGGTTCACGCCAGTGATCCAGCAACACGGATAGAGCCAAGATCGCCGTCACCGAAAAGGCAATCGACGATGCAGCAGGTGGATTCTTAAATCGCCGAGCGAGCAATCCGACCAGAATCGCCAGAACGAGTCCCACAATCAGCGATGCTAGAAGCGAACCGTTCGTCATCTTTTATTCCTCGGCATAACTTGCGTGGCCTAGTAGGTACTACTTAACGCCTTCGAAGCTCAGCAGCAGAGTGACTTCATCGCCAATGTTGGGAATGTATGTCTTCATGTCGAAGTCAGATCGCTTTACAGTCAACTTTCCTGAAAAGCCAACGTGTTGCTTCTGGTCAGGGCCTGGTCCAGCGCCCATATGTACCAACGGTAGAACAATCGTCTTGCTGACACCGTGCATGGTCAACGTACCAGTGACGTTCATCGTCTTGTCAACAACTTCGACACTCTTGCTGACGAAAGTGATCTCTGGAAACTGCTTGACGTTGAAGAAGTCAGGTCCTCGCAAGTGCTCGTCGCGCTTGACACTCTTGGTATCCAAACTGGCAGCATCGACTACGAATTGAAACTGACTGGCAGTTGGATTCTTGGCGTCGAAGTTAATCTTTCCGGTGTACTTTCCAAACATGCCGTAGCAAAAGCTATAGCCCATGTGACTCACTGCGAAAACGACCGAAGTGTGTTGATCGTCCAGCGCGAATTCTTCAGCTTTGACTTGGCGAGCCGAACTAGTGATTGCAAGTAAGCCTACGCAGCAAAGTATCTTCCAATTTCGAAACATCGAAAATTCTCCAGTGAAGGGTTCAGGGTCGTTTTATCTGTTGCAACAGATAATTGTGCGGTGAGTCTAACAAATCCAATTAGCTGTTGCAACAGGTATCTTTTAATTGTTCAGCTCGTAGATACTTTCGAGCTTTTTTCGTGTGCCACTGGCTTGCCAGTGTTTCGAAGGTTTCGACCCTAGTTGCAAAATCGAATCTCAAATTGAGCCAGACCTTTTGCAGGAGATGCCGAAGTGTTCAAGCTTTCAACCTCTCATGTCCGAGGCAATGGGAACTGTTGTAAAGTAATGCTAGTTGACTACTTCGGCAGTTCCCGACCGAAGTACTACTTGCGTCATGAAGTCGAATTCAATCCAATCCGACCAGCTTCGAAAGCACTGGCAAGCCAGTGGCACACCTTTTCCGGCTGAGTAACACCTTTCAAAAGCCAGTTTTGGTGTATTATCTAGGACTGTTAAATCCCACCTGCCTGCCCTAAGCGGCTCAATTCAACCTAAGAGGAATGAACGCATGACACCTACCCGCCGCCAATTCTTGTCGACAGCCGCTGCCACTGCCGGCGCTCTAGCTGCAACCCAAGCTACAGCGAACTCCACTGCCAACGTTGATGGACTAGAGATTAAGCACACAACCAAGCCGCGCAAGTTCCTTAAGACGCTCAAGATCGGCATGGTCAAAGGCGATGGCATGACCAACAGATTCAAAGCAGCGAAGGCCGCCGGTTTCGATGGCATCGAACTGGACAGCCCGGGCTTCAACGTCGACGAGATCAAGAAAGCGATCGCCGAAACGGGACTACCCGTCGACGGAAGCGTTTGTTCGACGCACTGGCAAATTACCCATACCAGTCCCAATGCTGAAACTCGAGCCAAAGCGCTCCGCGATCTACAGAAGGCGCTTCGAGACACACACGCGGTTGGCGGACATACGGTGCTGCTGGTAGTTGGACTCGGAGACGATGGTCCTGAAAGCGAAATTTGGCCTCGCTCGATCGAGAACATTCGATTGGCGCTGCCTCTTTGTGCCGAGCTGGGTATTGCGATCGCCATCGAAAACGTTTGGAACAAGTTCTTGTACCAACACGATGGCCCCAACAATCAAACTGCGGACAAGTTTGTGAAATACGTCGACGAATTGAATTCACCTTGGGTGGGCATGCAATTCGATATCGGCAACCACTGGAAGTATGGCGATCCAGCAGCCTGGATTCGCGCGCTGGGTCGTCGCGTTATCAAACTAGACATCAAAGGCTTCTCTCGCGAAAAGAATAATTGGGCCGACATCACCGAAGACGATCTGCCTTGGGCCGACGTTCGCAAGGCCTTGGACGATATCGGCTTTGATGGCTGGGTCGCAGCCGAAGTCGGTGGTGGCGACGTAGAGCGTTTGACGAAGATTGCTAAGCAGATTGATAAAGCTCTGAATATCGGCTAACGAAATG
>CAUJKA010000421.1 GCA_963204965.1 Planctomycetota bacterium | reverse complement strand
CTATTGCAAACGCGAGCCTCTGGGCTGATCCTAGGGAGCTTAGTCCAAGCCACGCGCGAAGCTTTTTCGGCTCGACGTGGAGCGTGGCTTCCAGCCTGCACGACATTACTCTGCTTTGTGCCTATTGCCGGGTTGAGTGTAGGACGCTGGATACACTCCTTTACTGGTCTGGTAAGTATTCCATTGACAGCCATACTTGCTTGGTATGTCATCATGCCACTATTGAGTTCGCCATTCGGGTCGATGAAGAGTTCGCAATTCAGCTCGCCATCGATTCCAAAGCAGACATTGCGAACGTATTGGTCCGCGGTCGTAATACTGAGTGCCATCCATCTACCGATGTCAGTTGGTTGGGGTGCTTTCGATCCGCACGCTTTGGGATGGAGTCCACAATTCATCTGGATACCCTTGGCTTTAGCTGTTGCCTTCCTGTGGCTCAATCAAATCGAGCTGTTTGGTATCGCAGTTGTTGCCACGGTTGCTTGGAAGATGAATCTTTTGGGCTCGACCAATGGCTGGAACTATCTTGTCGATCCCGTTGCCATTGGTATGTCGATCGCCGGCTTAACTGGTGAACTTATTCGCGTTCTACGATCGCGAGGCAAGCCACTTACAACAAGCGATCAAGAGCCAAAGCAGCAAGTTGGTCAAGCTGTTGCAGCTTCTCTTAACCAAGCCGCATAGCTCTGGGCATGGCCTTTAGTCTCCGCTACTCAGTAGTTGGAGTAGAGGTTGGATGGTAACGTCAAACATCAACTTTCAAAACTACAGAACAGCTTTAGGGCCCGTCGTAATCAAAGTGCCGAAACAGGGTCAGGCAGATTGCAACCTCAATCGGCAGATTTCGGCAAATCACAACGCCACCTATATAGCCGATTCTCTCTGATTCATCGACCATAATTCTGTCTCCAAACGATGGCGCAGGGATTCGAAGCTCCGTTTGTTCTAGCTTGTTCTTGAACTGTATCAAGAAACTTGGCCCGCTGATCGATCTTTGTTTGTGACCGAAAATCTGAATTTCTATTTCTGAACTCTCATAGAACGCTCCATTGTCCCACCCCATCAACTCTTTCGGATCCAATTGGACCATTTGATTGTCGTGCACAACGGTTTCGTACTTGTTATCTTTCGAATACCCACGGCGAAACAGCCAGTCCTGTCGGGTTGAATCTGAGAATTTGATTCGCAAAACTTGTCGGATGAGGAATGGACCTCCAAAAGCAACAAAACGATATACACGCGTAAAGTCTGTAAGCGGCGTGGTACTAGTCCCTTTCATCGTCTAGGTCTCCACCTCCAATTTTTCCAGTGCTCTCGCTCACCAACTACCGTTACGCCCAAGCTCTTTTCAAAGCGGGTAGTATTCGATTGGCAGACTGCGATCGCGTTGTAATTCTCGAAGTCGCATGTAACCACGTGTGATTAATTGAACACGTTGGGCAACGAATTCAGAATCCAATGTCCGTCGATCGAACGAGCCCTCAGCGAACACCTGATCAAAGAATTCAGGTGCGTCGATAAACTGTGAGAGATTGGGATTGCACTTCAGGTGAATGTCAGGATGCAGGTGCAGTTGTTCAGGCGGTATCCATCCAATGACATACTGCAAGTACAGCGAGCTATCGATTAGTCTGCTGACTTCGTCTCCACAGACTTTGCAAAGGTAGCCTTCGTCGCAACGCGCCATGGGAAACCAACATTCAATTAAGGCGAGGTCTGTTGAGAACCTAAGAGCGACTGAATTAGTTTAGGCCCAACACATCAAACATGCTGTACAGTCCGGCCGGTTTGTCCGCTAGGAACTTTGCTGCCGCAAGCGCGCCTTGCGCATAACAATCGCGGTTGGATGCTGCGACGCGAATCTCGATAGTTTCACCGAGCAAGCCGAAGAGGATTGTGTGCTGCCCGGGATCATCGCCGGTTCGCACCGCGTGATAGCCGATCTCATTTCGAGGCCGTTCGCCGCATAATCCTTCGCGACCGTGAACATGGTTCGTCAGGCCCATAGCTCCCGCAACAATCTCGCCAAACTTGAGAGCTGTACCGCTGGGGGAGTCTTCTTTGAAGCGATGGTGACGCTCGATGATCTCCACATCCGGTTGCTGGTTCTTGAGTGCCGCAGCGGCTTGCTGAACCAACTTCATTGTTAGGTTCACTGTCATCGACATGCTTGGTGCCCAACAGATTGGAATCTGCTTGGACGCTTCCTTAATCGCATCAACATGCTGTGTTCCAAGACCTGTCGTAGCCACGACTAAAGGGATCTTCTTTGCTAGGCAGTTGGCCACCGCGGATTGACATCCAGCGGGAACTGAAAAATCGACGACCATCTTCACGCTGTCGGGCCATGCTGCAGAGAGCGGAACGTTGATGGCTTGAACACCGGCCAATACTCCAGAATCCTTGCCAAGGTCAGGATTGTTGGGGCTATCGATGGCTGCAACCAACTGGAATGCGCTATCCTGCGAACCAATGGCGATCAGTCGCTTACCCATTCGACCAGCGGCACCATGAATTGCTAATTGAATTGTCATAATTGAAGCAGTTCCCTCGAGAGTGATAAGCTTGTTTAGAGTTGCACAGCTAGCGACCTGATCGATCTAGCTGTACATCTGGATGGCGCGAACAATCGCATCCAGTTCGTTGGGTACCGCGATCGCGCGATTTGCGAACGAGGCTCGCGAAACGCCGCGGCTTCCCAACACTTCGTTGAATTTATCTTGGTCGGTAGTGTGATACGCTACAGTTGCAGTGGGATCTTTTAGTTGATGGCCAGTCAGAATGCAGACAACTCGATCCGACGGCGCGATAACGCCTTCCTCTCGTAGCAGTCGAGCACCGGCAACACTGGCCGCGCTGGCTGGTTCACAGCCGATTCCACCAGCACCAACCTGAGCCTTGGCATCTAAGATCTCTTGATCGGTAACGCGTCGAACGATGCCGTCGCAAAAATCCAGAGCTCGCAAGCACTTCTTCAGATTGACGGGACGATTGATTTCGATCGCGCTGGCAATGGTGTCCGCTTTCTGATTGCGACGATCGAGCTCTTGGTAGTAGTCGCTGATGATGCGTTGATCGGGGTTACCATTGTTCCAACGGAGACCGCGACGATCGTACAACTGGTAAAGCGTGTCCGCCCCTGCCGCGTTGATAACAGCTAGTCGCGGAATCTTGTCTAGCAGCCCTAAGCAATGCAGTTCGGAGAAGGCCTTTCCAAACGCACTCGAGTTACCAAGGTTGCCACCTGGAACGACAATCCAATCGGGGACTTCCCAACGCAGCGCTTCGAGAACCCGGTACATCACCGTCTTCTGACCTTCCAGTCGAAACGGATTGATACTGTTGACCAAGTAGATTCCCAGAT
>CAUJKA010000420.1 GCA_963204965.1 Planctomycetota bacterium | reverse complement strand
CTCTTGTAGTTGTCGAGGCACTTCCACTTCGACGGTTGCCAACTCGGGCGATTGCGCACACTGGACCAGTGTTTGTGACAATCCCTTTGCCAACTCGGTCCGCTGTGGGTCGCTCAGCGTGAACCCTGCGGCAAACAGACTTCGCAATACAATAATCGCTTGAACATAAGTTCGATTAGAAGTGGTTTCGTCGGTAACTGCCTTAATGGCACGACGAATAATCTCGTCTCTCATCGATGGGTTTGCAGTGACGGCATCGTTGATGATGTAGTTCTTTATTGGAGATGCCAGCCAAAAATCATCGTCCGTTAGCTCTTTCGTTCTTACAAACAAGTCTGTGATATGCTTCTGTAGATCGCTGGCTGACTCACCAGCGGAACGATCGGCTAGAACTCTTAAGTAGCTCGAAGCTGTTGATCGAACGGTGGCGTCGCTTTCGCTGCCGGAGAGCATCTGAGCGACGGTGGCAACGAATTCCGAATCGGGTCGCACGGTTTTAGCGAGTTCACCAGGGTTTGTCACCATCAAGAGCAACAGTCTCAATCCGTTACTGGCTTGCCGCTTCATGACACCATTCAGCACTGTGGGGAAGTCTTCTCTTGTGCACGCAGCAAGAGCATTGCAAGCGATCTCAAGATCAACTGAATCCATCTTCCTCAATAGATAGTCGGCGAGCGGTTGTTCCATCACCTCGCGCAATGAGGGCTCAGATAATGCCGACAGTGCATTGAGAGTTCGGTTGATTTCGGTAGGGTTACGTTCAAATTTGAGTCTGCGTATCCACGTCTCAAGCGTCTGGCCGTCATAGACAATTTCGGTCAATCGATGGTCTTCGACGTTTGTTCGCTGAGTGTTTTCATCCTTAGCTTTTGCTTCGTTGGATTCGCTTTTAGGGGTAATCGAAGCAACAACAGTCTGGCCATTTCGAATGACAAACGTTCCATTGCGCACGCTAAAGGAGTCACTGGCTGAATCGAGCGTGATCCTATACTTGCCGCTGCGAAGCCGGGTTGACTGAGTGCCTGGCTGAATCTCAAGTTCTTCAACTGCCGCTTGTTGATCCTCTTCCAGCTTGACGATCTTTACCTGCACGTCGACATTTGAATCGATGACAAGCTGACCTTTGCTTGTTTCCACAACAAACAGTACGCCAGCAACCGCTGCGGCCACACAACCCGCCAGCGCTGTCCAAGTGATGAGTCGATTCATGAAGCTAGATGAGTTTCCTAAATCGGATTTACTCACATGGGCAGGAGCTGTTTTGTTCGAGGTCTGTTGCGAGCTCAAGTTGTTGACATCGCGAGCCAATAGCGAACAGGCGTTCGTCAACTTCGGCTCATGAGTCTGTGGCTTAGATCGAGCTCGCTCGAGTAGTCCAACAAGCTCTGCGCCTTTTCCAAAAGGATCGAGCAGTTCTGCAACATGTGTCGCACTCGCTGGTCGCATGGCAGGATCGCGAGAGAGCATTGCATCGACAATCTTGGCGAGCGATTCAGGGGCGTCAGGGCGCAGCGAACGCAGCTTGGGAGGCTTGTGGGTGGCCAACAGCCTGAGCTTCTCAAGTGGTGTTAGATTGGGCGCAGCAGCCAACGGTGCTCGACCTGTCAACAATCGAAACAGTGTGGCACCCAACGCGTACAGGTCGGCTCGATAGTCGACCGCTCCGCCCCGTTCAGCTTGTTCCGGAGCCATATAGTCGAGCGTTCCCATCAACTGCCCTACGGTAGTTATTTCCGCCGATCCTGATTCCCAACAGCCCATTTGCGCTAAGCCAAAGTCCAGAATGCGAACCTGTCCTGCGGTGTCCAGCATTAGATTCGAAGGCTTGACATCGCGATGGACGATGCCCTTCTCGTGCGCGTGAGCTAGTCCAATAGCTGCTTGTCGAACCATCTCACACGCGTCGGCAACCAGCAGCTTCTCTTCTGCGCGGGCGATGCTGCTTAAGTTCAGACCATCGATGTAATCCATCACTAAGAAGTGAATCCCATGCTGCTCACCCGCATCAGTGGTACGAACAATTGCTGGATGCTCTAACTGACCAGCGGCTCGCATTTCGCGTTGAAATCTGGCTACGAACTCTTCATTCTCTGCGGGCAGCGCGGGAAGTAGCTTTACGGCGACTGGCTTATCCAAACTTCGGTGCCTGGCCAAATAGACGGCGCCCATTCCACCGACGCCTAATCGAGACTGCAGTTCATATTGTCCCAGCGCGGGTGGCAGTGAAGCTAGAATTGGATCGCGCGTGAGTTGGGGCTCGCTCTGCAAAGGATGCTCAGCGATTCCATTTGAGCCCTGCATCTGTGTTTTGTGGTTCAACTGGTTTGCAGCGTGATTTTCAGGAGTCGGCCCGGCCTGTAGCAGCTCGACCAACGAATCAGGCTCCTGCTCCAAGTCTGTTAGGGTTCGCTCACAGTCTGCGCAGATCGTCAAATGACTAGCCAGGACTTCGGAGGATTCCAAGTCGAGCTTTCCGGATAGGTAGGCTCGCAGTTTCGGGGTCGGTGGGCAGGCAGTTGCATGCATTTTCTAGTCCTCCAGGTTGAACGGGCTGCTATTATAGACGGTGCCTGTAAGATATTTCGAAATAGGTGTGACACCATTTTCGAATGAGTTTCTGAAAGACTGGCACCCCGAAGGCCACTCATGACCGGATCGAACGCTACAAGACTGAGCCTAATTTCACGCATTCGCCAGAATGATAGCGCGGCTTGGACCGAGATGGTGGATCTATACCAGCCCCTAGTAAAGTTCTGGTGTCGGCGGCATGGCATTGCCGAAAGCGACATTCACGATTTGGCTCAGGAGGTGTTTTTCTCCGTTTCCAGATCGATCGACCGATACCAGCCGTCTGATTGTAGTGGTAGTTTTCGCGGTTGGTTGTGGGGCGTGACTCGGCACAAATTGCTTGATGCGCTGCGAAAACAACTGCGAATCCCTGCTGCTGAAGGCGGCAGTACCGCGCTGCAGTTGACTCAGAACATTCCCGATCAATTGGACGAGCAAGATGATTCGGAGCGAACGGAATTTGGTCTTCTCGTGCATCGCGCGCTTGAGCAAGTCCGTTCTGAGTTCGAAGCTCGATCATGGCAAGCGTTTTGGCGAACCACCGTCGATGGGTTGTCCGTCGCCGTAGTTGCCGAGCAACTATCGCTTAGCCCCGCCACAATCCGACAACACCGCTCACGAATACTCCGAAGACTCCGACAACAGTTGGGTGAATCGGAAGGAACTGTTTAGAAAGCGTTCGTGTTAGCGATCTAGATCGAGCCTTCTTACTCCCCTCGCCCCGCTTCGGGGAGAGGGGAGCCAGAACATGACGCTACCGCTTGCCTTTGCGAATCCGCAAGAGCCAGAGTAAGATCGGGCTAGCGATGATGTCTACTGTCAATATCGCAACTTTCTCGACGCTATCGACGTGAACACAGCCATCGCTAGAGTCCGCAGCCGCAGGCGGTCTGCCAGACTCGTCCATCGGCGGACATGATAGGAGTGTGCGTATGAACTGGTGGAACCGTTTGACTGTTATCGTAGCCTCCGTAGTGCGCCACCGGTGACCAATTGGGACTGACCGGCGGTAGCTCTGGTGCTAACGATGCATATTTGTCACTGCCATAGACAACTTTCCCTCCAACCATCGTGAGAAGGCTCTCAATCTTTCGAATAGCGTCGGGCTCGACCGAAAAATAGTCGTCCGATAGAACCGCAAGGTCAGCAAAACTGCCCCCTGATATTCTTCCCTTGTTTCGATCTTCATTACTAAACCATGCACTACCATGCGTATAAAGTCTTAGAGCTTCCTCGCGAGTCAGACAATCTTCAGCGTCGTGTAGCACCGTCCCTCCTACCGTTTTCCCGGTGACTAACCACCATAGGCAAGTCCACGGATGATAGCTGGCCACGCGAGTTCCATCAGTACCGGCTCCAATCGGGATACCCATCTTTAACATTTGACGTATCGGAGGAAGCCTCTTAGCCTTCTCGACACCGTAGCGACGAATGAAGTACTCGCCTTGATAGGCCATGCGATGTTGAATAGCGATCCCGCCTCCCAGATTTTGTATCCGCTCTAGATTTCGATCGCTGACTGTCTCCGCATGATCGATGAACCAGCGAAGTTGATCAATCGGATTCTCACGATGTACTCGCTCGAAGATATCCAAGAAGCGATCGATCGTTTCATCGTAGGTCGCATGGATTCTCCAGGGCCACTTGGCTTCAGCCAGTTTCATCACGATTGCTTCAAGCTGTGAATCCATGATGGGCTTGAGATCGGGTCGAGGCTGCAGAAAATTCTCAAAATCTGCGGCGCTCCAGGCTAGATTCTCTCCAGCTCCATTGACTCGCAGCAAATCCGAACCGCTCCCGGGCTTGGTCATCCCTAGCCATCGCGTGTAGTCGTTGAGTTCCTCGCCGGGCTTCTGTGCGAACAGGCTATAGGCTATACGCAGCGTCAGGTGTCCCTCTTTTTCAAGCTGGCTAACTACCGAATAATCCTCTGGATAGTTCTGTCCACCACCGCCTGCATCCGAAACGCTGGTTACGCCAAAGCGGTTGAGCTCGCGCATAAAATGGCGAGTCGAATTCAATTGATCCTCGCGAGATAGTTTCGGAGCGTTGGCGATGGTCGAGTAGAGAATCAGGGCATTCGGCTCGGCAATCAGTAGACCAGTCGGATTGCCTCGCTGGTCTTTAACAACAAGTCCGCCCGGTGGATTCGGCGTGTTCTTGTCCATTCCCAATGCTCGAATGGCAGCCTTGTTTAGCATTGCCGAATCGTACAAATGCAACAAGAAAGCAGGTGTGTCCGGGGCTGCGTCATTGAGCTCTTTGAAAGTCGGCAACCGTCCTTCAGCAAATTGAAATTCGTTCCAACCTCCGATCACTCGTACCCATTGCGGCGGTGGCGTCCTTTGAGCTTGCTCTCGCAGTTGTCTCATCGCCTGCGCTACTGTGGGAACACCGTCCCAACGTAGCTCAAGATTTGAGAATAGCCCCGCACGGATCACATGCAGGTGCGAATCATTCAGACCGGGAATGACGCGACGATTCTCTAAATCGATCTTCCTGGGTTGACTGTCAGCCAATGCCAGAATTTGATCATTGGTACCGATCTCTGTGATGCGGCCGTCTGCAATTGCCACAGCGGCGACTTCGGGCTTTCGATCATCTTGCGTCGTTATGCGACCATTGAACAGAATGGTATCAACAGGCATTTTCTTGCTTTCGTTTTAAAGACCGTCGCCCGCGATCGCTCACTTCGCGGCTATTCGTATCCACAATCACTTTCGGCCGTGAATTTCGATCGATGTTGGATGGTGTAGCCATCGATGAAAAATCTGAGTCAACAATGGCATCACTACCCAGGCCAGAGTAATGACGACTGCTGCGTTGACGGCGATAGCTTTCAGTAGCCAATGTCGCTCTGCCATCGCTGGTCCAAGCAGGTTAGACCAAAGTAGGACAGTCGGTAGAACTCCGCAGTAGGTTACAATTGCCATCTTCCACCGCGATGGCATCCATCCCCGCTCGGTCCGGAAGAATGCCTCCAGACCGTTTAGTTGTCGATACACTGGTTGGCCCTCCACCAGTGGCTGAACCTCGTCGACCCATTTCGTAAATGCATCGGACGAATAGAAATTCTCCGCCGCCTGTTCACTTTCGAACGATCGCAGCACACCATACTCGCGACAGGAACTTTTGGGCGGGGGTCGTAGGAGATGCACTCCTACGACTCCATCGGCAGCGATTGTCTCCTGCACGAACTTAAGCAGTTTGGCATCGAACTGCGCTTCGCATCCTGGCCGAACCTGTCGTGTCACCGCACAGTGTACTACTGGCATCGAATTAACTCCCAAAGATCAACGAGTCACTTTGCGATTTGCCGGAGCCTTGTGGACCATGGTGTAGGCGTATTCGATACCAATTCCATACG
>CAUJKA010000419.1 GCA_963204965.1 Planctomycetota bacterium | reverse complement strand
TAGTGCAGGAAATCGGTTCGGCCATCTGTTACAATCGGTTCCAATTACCAGCCATCAATTGTTGAGGTTCCATTGTTCCTTATGACCCAGCTTGACCCCGAATTTCAGAATCTCCTCAACAAACTTCGCACAGCGGACCCTATAGCTCTTCAAGAGTTTGTGGATAAGTACGAGCCATTTTTGCGTCGCACCATTCGATATCGAATCGATCGAGTTGGCCTGCAAGCTGCGTTTGATTCTAAGGATGTTTGCCAATCCGTCTTCGGTAGCTTTCTACTGAGATACTTGGCCGGCGACTTTGTGCTCGAGAGTGAAGATGCGGCGAGAAATCTTCTGCTGGCGATGACCAACAAGAAGTTCCTCATGTTTCAACGTCGCGAGTACGCTGAAAAACGTGACAGACGCCGGACTACTCACTTCTCGGACACTGAACCCAAAGATGAAAGGCAACCCAATCCAAACGATCTGCTAAGCCATCAAGAAATCGTGCAGCGATTCGCAAACTCGCTCACTGCCGACGAGCGTCAACTGTACGAACTGCGACAAGCTGGATTGGAATGGGAAGAGATCGGTCAACAACTCCAGCAGAGCCCTATCTCTATTCGTCAGAAATTATCTCGAGCTGCTAGACGGGTCGCCATTGAATTGGGAATAGGTGATGAGTAACCGTGACATTAATGCCGATAGCCCCCAGGACCCTTCGACAAACAATCCAAATGGGAGAGCAGGCAACTGGAAGTTCGCTTCGTTGTTGGGTAAGCAGGAGTGGTATTGGAGCCAAAAGTCACCTATTTCAATCGAAGATTTGGTGCATACGTCAACTGTGCCACTGACTGACGATCAGCAACTTTCATTGATCTGCAATGAGGTCTACCTAAGGGAGTGCAACGGCGAACAACCAACACTAGAAGAATACCAAGTCAGGTTCCAACATCTGGCGAAGGATTTAGAGATTCAATGGCAATTGGACCACTGGCTCTGCCCAGCATCTGAGGTTAATGATACGCCCGGTCAACACAACGACATAACATGGCCCAGATCGATTGTGACGGATGTGGCCGAGCCCATTGCTGGCCGCTATCAGGTACAGTCCAAGCTTGGCAGTGGCGGTATGGGAGTAGTCTATCGAGCCGTTGATGCTCGGCTACAACGAGACGTTGCACTCAAGATGTTGTCCCAAGCCGCGGCAAGGGACGTTGGACTGTTGGCGAGATTTCGGCGTGAAGCAGCGCTTATCGCTAGTATGAATAGCCCCTACGTAGTCCGCGTCTACGACACGGGTGATTCGACTACTGGACCATACATCGCGATGGAGTACTGTCGCGGCGGATCGCTGGCGGATCTTTTGCGAACAGGCCCATTGACTACCAGACTAGCTGCTGAGATTGCCCGACAAGCCGCTAGCGGGATTGAAGCTGCGCACCGAACGTCAGTCGTTCATCGAGATTTGAAACCGGGCAATATCTTGCTGGTTGAAAGTAGCTCGCTTTCGAATGAGTCCGTACAGATCAAGGTCACAGACTTTGGCTTGGCCAAGCGAATCAACGATATAGATTCGGCAACTCTAACAGGTGAATTGCTCGGTACTCCCGCTTATCTTGCTCCCGAACAGCTTGGCGCGAACACTGAAGTTGTGTTGCCGCTGGTCGACGTCTACGCCTTAGGCGCCATACTCTATGAGTGCTTGGTTGGTCGACCACCGATTCGCGGCGCAACGACCATGGAGACATTGAAGCTGCTGGCTACGCAAGATCCCGTGCCCATCAGAACTCTGCAGCCAAATGTTCCAGTCGACTTAGCTGTGATAGCCCACAAATGTCTACAGCGAGAGCCTAGCGAGCGGTATGCCTCAGCGCAAGATGTCTGCGATGATCTCGGCCGATTCCTAAACGGCAAGCCAATCTTAGCCAAGCCAACGCCAAGTTGGATTCGACTTGCAAAATGGTCCAAACGCAACCCATTTCTGTCCGGGGCAATTGTGTTTTCGACTCTCGTTTTGATCGCTTCGATGACAATTTGGATCTCATTTACTAAAGAGCTACAAATCGCCAAAGATCATGCGTTGACCGAGAGTCGCGTGGCCAGTGCTCAGCGAGACAACGCAAAACGCAACGCAAGCTTAGCCATGGAAGCCGTTGACAATTTTCTAAGTCAAGTTGCTGACAAGAAGCTTGCGAACATACCTGAGTTCACGGAAACTCGCAAGCAACTACTCAACTCGGCACTCGAGTTCTGTAAGAAGTTGCAGGACAGCTCATCCGACTTTGATCCCGATGTGGCGAATGAAACCGCTTTAGCACATCGTAGGTTGGCAAAGGTTTACCGCGCTCTTGGTGAGAATCAGCTTTGGCGTCAAGAAATCCAGCTAGCCGCTGAAATGCACCGCAGTTTGGTCGAGTCCCATCCAGAGAATGCTCGCTACCTATTTGAGTATGCGGTTTCACTTAACAACCTATCGAATGCCGAGGGAGAGTTTATCTCGGCTGACAAAGCTCTGGAAACACTATTGGAGTCGATTCGAATTAAGGGAGAGGTTTTGAAGCTTGATCCGAGGTCTCCCGAATATCGCAGTTCCTACGCATCGAGCTTGTACTCAATCAGTCCTAAGCTTCGTTCTCGCGACCCAAAGAAGACCGAAGAGTTTTCGATTCAGGCCGAGAATATCTACAACGAGTTAATCAACGAGTTTCCAGAGAATTTGGACTACAAAAGATCTCTCGCCGGTCTATTGAGGAATCGCGCCGCAATGCTCGCGAGAATCGGACAGCACTCTAAGGCCGAAGAAACGGCGAGCCGTCATGTGGACCTGTGGCGAATAATAGCGCAAGGACAATCCAACACGAACGATGAATATGAACTTTTATCTGGATTAGATCTGCATGCTGCTATCCATACCTACATGCAAAGTTTTGATTTGGCTGAGCCTTTGCAGCTAGAAGCCTTCCATGGGCTCAAGCGATTGGCGGTTGGTAACCCTTCCAATCCGGGATTCGTCCAAGCGTACATGAACAACGTGAGCAACAGAACTTTAGTTCTCTTGCAACAGAACCGATTGGATGAAGCTTTGAAGAATGCGGAAAATCCAAATGAGATCTCTTCCGATGCAAAATTTGCGAACGCTGCCGGCATTAGCCTTCCAAGACTTACTCAATTGAAGGCCATGATCGAACTAGAAAACGCGTTACCGACAGACTCTCTCAATTCACTGGAGCTCTCGGAAAAGCAGCTGGCGGTTTTGCCCGCCAATCAGACCCCAATGGACTACATTCAGTCTTCGGTTTTACGTGGCTTGGACTTGATGTCACTTGGCGAGCTTGAGAAATCAGTGATCGAGTTTCAACGAAAATGGGACGAGTTGCGGCAGTGGGCTACGGCCTCACCCTCAGACATCGAAACATCCCGAATCCTCCTACTATCGACAGCAAATCAACTTGTATTGCACATTCGGAATCAAGATCTAGAAGCGGCAACAACAGTACTGCAACAGGCGGAAAAATGCGGTGTCAAAGGACGCGAGGCTGAGTTCGCGATTCTAAATTGCTTGATCAATACCGCAAAGGGTGATCGAAGCCAAGCCATCTCTGTCATTGAGCAATACTGCTTCACTCGCGCTCCAAGTACATTTTGGCCAGATCATATTCCAACCTTGATAGTCAAGTTCGCTCTACAATCCAGCTCAAAAGATTCCGATATCGATCCCGCGAAGACTGAGCAAACATTGAAGCTTGAAGAACTCAAGCTTAGGCTCGCCGAACATGCGGTTTCGCTAGGATGGACAAGTCCCTTTCGTCGCGATTGGCTAAGCAAACATTGAAGCCTCGTCTACCAACTTAGCTCTAAAACCGTCAAACAAAACTCATCGTTGAGACGATCCATCAACTGAGTTACCGCTACTCGGATACTTCATTGCCATCGGGATCGATAAAGAACGTTCGGCCATCGAGCATCACACGGGCTATACCGCGATCAAAGATCTCGGCGTATTCGTACTTGACCGGTATGACCGTCTTAGCATCATCGTCTAGGAAGCCGTGCAACTTGCCAACCGTTACGCGAATTCGCTGGACCTCAGGCTGATAGTAGACCGGACCGTCATACATCAGCTCCGTTAGCATCTCGCCGTTCAAACCGACAAAGCCACTTCGATACTTGCCATTCTCGACGTTGGTTACTTGCCAACACCTTGGGCTTTGCGAACTAACTTGGTCATAGTTCAACTCGACAACCGTTTCTCCATCGGTATTGATGATCCGATATCGATCGTTTTCCTTGACCAATGCACGATCATGATGAAAGGACTCTGCAAACTGGAATTCGGAAGAAAAGACCTTTTCGAATTCGGTATCCAGATAGAACCAGGAGTCGCTAACGCAGGCCAACGCTAGACCACACTGAAATGGTTGAGCGTACTGAAAACCATTGACACTCTCGATATCCTCTGCCGTAATCGATCCTTGATCGAGCGGGACAAAGAGGAACTTGCGACCGCTATTGATGAGCGCCAGACTGCCGGTAAGATCCTTAACTAAGTAGTTTGAACTGACTTGCAGAACCACGTTACCCTTCGAATCGACAACTCCCTCTTGATAAACGCCATTCTCTCGAACACGTATAATGGCAAGACCAGATTCGTTGATCGGATCGACCTTGACTTCTTTTGGCTCCGAGGGCTGCATTGGTGAATTGAAGTTGTTAGCGGGTTGTGAGCCAGGACCAGTATCGCAACCGAGCAATGTCGCAAGTAGCAAGGGCAGTAAGAGTTTCTTCGTGAAGGAGAACATTCAGTTTGCTCGCAGGAAGATCTCTCATCAAATTTCCTTCAGCCGTCTCAAGTGATTTTGAGTAAGTGGCCAATCACTTTTTTTCTTTAGCCTTGCGTAATGTCTCTTCAGCTCCGCTTTCCAAAGGGGTGCCTCGCAGAGACTCAAGCCACTTGGCCATTGCATCGATATCGCCTTTGGCCTCCGCAAGGTCGAAGAACAAGGTTATGGCTTGCACGGTTGCCTGGTGTTTTGCACCAAACTCCGCTTCTGTTAGTTTGTACTGTTCGTTAGCCATCGACTCGGCCTCGTCAAACTTGCCGAGTTTGATTAATGCCCCCGTCAGCATTCCTCGAGCTTCAAGTGCGTTCCGATGTACGGCTCCCAGCGCCTTGACCGCAAGTTCAAGTCCCATACGATAATGAAGCTCTGCCTCAGCGATGTTTCCAATTTCAAACTCAAGCATCCCCATCAGAATCTTCAGTCGGATCGTTCGTTGGTGATCGAGCCCTTCCACCTCTTCAAAAATTGGCCATTGTGTTTTCGCAAGATCCAATCCGGCTTGAAAGTCCTTCTTGTTGTAAAGGAGCGCGATATGGTTGAACGCATCAACCAAAGTCTCGGGGTGCTTCTTTCCGAGCTTGGCTTCATGAACCTGACGGATCTCGACAAGCAGTGGCTCGGCATCGTCCAATTTGTCAGCGTCCATCAAGGCGACTGCTAGATCGCTACACATCCGCAGAGTCGTTGCATGGTCAGCCCCCAAGCCCATCTTGGCAACCTCGTACGCTTCACGACTAAGAATTAGAATCTCATCGAACTTGGGAGATTTCGAAAGGGACCAGACAGTAGCGTAGTTAGAAATCAGAATTGCAAGAGTTTCTTTATCAAGGTCTTTAGCTTTGCGACCACGTTCCAATGCATCGCGAGCTACTCGCATAGCCTCTTCGTCTTTGCCGGTTCTTGACAATAGAACTGCGTGAGCGGCTTGAGAATGCAACGCGTCAGAACTTTCCGGCCCAGAGTGTTCGTAATGCAACTGACTGGCTAGACCTGCGTGCTTTTGTGCGGTTTCAAAAACGCCCAAGCCGAGATATGCGTCCGAAAGCAATTGGTGCGTATCCGCAGCGACCAGCGGCGGAACCGTGGGATCGTCAATCAGTCGTTGGGAGGTTGAGTCGAGTAACTGTCGCACAGTTGGCTCTTTGCCTTGAGCGACTTCTGGAGTTGAAGCTCGCATCGCGCGACTGAGCAACTCTGTAGTAGCCGTGGCGCGTTGTTGCGATGCTAAAGACCTTTTGTTGGCCGACGTGAGCTGTTCATTGGCCGACTGCAACTGTTGATTCTTTTGACCCAGAATGACACTTCCCAAACCACCAGCCGCCACGGCCACAGAAACTCCAACCAGCAGTGCAGCGACCCAGCCCGACCTGCGTCGAATCGTTCTTGAAAGTCTGGACCATGGCGTTTCTTTCACAACACTAATCGGTTCGCCAGCTAGATAGCGTTCGAGATCCTCTCGCAAATTGACCGCTGATTCGTAACGCTGATCGAACTTATCTTCCAAAGCCTTTTGCAGTATCGCAACGAGTCTCCATGGAACTTGGCCGCCCGATCGATTGCGAAGGCCTCTTAAATCAACTACACCATACTTCTCTCTTTCCCCTCCTGAATTTGTTGCTCGTGCTGGTCCATCTGACTTCGATGTATCGCCTTCCGCAGCAGGCGCATTACGCTTAGGCGGCGTTCCTGTGAGCAATGCCATCAGAGTAGCTCCCAACGAATACACATCGGAGCGTGAGTCCAACAGATCGACTCGCCCCTGCAATTGCTCTGGACTAGCGTAGGCCGGAGTTCCCATGAACTGGCCCGCACGAGTCTTAACGTTGTAGTCGGCGACGGTATCTGTCAAATCGGATGCTGGGAAGCTTGAAGTCGTTGATTCAGGATCACCAATAACTTTGGCGAGTCCCCAGTCCATGAGCATAGTTTCGCCAAACGGCCCCAGTATCACATTGGCTGGTTTAATATCGCGATGCACAATTCCATTGTCGTGAGCATACGCCACAATGTTGCAAAGCGCGATAAAGCTCTGCAGCAGTTGTCGAACGGAAAGCGAGGAGTAAAAGTCGGCGCTATTCGAATTGGGCCCGTTGAACAACTGCTCAATTCGGTCTTGTAACGTTGGACCATCGACAAACCGCATGACGTAACAAGGTTGATTGTCGCCATCTCGTTTCAAAGCATGAACCGGCACGACCCCTGGATGATTCAACCGTCCAGTAATTTGCGCTTCACGCTCAAATCGCGCTAATTGCTCGGCGTTCAATCGGTGTGATCGCGGGTACTTTACAGCAACCGTTCGGCGTAACATGGGATCGGTTGCTAAATAGACATCGCCCAATCCACCGCTAGCGTGAAGACGATCGATGCGGAACTCCGATTCGACTTGTATCGTCTGATTCAGCTTGTCCGTTTTCGCTGTGTTAGCAGCGTTCTCACCGTACTTGTGGATCGAAGCGCCAAACTGAGCATCGACTGCTCGCAATGCGTTGATTCGCCATCGCAACTCTTCCAGCAATTCCGGATGTTCTACGCAGAGTTGCTCTGGCGT
>CAUJKA010000418.1 GCA_963204965.1 Planctomycetota bacterium | reverse complement strand
AAGCTTCGACAATCAAGGCGGCTCGATCCGATGGCGCCTTCGCAAGTTCAGCGATCAACGCTGGTCCCAAGGAAGCGCTATCCATCTCACGAGCGGTCTGAAGTCCTACAGCGAACTGCTTGCGATTCGATGAGCTTAGTTGCTCGACCAACAAGGGCACACCGCTTTCGCCTCGGGCGAGAATCGCACCTCGAGTTGCTTCTACGATACGTTGCTGCGGAAACTTGCCGCCGCGAACTTCGTCGTAAACTTCAGTGGCAAGTTTTGCATTGCCCGCTTTGAGAAGACTTTCAGCCGCATAGATGCAGCCTTCAGCGACAGCGTTTTGTACAGCCGGAATTGCATGCGCCAACGAGCCACGCAACGACGCCGCAGCAGCTTCGTTTCCAATTCGACCTAGCGCATAGGCCGCTGCTGAGGCGATTTCGGGAGTTCCATCCTTCAGCTTGCCAGTCAGCAGTTCAACCGCTTCGGCATCGCGAAGCACGCCAATTGAATTGATCACGCCCACCAACAGTTCGCCGTCGAGCTTGGTAGCCGCATCGCGTAAAGCAGCTTTCGACGCGTCGCCGGGAACAGCTTCCAGGGTGATTCTCGCCCATGAGGCAAGTTGCTTATCGCTCAGCAGCTTGGCAACTTCGGGAACACATGCGGGTGAACCGTAAATGGCTAGTCGTTTGCAGGCCAAAGCCTTTTCGCCGCCATCGGTGCTTGTTGTAATGATCTTCAGCAAGTCCGCTTCCGAAGTCAGCGTGACGGCTTGCTGAGCATTGGCGATATTGATCGTTGGAGCGACGGTGAATGTCAGACTGGCCAACAGCATGGCCACCAGTGTTTTTCTAGTTAGCTTTTTGAATGTAGACATAGTTATTTGAGCTCAATTGGAGAGACTTTTTTTTAATTTCAGATTGATGTTCGATCCGTGCGGATTGAACAAGCGTTGGATTCGACGATCTTGATTCGAAGATTCTGACGGAGAAGTCCTCGAACATCTTGAGGCTTAGATCATCCAAGGCTCGCGCAGAGCTTCCGATCGAAGCCGATTTGCTTCGGAATCGTCGATGAATTCATACTTATCTAGATCCAACTTGACGGTGCGATTCAAGAAGAGAGCCACATTGGTTGCGTGACAAACGATGTGAGCTCGAGCTGCCGCGACTGCGTTGCCCTTAGGCTGGCTGCGAGTCTTGACGCAATCCAAGAAGTCACGGACGTGGAATGTTGCTGGATAACCGCCGATCTCTTCAACGGTTCGGCCAGCGAGAAGCTCAGGCGAGCTAAGAACAATCTTGCCGCTATCGCCAGCTTCAACCCACCCCGTCTCGCCTTCGAAACGAACAGGGCATGATCCCAAAGGAATCCACCCCTTCTCGCGGAAGACAAGCTCAACTCCATCGATATACTTGCAGGAGATCTCGCCATCCTTCGGTGGATTGTATTCAATCGGTGGTGGGCAATCGTTGACGGCCCACTGGCAAAGATCGACTGTGTGCGATCCCCATTCCAACACTCCACCGCCGACAAGTCCTCCGCCTTTTTCGAAATTGAAGCCGTCGCTCAATGTCTTCGAATTGAATGGGCGCCACGCAGCGGGCCCCAGATAACGATTCCAATCAGCGGTTCCCGATGCAGGCTCGGGTTCGGCAGGCAACCAACCGCTCGACACTGCAGTCATTCCCATCGGGTGAGCATAGATTCGCTTCATCTTACCAAGTCGACCTGTGCGAGCCAATTGACAAGCGAAGGAAAAGTGCGGCAAGTTGCGTCGCTGCGTTCCAGCTTGGAAGATACGAGCTGTGCGAGTGATCACTTCCGCAAGCTGTAAGCTCTGCTTGATGTTCTTCGTACAAGGCTTTTCGCAGTAGATGTCTTTGCCTGCGCGAGCTGCATAGGCGGACATGGTCGCATGCCAGTTTGGACCAGTGGCAATTAGGACAGCGTCGATGTCGTCGCGGTCGAGCACTTCGCGAAAATCGTTGTGCATGGTGCAAGCTTGATTGGCGTACTTGTCGTCAGCCATCTTCTTGATCGCTTGTCGTCGATCCTCTTTGACGTCACAAACGGCTGCAAAGCGCACGTCGGACTGCTCTAAGAAACATCCAAGGTCATATTGGCCTCGTCGACCAATACCGATACCGGCCACATTGACTCGATCGCTGGGAGCGGTGTTGCCATCTCGGCCTAGTGCCGAAGCCGGAACGATGGTCGGAAGCGAAAGTGCGCCAGCGGTGAGCGCTGCGCCTTTAAGAAAACGTCTTCGCGAAGAGAGTGAGTTGGGACGCGTCATATTTTTGAATCCTGATAGCGTGGGGTAGGTGGGATTAAACGAAGATGCTTACAGCGGCGATCAGGTCACCGTCGAGCCTAGACGAAGGGAGTATTGTACCGCAGTGCAGGCCCGTTGTGCGTAAGTGACCTAAAAATAGGGGCTCTTTCGTAAGGTGTGTGTAGCCGTGCGCTTTATAATTTGTGTTCGAAGTGTCGTGAACTCTGCCATTGCTTCATCTGTAGGGTGTGTGCAGCCGTGCGCTTTACCGTTTGAGTTCGCACTGTTGTTGACTCGGCCATTGCTTCACAGATTGAAGAGTCAATCATCCGCACGGAGTAACACACCGTCCGAGAGTCGTTGCGGCAGAATACGCCATTACTATCCTAGAGTCGTCGCGGCCCAATGGCGTGTTACGAGGTCGGACAAACGCAACTCAAGGACTTTGACTTCGACCATCACATTCGCTAATGAAAGTGTGTTCGCATAAGACCTCTTCACGCGCCCTACAAGAATCACTTCTCGGAACCAAACTTCTCTTTGGACCACTTGGTGAGATACTCTTGCGCGCGCGGGGTGCCGTAGTTTTCTAGCTTGCCAGCGTTGATAATGGTGGTGGCGATGCGAATGACTTCGCGACGAGTGGCGGGATCTTCTTGGGCTTGTTTCTCGATTGCTTGAGCGGCTTTGTCGACATCGTGTTCGGAAGCTCCCAAGCGTATCAAGGGCTGTAGCAGAGGTCGCAGATTTGGAGCTTGTCCATCGGTTGCAGGCTGACGAGCCATCGCGGGCATGCCGTCGAGTTCTTCAAGCTTAGGAATTTTTCCCCCAGCAACTTTGACAATGCTCTCGAGTACTTTGGGGAGATCGGCTTGCAAGCTGGGCTGCACCAACGCAAAGTTCGCTTCGACCTTGTTGTCTTTGGCAACCAGGATCGTCAAGGTCATTTTGCGATTAAGGCCATAACTGCCCGGTCCCTCGCGACCTTCAGGCGACACACCAATAGCTGAGGGCAAGAGCTTGAGAATCGCGGCAGCATCCCTGGACACCTTGCGATCCTCTTTCTTATCGTCAGGACCTCTCTTCTCTTCTGCACCAACAACTTGCGGGCCTAGCGCATGGCGAACGCGTTTCAGCGTGCTCTCTGCCTCTGTGGCATCGTCGCTCAACCAGACGATCCCCGTGGCGAGCTCTTCAGGCTTGCGACCTAAAGTGTAAGTCGAGAGGACTCGAGTGAAGCTGATCGACTGACGATTGACGTCGTGCACAAAGATCAGAACTAGAGGCTTTCCATTCGCTTGAGCAACAAAATCGATCTCTTGACCGGCGGCCTGATCAAACACTCCTTGGACTTTGAAGGGCAGAATTTTCTCACCAACTTGCGGGCCGGAAAACTCTTGAGGTTGATCCTTGCTTGAAGCCTGTGAGGGCGTCGAGGCGGGTGGTTCCGCAGGCAATTGGCGCTGGGCCCAAACAGTTGTGGCACTTGTTAGAAGCAAAGTTGCTACACCCAACCGAAGTGCCCCAATTCGAAGTGCCTCAGTGCTCATGGTTGACATTGTCGCGACACTCCCTAGGAAATGGAAACCACTACTTACGACGCAACTTGCTGATTACGAACTTAATCAGCCTGGGCACTGCGGTAACAACGTTGATCATTATCTTCTTGGCCAGCTCACGCTCTTCATTCATGAATAGACCACCGGCAACTAGTCCGGGTATGAAGTAGTAGATCACGCGGAACAGAACGATACCACAGGTTACACCAACCGTTAGGCTTGACCCGCCTTCGGGAATATCCTTGGTCAATGTATCGATCACGATGATCTCAAGCACTCCGACACCGCCTGGTGCGTGCACAGCAACGGTGACGACCATCGCGACAATGTAGATCACCAGCACAGTTCCATAGTTAATCGAATCGTGTTGCGGTAGAAGAAGGTACAAGACCAACGAAGCGAGCGCGAAGTCTGCTGCCGAAACGGAAAGTTGCACTAGCGAAAGTCGAAACGGTGGAAAGGTGAATTGCTGAGTGCCTATCTTGATCGGCTTACGAATGAAAAGCGAGGCCGCAAGATAACCAAGAACGCAGAAGAGGAAGACATACCCAAACGCTTCGGTGCTCAGCGGCAAGTGCTCGCTGTACTTCTCCGGCAAATGGACCGGCAGCGAGACCAGCGCAACTCCGGCCAGTAGGAACATACCTAACCAAAAGGTCACCGACAGTACTGAAATAAACGCGATCACTTCCACCAGACTGAAACCCCAACGAGTGTACAATCGATATCGCGCTGTGGTGCCGCCGATCATCCAACCAAAAACATTGCTGAAAGCGTAACCGATCACGGCTCCGACCATGATCTTTTTCCAAGGAAGCTTTTTCTGCAGGTAGGTGATGGCGATCCAGTCGTAGCCGGTCAAGATCACAAAATTCAGCGCGGTAATGACAAAGGCCAGGATCAACTGCTGAGGCGGGATGCTGACTACGCCCTCCCACAACTGTTGCCAAGTAATGTCCTGAAGTTTCTTTCGGACCAAGATCAGACAGAACAGAACAATTAAGATCACCGCCGAGTACTTGAGAATTCCGCCGATAGGTCCCCAGTTTAGTCCGCGAGGCGGCGCCGTTACGACCGGAGCAGCGGAATCAACAGTGGCGGGCACTGAAGTTGGCTCAGTTGAGCTTGGTTGAGTCGAATTTGGTTTTGGATCGTTGCTCATGCAATATCTTCAAAGGCAATTACCGTCTCGCGGGGCATCATTTTACGCTGCGAGAGAATCAGCGGAAAAATCCGAGGGCGTTTGCGGAGGGAGCATTGTAACCTAGCACCAAATTGCCAAAAGTGGTGTCGAGTTCCCCCGAGTTTGGGTAGACTAACCTCGTCTCGGACCTACCCGCCACGCGGAATCGCAATTGACTACAATACTCTATCGCGTTTTTCGCCTCGTCTAGTCTCGCCGTTCCTCGTTCCTACTTTACCTTCCTGCCTACCCGACTCGGGAAATTACTGATGCGACAGTTTTACCACCTGCTGGCGTTTCCAGCCCTGCTACTCTGTTTCGGTTCATCGTTAGGCCTAGCGAAGGCCCCTCAAGAACCAGCGACTCCGAATAAGGCCCCTCAAGATCGAATTGTGTTCTTAGCGGGCAAGCCTAGCCACGGCTACGGGTCTCACGAGCATTTGGCCGGTTGCCGAATCCTAGCCGACACTATCGAACGTGGGTCGGCAGGCAAGATTAAGTGCGATGTTTACTCGGGCGGCTGGCCCGAAAGCGATGCAGTGCTCGACGGAGCCAAGACGGTGGTCATGTATTGCGACGGAGGTGGAGGCCACCCAGCGCTGCAACATCTTCCGAAACTCGGCGAGCTCATGGACAAAGGAGTTGGCTTTGTCTGCATTCACTACGCCGTCGAAGTCCCCACAGATCGCGGAGGCCCCGAGTTTCTCAAGTGGCTTGGCGGTTACTTCGAGACGCATTGGTCTGTTAATCCGCATTGGGTCGCCAAGTATCTAACATTGCCAGACCATCCCGTCGCCCGCGGTGTCAAACCGTTCGAAGCCAACGATGAATGGTATTTCCACATGCGCTTTCAACCTGCCATGAAAGGCGTCACTCCAATCCTCAGCGCGATTGCTCCTGAAGATACGATGCGCCGACCCGATGGACCTCACAGTGGCAACACGGCCGTACGCAAAGAAGTCGCTGAAGGTATTGCTCAACATACTGCTTGGACCTACGAACGTCCCAACGGTGGTCGGTCCTTTGGCTTTACCGGGGGACACTTTCATTGGAATTGGGGACGTGAAGAGATTCTCAAACTGGTATGCAACGCCATCCTCTGGACAGCCAAACAAGAAATCCCAGCCGACGGTTTGAGTCTTCGCAGTCCTAGCGTCGAACAGTTGGAAGCCGGTCAAGATGAAACCATCCCAGGCAACCACAAACGCGATGATATTCAGAAAGAGTTTCACCTCATCTCGCGACCAACAGATGCCGTCAGCAAGAAAGCTTCCGGCGATGGTGCTTCAGGAAACTCAACCAATAGCTCCGGCAAACTTCTAGCCAGCTCAGCAATCATCACTCCCAGCACAGCCGGTCATTCTCAGCGCATCAAAGCCGATATTGCTGGTGTCAAGAAGTTGTTTCTAGTTGTCAACGATGGTGGAAATGGATTCGGTTGCGATTGGGCTGATTGGATTGAACCAACATTGACCGCAGATGGCAAAACGCCGTTGGACTTAACAACATTGAATTGGAAACGCTCAGAAGCACAATGGGGCGAGGTTCGCAAAGGTCAAAACGCTGGCGGTGGACCGCTGAGCGTTGCAGGGAAGCCCTACACGCGTGGTATCGGCACACACGCAAATAGCACGATCGAGTTTGACTTGCCGGCCGGATATTCACAACTTGAAGTTCTATGCGGTTTGGATAACGGAGGTACCGATCAACCGGGCGGCTCGGGCAGTAGCGTTCAATTCCAAGTCTATGCCGATGGCGTTCCTCCCACGACGGCTGGCCCCACCGATTCGGCTCGCAGCGCAGCCAATGCACTTGCTGGACTTAAGATTCACGAGGGACTGACCGCAACACTTGCTGCTGCGGAACCAACGCTGCGATCACTTACATGCCTGGATGTCGATCATCGCGGTCGCGTTTGGGTCTGCGAAGTCGTGAACTATCGAGGCCACAATGGAAAGCGTCCCGAGGGTGATCGCATCTTGATTCTCGAGGATGAAAACGGCGATGGCGTGATGGACTCAAGCAAGCTCTTCCACCAAGGCAACGACATCGATTCCGCGATGGGAATCTGCGTGCTGGGCAATCGAGTCATCGTATCGGCGTCACCCAACATCTGGGTCTTCACCGATGAAAATGGAGATGACGTGCCAGATCGTAAAGAGCTGCTTTTCAGCAAGACCGGTCAAGCTCAACACGATCACTCGGCGCACAGTTTCATCTTTGGCCATGATGGCAAGCTTTACTGGAATTTTGGAAACACCGGCAAAGCGGTCCATGATGCTGAGGGCAAACCCGTCGTCGACATGGCTGGCAATACGGTGGTCGACAATGGCAAGCCTTACTATGGAGGAATGGTCTTTCGATGCAATCTAGATGGAAGCCAGTTTGAGACTCTCGCGCATAACTTCCGCAATAACTATGAAGTCACTGTCGATTCGTTCGGCACTATTTGGCAGTCCGACAACGATGACGATGGCAACAAGGCTACGCGTATCAACTATGTCATGGAGTACGGGAACTTTGGTTACTTGGATGAATTGACCGGAGCCGGTTGGCGTGAACCACGTACAAACCTTGAGGCAACGATCCCTGAACAGCATTGGCACTTGAACGACCCAGGCGTTGTTCCCACAATGCTGATAACAGGTGCGGGTTCACCTTGCGGGATCATGGTCTATGAAGGCAAGTCACTTCCGCCAAGTTTTCGCAATCAAGTGATCCACTGCGATCCAGGCCCTAATGCCTTGCGAGCCTACCCAACGACAGTTGATGGAGCAGGGTACAAAGCAGCGATTGAGAACATCATGCAAGCGGGGACTGACAATTGGTTCCGTCCAGTTGATGTTTGTGCCGCTCCAGATGGAAGCTTGTATGCAGTGGACTGGTATGACCCGGGCGTTGGTGGTCACCAGATGGGAGACTTGGATCGCGGTCGGCTCTATCGCGTCGCTCCACCAGACACCAAGTACTCAGTTTCACCCGTAGAACTTAAAACCGCCGAACAAGCCGTCAAAGCACTAACCAGCCCGAATCAATCAACGCGATATCTGGCTTGGCAAGCCCTTAAAAATTTTGGTAGTGCCGCCAAGCCTGCGTTGGAGAAATTGGCAAGCTCAGACGAACCACGCATGCGTGCTCGCGCTTTGTGGGCCTTAGCGGAACTCGCCGACCAAGGCGAAGGCTCAGTCAAGAAAGCGCTCGCCGATAAAGATGCTGATGTTCGATGTATGGGCCTTCGATTGGCCCGACAATTGAAGCTACCTCTTGCAAGCTTCGCAGAAACAGCTGCCAAGGATGCGTCTCCAGCGGTCCGTCGCGAGTTGGCTATCTCGCTGCGATTCGATGCAAGTGCGCAGACTCCTGCTTTGTGGGCTCAGCTCGCCAAGCAATATGCCAACAACGATCGTTGGTATCTCGAAGCTTTGGGAATCGGATCAGCACTTCGCGCATCGGAGTGCTTTGCAGCTTACGAAAAACTGTGTGCCTCGACCAAGAGCGACTTAAACTTCGACATCGTTTGTAGGATGCGTTGCCCTGAAGCCTTACCGCACTTGCAAAAAGCCTTGCTTCGAAGCGATGTGGATCAGTCGCAAGTCATGAGAGCTCTGCGGGCGCTAGACTATCATCGCAAAGATGAGCGATTGAAGACTCTGGATTCGCTGATCGGCGAATTGGTGCAACGCACAAGCTGGAGCCCGGCTGTAGAAGCATTGGTGGTTGAGTCCGTGATGCGATTGCCGAATTCTCTTGAGCGATCACAACAAGAGAAAATTCAGAAGGCAGTTCAGAATCAGTTGCAGTCGGCCAGTCGCGATCGTAAAGTCCAATTGCTCCGAGGCCTGCAAATCGCTGATCGCGAGAAGGCTTTGATCGAACTGGCAACGCAAGACTCTATCGACAACGCCAGCTTGGCAGCAACCGAAATGCTGATCGAAAATCCTGAAGGTAGTTGGCTTGGCGTGTTGGCAAAGAAGGAAGATGCCGTTGCGGTTAAGCTTGCTGAGGCTATTGCTGCGGCTCGTAACACAACGCCAGTCCTCAAACGGCTCATCGATAACAAAGAACTCGACTCGCCCGTTCGCGTCGCTTTAGCGAAAGGTCTAGCGAGAACACCTACGGGAGCTCAAAAGCTTCTGGAGATGGCTCAATCAAACACGCTTCCAGCCGAAGCAAGATTGACCGTGGGATCTATGCTAAGAACCAATAAAGATGATGCGATTCGCAACAAGGCGAACGAGCTATTTCCGGCACCAAAAACTAAATCCGCGGCTCCGTTACCTCCGCTTGTCGATCTTCTGAAGCGCACCGGAGATGTGGCTAAAGGTGGCGAGGTCTATCGGACGAATGGAACGTGCGCCAAGTGCCATCAGATCGGCACCGAAGGCAAAAACGTTGGTCCAAACCTCGGAGAAATCGGCAGCAAGCTCGCCAAGGAAGCCATGTACGTCGCGATCTTGGATCCGTCCGCAGGAATTAGCCACAACTACGAGACCTACACGGCACTGACCCTGGATGGTCAAGTGATTTCTGGTTTACTTACAAGTCAAACGGGCGACGAAGTTGTCTTGCGAAACAACGAAGGCATCGACAATCGACTTAAGAAGAGCGAGCTGGAAGAGTTCAAGAAGATCGAGAAGTCGCTCATGCCCGAGAACTTGATGGAGGCCATGACGGTTGAAGATCTAGTCAACTTGGTCGAGTACCTTCAAACGCTTCGCAAGAACTAATGTTAAAAATCTCGTTCTAGCGCATTGGGCTGTTATGCCTAATGCGCTAGCCGAGATTTCTTGAACTGAGTTTTGCTCAGTATTGATTCTTTGGAACGACTCTAATTAATTGGCCTACCAGTACCAACCGCGATGGCCTGTATTGACCATAATTCCGCGCTGAGGCGCGTAGAAGGATTGGTAACCGTAGGTCATGTAGCTGGCGTTCACGCTGGGTCGAAGTGGCGAGTAGCCGATTGAACGATTCCACTCCATTCGCAACATGCGTTGTTCGGCTTCGTACATCGCTTGCTGCTGTCGAAGGCTTGGACCTTGATAGTAGTTGGACAACGAAGGCGAGTTCGAGACTGGTAACGGGGATGGTGGTGGCGGTACAGCGTTGTCTTGAGCGTGAGATTGACCGACCATGCAGGCAATCATCAGCGCAAGGGCTATCGAGAGATTTTTTATGTTCACATTGGACTCCACGGATTGGATTGGTGAATCAGCACATCGGGCTGATTCGCGCAGGGATTGAAGGAGCAATCCATCTACGCATCATTCGTTAATCGATTGGTCTGAAAAAGAAATTGCCACTTTTTCAGGGCTTCCAGTGAAATAGCAGCATTAATCGGGCGACAAGTTCGAACAATCGGAATGATTGTTGTAGGCAAGATTTGCTGGCTTTGAGTTGAAAAGGGGTTTCGCAACCCGAAGCTTTAGCGAGGGATAGCTTTTACCAATCCAAAACGTCCCTCGCTAACGCAGCGGGTTGGGATTAAATTGTTTAACGGCAAGCCGCAGGCGACTGTTCTCCTACCGCCCTTCTCGTTTAGCGGGGTTTAATTCAACAACCCGGTTAGCGACGGACATCTCGGAATTGGCCGGAACGTATCAAAAGTCAGTCCCTCGCTAACGCTTTGGGTTGTGATTGAGCTCAAAAGCTCAGCTTCCCTTAGCTTGACCCGTGGTTGATCAATTTGCTATCACCCTGGAAGAACCGTTTCTGGCTCCCATGGAGGTCCCCGCCCAATGCCAACCCATCTCATCAAGCTTGCTTTGCTCGCCGCCATCGTGCTGGCTGAGTTGCTTTGCTTGTCGGGATGTCGAGCCAAAGCGCCGATTTACGTTTGGCGACCAGCTCTGGTAGCGACGCCGCGGTACTCTCGCATTGCCTTGGCGCCCGTGGCAGGCCAAGCCCAAGTTTCGCAAGCGATGGAACTTGCCATGCTCAATCAACGTCCCACCGCTCGCGCGGACTTGGCGTTGTTGACCACTGAACAGCTCGCTCAAGTTTCGCCTGTTCGACTAGTTTCAACAGCATCGCTGAGCAATGATCTGATCGCTCTTCAGGCGGCAAAGGCAGCGGGGGCAGATATAGTCTTGTGCGGCCAAGTCATCGACTATCGCTTGGATTTTGCCGGCGATGAGCAACAACCTAAGCCAGCCGAGCAGAATATGAACCAAGTCTTCTTTCAACGCTTGGGGGCGCAAAATCAAAACGCCAAAGATGCGGGCTATCACATGGCCATGTCGTGGACCGTCTTGGATACGCACACGGGAAAGACATTGGGCTCGCACCAGTTCAAGATTCAATCAAAAGACATCGCAACGCGCTATCCCGACCTACAGAACATTAGCGCACAACCTGCCGAACAACTAGTAGCCGCCTGCGCCCGAGAAACGTGGAAGACACTGAGCCCAGTGGTTGAGAAAGATCGAGTTCGCTTGGCCGTTCCGTTGTTCCAACCAGGCTCATGGCGAGTCTGGCGAGGTGTACGAGCTGCCAAGAAAGGCCAATGGCAGACGGCTGAAATGTATTGGCAAAAAGTGGCCGATGGTTGGTTGCCTGCTTCTGCCGCTCATCACAACTTGGCGATTGCCAAAGCCGCTCGTGAAGATTTCACCGGAGCTAAACAGGATCTACAAAATGCAACTGGCATTATGAGTAGGCGACTTCCCCCAGAGACGCTTGTATGGCTGGACCACAACCACAAACTATATTGCCAAGCCCACCAACTGCCGGAACCTGCTGAAGGTTGGGCGTTCAAGAATCCTTACGGAGACAGTCAGGACGAATCGTACACAGTACAAGCAGTCGATTCGCGGGATCTGCCTTGGTGGAGCGATATTCCTGGGCTGAATCTATTGGATACAACTCAGGATAAGCCTGAATCTCTACCGGCTCCACGATCCTCAGAGCCTTAACTTCACCTTACTCCCTAAGGAATAAACGCCAACGAACAATCCACAAAGGAATAAACCACGGCTCTCTACTTGAACAAACGACGAACTTAGCACAGACTAAACTTATCTCCGCTTCAATTCAGGGAAGGTAAGTGCGTTATCAAAATGGATGCTTTAAAGGACCTCTTTGTAAACAATCGCAATTGGGCTCGCGAGATCGAAAACAGGCAGCCCGGTTTCTTTTCGAAGCTCTCGGAACTGCAAGCTCCCAATTTTCTTTGGATCGGCTGTGCCGATAGTCGAGTTCCTGCTAACGAAATTGTTGGACTCTTGCCCGGCGAACTCTTCGTCCATCGCAATGTGGCCAATATTGTAAGTCACACTGATTTGAATTGCTTGTCGGTGTTGCAGTATGCCGTCGAAGTGCTGAAGGTCAAACATGTCATCGTTTGCGGTCACTACGGCTGTGGCGGCGTAATTGCCGCTCAACAGAATCGACGGCTAGGCTTGATCGACAATTGGCTACGCCACGTACAAGATGTCCAAGAAAAGTATCGTGGCATCTTGGAAAAAACTCCTGAAGGTACGGAGCGAGAAGATCGCTTGTGCGAGCTAAATGTCATTGAGCAAGCTGTCAACGTTTGCCAGACAACCGTGGTGCAAGAAGCTTGGGCTCGAGGTCAAGACTTGACAATTCATGGCTGGATCTATCGATTGTGCAATGGCCATCTGCGTGATTTGGGGCTATGCGTGTCTTCCAATGCCGGACTGAATGAATACTATCAAGTAAGTTACAAAATTGTGGACTGGCCCGTTCCTCAAGGTTAACAAGGAAGTTTGCCGTTGATTGAATACGACCCTCATATTTGGCGAGACCACTTATTCGACTTTCGTGGGTCGGTCCTGCGCATGATTCTGCCCAGAATCGCTGTGGTTGCCGGCTGGGCGGCAATCATTACCGTTCTCGATCGGCTGTACTTTCCCATTAAGTTTCCGTCCACAGCGCATGCACTTGTGGGTGTGGCCTTGGGATTGCTTTTGGTATTTCGTACCAATGCTTCATACGATCGTTTTTGGGAAGGACGTCGCCAATGGGGATCGCTGATCAATGCTTCTCGAAACTTGGCGAGAGGTTCTGTTGCGATTATGTCGGTCAACAGCGTGAGCAGCCAGCAAGTCCGACTATGGACAGCCGCATTTGCTTATGCACTCATGCATCGCCTCCGTGATCAACCGGGTTTCGGGGAGTTGTCCGCCA
>CAUJKA010000417.1 GCA_963204965.1 Planctomycetota bacterium | reverse complement strand
CCCTTTTCTCTGAGACAACCACTGATGCCAACCGGAAGAGAAAGAGCTTGAGTATTCGCAACTCCGTTCGAGTGAATCGGTACATCGGCAACGCGAACTGGGAGCCACGTGGACGAACTACCGCCGGCGCGCTTCGTTGCCACATAGAGAGTGCTGTCGAGCGAATCGGTTGGGACAGCGACCTCGCGCTCTTCGGTTGCAGAGCCATCGATCGTTTGGAACTGAAGCTTCGCTGACTGGCCTCGCTGCAATGCCATCGGTTGAGCGCTGGCTAGTACTGGAAAGTCGCCAATGCGCAAGTGGTAGCTTCCACCAGCGGTATAGCGGCTGTCCAAGACTTCGAGAATGAAGTCACCGGCTTGTTCGAATCGATAGCTGAATCGCACATCAGGGCCAGCTCCATCTTCATCGGCTGACTTGAGCAGTTGCCCATCCAGCGTGGTCAGCTTGAGCAACGGATCCATCGGCGAGTGCAACGACTGAGTGTGAATCTCAAAGGAGAGCGTCTTGTCAGCTTCGACTTGGAATCGATAGAAGTCGCTTAGAGCTCCACGGCTAGTGGCGGCGATCGCTGTTTGTGTCGTGATCTGTTGTGCGGTTGGACGGCTGGTGTTGTTTGCGTCGCGAGGTGTCGCGGGAAGATCGTCGACGATGACGATCCAAGGATCACTGGTGGTTGAATGCGTTGCTGTCCAGATGCCCATCGGTCCCGGCACAGCATCGGCTGGGATGCTCAATTCGACGATGGCTTGCTCAGCGGTGGCCGATTCAATCTTGGTAGCGATGCCGACGCGTGAAGTTATCAGCCGAAGCGATTTGTCCAATTCTTTGCCGGTGAGCGTGAGGCGGGTTGTCTCGCCCGGTCGACAAATTCGCGGTTGAAGCTCCGCGACTTGCGCGTGTGTCGATGCAACGAAGCTAACGCACAAAAGCAACGAACAAACCGCTAAACGTGTGCGGATATTTGAAGTCATGGATCAAGACCTCAATCTTCTTAGGTAGGAGTGCGCAGCAGGTTGCGAACAGCGTGGGTGGGGTTTGTTAAAGCAGTCAGCGATCGCGGCGTACAAAGGTGGGGAAGGCGAGGAGGTTGTGCTGGTGAGTTGGTCCTATTCTGAGGAACGCAAGACCGGTCACCAAGCCAATATCATAGTCGAAATTCGGGCTTCAAGCGAGCGAGGGCGGAAGCGTAAGAGAAAGAGCGGGAAGAGAAATGCAGGAAGGAACGGCGGAGCCGTGAAGACAGGGCGTTCCCAGGCAGAGCCCTGGGAACGAGAGAATGAGAGCGTTATTAATAGCCTTTGGCTGAAACGGCTTGGCCGTCGAAGACGATCGGGGGAAGGCCAAGAGCGGCTCGGGCTTCATCGAGCATCGTCTTGGTGGCGCTGGCTCCACATCGCGTTACGCCCAGAGCACGAACCTCGCGCAGCTTAGTAAAATCTCGCACACCGCCAGCGGCCTTGACTTGAATGCCGGGGCCTACCGATTCGACCATTAAGCGCAGGTCTTCGATGGTGGCTCCGCCGGTTCCGTAGCCTGTGCTGGTCTTCACCCAGTCAGCCTTGAGGTCGGTGCAGATGTGACAGAGCTTCCTCTTTTGCTCGTCATTCAAGTAGCAGTTCTCGAAGATCACTTTAACTTTCCGACCTGCTGCATGAGCCACTTCAATGACTGCGGCGATATCGTCGGTAACATAGCCCCAATTGCCGGAAAGAACTTGGCTGATGTTGACGACCATATCAAGCTCTTGGCAACCGTCTTCGATTGCTTGCAGCGATTCAGCTCGCTTAATCGCAGTCGTATGACCGCCGTGAGGGAAGCCGATGGTGGTGCTGGGCTGGACGGTTGTGCCAGCCAAAATCTCGGCGCAGCGTCGCAAGTAATAGGGCATGATGCAAACGCTGGCAACATCATAGGCTGCAGCTAACTTGCAACCATCTTCAAGCACTTGCTGCGTCATCGTCGGCATGAGCAGCGAGTGATCGATCATCTTGGAGTAGTCTGAGTATTTTTCAGTGGTCATGATAGATTTCTCGAAGGGCGGCTACTGTACACCGAGCATCTTATGCTTGAGACCGAAAAAGAGTAAGGGCCAGATTTGACAGTTTTTCCCTGGAATCAGCATTCTCGGCGTGCAAATCGACGTCGTTCCAGCCGTCCTGGGTGAAACTGCGAGTATTTGGCCGCGAACCGAGGACAGGGGTGCGCGGGCGTCCCGCCCGCTTTGTGCTGCGCTTGGCCTTGAACCTTCGGACTCGACTTATACACTCTTCTTCTGGCAGAGTTCGCTTTCGAGCTTTGATGCCAGCAAAATGCAGCAAAACGCTTACTTGAGAACTAGCTTTGTCAAACCTGATCGAACCACGAACGCTTAAGGGCTTCCGCGATTACTTGCCTGAGACCATGATGCCTCGCGAGGCCATTATGGAAACGGCCCGACGCGTTTATCGTCGCTATGGCTTTAGCCCCATCGATACGCCCGCCCTCGAGCATCTGGAAATTCTTACGGGCAAGGGAAGCGAAGAGACCGATCGGCAGCTCTATCACTTCATCGATCATGGCAAGCGTCCAGTGGGCATGCGATTTGACTTGACAGTCCCTCTTGCGCGTTTTGTGGCTCAGCATATTAGCAAACTTGGCACGCCGTTCAAAAGGTATCACATCGCACCGGTGTGGCGCGGCGAAAACACGCAGGCCGGTCGCTATCGCGAATTCGTCCAATGTGACTTCGACACGATTGGCACCGAATCGGTTGTTGCCGACATCGAGACCGCTTTGGTGATTCACGAACTGCTGCTAGAGATTGGCATCGATCAATTCCAATTGCGAATCAACAATCGACAGGTATTGAGCGGACTGCTTGAGAAGCTTGGGCTAGCTGAGAAATCGGTTCCCGTTCTGCGGTCATTGGACAAGCTGGATAAGATCGGTCGCGATGCAGTGTTGGCTGAGATGCAACAAGCCAGTGACATACCGGCCGAGTCTGCCGAGCAAGTGCTGAAGCTAGCGGATGTCAGTGGCGATACCGATGCAATTCTCTCGCAAGTCGATGCGCTGGTTCAAGGCAGTGCCAAAGGTGAAGAAGGCGTACACCGATTGCGTCAGATTTGCGAAGCCTTACAAGCCAGTGGAGTTCCCGCCGAGCGCTATCGCTTGGATGTTTCGATCGCTCGTGGACTCGACTACTACACAGGGGTGATCTTCGAGACAACCCTGGGAAAGCTTCCTAGCATCGGCAGTATCTGTTCCGGAGGTCGTTACGATAACCTTGCGGGTCTGTACACCAAGCAGCACTTGCCAGGCATCGGAGCTTCTTTGGGCTTGGACCGACTGCTAGCTGCAATGGAAACGTTGGGGATGATTGCTCCCGTTCGTACACCGGCACCGGTGTTGGTCGTTTACTTTGATGCCGATCGACTGCACGATTATCTTCAGCTTGCCAAGGTCGTTCGAGCGGCGGGTATCGGAGCGGAGCTCTATCCCGAAGCAAAGAAGGTCGGTGTGCAGCTCAAGTACGCCGATCAGCGCGGCTTTCAAGTTGCGTTGGTAGCTGGATCGAACGAGTTGGATGCCGGGACGTGCCAAGTCAAGAATCTAGCTGACAAATCAAGCTCCGAAATTCCATGGCGCGATAACCCACAGCAATTGATCGAAGCCATCAAGCAGATTGTCCTGTAGGGCGTGTGAACGTAGGGCGTGTGAAGTGAGCCAATAGAGTTCAGTATGTGTAGTGAACAGACATCGCCGGACCAGTAGATTTTCGTACCGAGTAGTTTGGCTCACGTAACACGCCATGTGCAGCGTAAGACCTTTCCGCAAACAAGTTCACTCGGAAACCAATGGTGTGTTCCGCGGATGGAAATAGGCGGAACGAGTTTGGCCTTTGTGTGGGATCTCGCTGATGTGGAGTGCGGTGGTTGTGCATCCGCTGCACACACCCTACGAAGAGAAGTTACTTCGGCTTTTACAGCTTTCGGAACAGCTTCGACCGTAGCCGCCTAGAAAACTAAATTAGCTCGCAGTCCGCAAGTTAGCGAGGTATCAACGTTTGCACGTGCAGGTAATAGTACCTGAGTATCTGCAGTAACAGTCAATCGCTTTCGGAGGGCAATGCTGTAGAACAATTCACCACCTTGCCCGTCACGCAAGTTTCCGAGGCTGGAAAGAAACGGAGCAATTTTTTTGCTTGTCTCTGCATAGAACCACCCCAACCCAAAGGAATCATTTTCTCGGCCTCGCAATCGACTGTTTCCACCAAATCCGAGGCTATAGAAATTCTGGATCGGATTTGTATCTGCGTCTGCAATTCCGGCTCGACCAAAAAGCCCCCACCCTCGCTTGCTATCGCTTGGATCGACAAACAGGTATTGATCGAAATTGTAGGTTAACGCCCAGGACCCGGATTGACGAGCAATGGGAACTCTGGGAAGGACGATGAGCGGTGATTGATCTAACGCAGCGAAACTTCGGCTGCTCCAAATTGCTCCGAAAAGTTGATGTCCAGGGAGGCCAAGCAAATTTGTTGGAACCCGCAGTTCTTGCGAGATGACCGCGCCATCAGCAAACAACTCGCTAAGCCCATCGGTCTCTGTAGTATCACGAGCGTTTAGAACTAGGAAGTTGTAAACCGGCTCACGGTCCGCGAGCACGACAAAGCCTGTTCCTAGTGTCGAATAGGCGACGGTTCGCAAACCGATTGGATTGACAACAAATGCAGCGTTCGAGAATTGATGAATGCCACGACCATGTGCAAACGCATTCATGTCGCCATCAAGCGTGTCAAGTTTTCCAGCGTAAAGCGCGAAGGATTCCGATAACGCTTGTGTAAACAAGAAATTCGTTATGTAAATGTTGTTTGAGTCCGACACTGGCAAATCTGCCGCAAGGTTTGGAGGCAAAAATGCGCCGGTGGCTCCGGCCAGCGATTCGCCGTAGCGATGTTCTGCACGAATCTGCAAAAACTGTCCTTGAGGCCCACCCAACTTGTTGATGTCGATGTTTGTTAGGTAGTCGCCGTGTCCTGAAAATCTAAACTCTCGGTCAAGTCCTCCACGAGTGTTACCAAAGTAGAAATTGGTCAAGTTATTCGTAAAGGTTATTCCGTTATCCGAGATAGATTGGCGAAGTGAGGATTGACCGCCATCAAGCCAAGAGCCGACCCGGCAACAATGTGGATCGCTTGACTGAGAAACTAGTCCAGCTTCGATTACTCGACAATCGCTTGCAGTTTGAGAATACGAAAAAGTTCCACAGGTTACGACTACAGCAAAAATCAGTTTCGCGGATGTATGGCGTATTTGTGCTAAGAAATCGATAACCATGACGGCTCTACTTCGCATTCACATTAGGAAAATGAATAGACGAAATCGCTATCGCGTATCTGAGCTAACTTTCATAAAGAGCATCGGCTGTTTGCCAGGATTGCAATTTGCTAGCGTTACCTATGGAGCGATTAGTTAAGTCGTTCCATTCGGGTGCCATTTGCTGACAAATTCAATCGATATTGTGGACGAAGTTGGTCAGCCTGACAATTCTTTGCTAGCGAATCCACAGTTTGGGAGTTTCCGGCAACATGCAAAGGCCTTGCTTAGAGCAGGTAATTCAACCAACTGTGGGCGCGAATGATGAACATCACCGGAATCCCAGCGATTTGGACGTTTTCGGTGTAAACCGCGGCATATGCGTGACTACCTCCAGGCAGTTTTAGTTGATCGGCCTTGTCCAACTTGATTCGAACTGCGAACGAACTAGGCACCCCTGTTCCTAAATCGTCCGGGATGTCACCGCTGGCCATAAGTTGCCCTTTGCCGTTGATGTCAATCGTGTTGAGAACTCTTCCGGTGAATATTTCTCCTGGGTAATCTCTCAACGCAACCTCAGCATATTGCCCGCTTTTGATTAGAAGAAAGTGCTTTTGGTCGAACGTTGCAACGATAACGCCGCGTGAATCGTCGCTTTCGTCAAGCAGAAAACTCATTACGGAGCCCGTACTACCTCCGACAAGCATACCTGGACGCAATTGCAGATTGACCACGAATCCATCACCCGGCGCTGTAACTATTGTCTGTTCTAGGTCATACTTAGCATCCCTAACTTTCTGTTCCATCTGTATGGTTCGTTGCTTCGAGGACTCTACGGAGAGATTTGACTGGGTCAAACCTGCGAGAGCCTGCGTCAAAGTTGAATCGGCCTCCACGAATCTCGTTAGCGATTGATCATATTCTTCTCGGCTGACTGATTGGGTCTCGATAAGCGCGGCATTTCGATCGCGATCTCGAGTCGCAAACGCAAGAGTTGCTTTAGCTCGCTCAATTGTGGCGTTAGCAGTGTCCACGCTCGCTTTCGCAAACTGTTCATTCTGTTTCGACACCTCCAATTCAGACTCGAGGCTCTTGATGGTAAGCTCATAAGGCATTGGGTCGACCCGGAATAGGACATCACCTTTTTTGATCGGCTCGTTGGCTTTGACTTCGACACTTAGAACACGCCCCGGCTGACGCAGTTGTGGTGCGATCGGAACCACCTCGCTGAGCACCAAGCCAGTGGCGCTGAACGGATGGAAATACTGCGCACAAAAAAGCAAAATTAAGATCAACGAAGGACCTACTGAACCCGCAACGACCGCGATCGGCAGAGTCATTCGAATTAGCTTCAATTTTGCGAAAACCAACCACAGTAGTCCGCAATACACCAGCGCGAGTATCCAAGCCATTGTCGTAAACTCTCTACTTTCGGGACGTCTCAAGAAGCCGTTGCAAACGCGATTCAAGTGCTCTGAGCCGTTCAGTGGGTCTGTTGGCTCCACCCTCTGAATCAGGGATGCCTTCGCTGCTTGGAGCGTTCAGGCTGACATAGAGATAAGCAACAAAAATACAACTGAGTATTGCCGGGATCATTTAGAATCGTTCTCCATCGAGTTGCAAAAGCGGTCTAGGCTTCTAGCCGGTGAATAATATGTCACATTTAAACTCAAGTTCGAAGTTGTTCTTCAAGCTGCGAGATGGATTGTTCCAACCTCTTGATTTGTGCATCCAGGGTGGTGGAAGCCAGCGGACTTTCTCGGGAATCAAGCAGCGGACCACGAGTAAAAGCCCATACCATGGCGACTACCCAAAGCACACCGGTCGGTAACCCTAGCCAACCGCAAACATTGATCGCGTTGGCTTGAGGATGTCCCGCTCGTTTTGCGATCTGGCCTGGTAGAGCTGCCAATAACACAATCACAAGTAGTGCGACGACTGCGAACACAAGCATGAAAACTAACACAACATATCGCAGTGTTGGGCCGAGCGATTCAAATGCATATTCCATATTTCAATCGTTTCAGTTTGAGATTGTTTTTTACAGGTGCTTTCAGCAAGTGCCTAACGAACAGGGAGTGGAAGAGGTCCCTTCTCTTTCGCTCGACAACTAAGGTGGTAACTAAGGTTGGGGCGCAACTATCTATTTGGCACGGGCGAAGCTGAGGCCAGGATCTGATGCAGGCGCTCCACTGATGACAAACTTCCAGTTATCCGGGCCCTTTGACTCGACTGCACCACCGATCGATCCTTGCTCTTTCGTCTCCAATGAGATGCCATCGCTTCCCGAGGTAAGCAGTCCGGACAGTACGACCGGCGTCTGATCCTTCGCTCCGGCCTTCCAAGTAAACTTGGAATCCTCCGTAATGGACAACTCGATTTTTGTATCCTGCGATTGAGCCACCCAAGTTCCAACCAAATCGGTTTGTGGCGCATCTGCGCCAGTAGGAGCGGATGGAGCGGCCGACGGCGATGCCGTTGCAGGTTCGCTAGGTGGTGACATCGCATCTAACATTCGTTGAGCCGTTACGTCCTTAGGCTGATTCTTGACGACCACTTTCAAAGCGTTTACTGCGCCATCTTTCGAACCCGTGACAAGATAATGGTATGCCAAGACGAAATAGGCTGATGCATCATTGGGGTTTGATTTGCAGAACAGTTCCAGCTTCCGGAGTTGAGCCGTGTAGTCCTCTGGATTGCCATACAACCCACTCATCGTCGTCCAATCCATTCCTGGAGCTGATGACAGGAGTGAATTGAGCCCTGCTGCGGCTGCTTTATAGTCGCCGTTTGCAAAAAGTGCCAGCGATCGCACTTCATGTACTACAACATCGCCAGGCAACTCCTTAAGCGCCGCATTGAAATCGGACAATGCAGGAATGTACTGTCCTGCTTTGAACTTCGCTAAGCCTTGATCGAACGACGAGAGAGCTTGAGTTTGTTGCGGAGTCGACTGGACAGCTTGCGAATCACTCCCTGCGACATCGGTGGTCGTCGAAATGTAGTTGTTCACCACAACCGGTTGCGAATAATCGTAAGGCATCGATTGAGCAATCGTCGGCACTGCATAGTATGGATTGTAATAACTCGCATAGCTGTAGCCCCAGCTATTGGTCATGGAACCGAGTCCCCAACCTATGCCTCCCCACACAACAGGTGCATACCAACTGCTTCCCCAGTAACCATGCCAACAACCGTTGTACCAATTGTGATGGTGGTTGATACAGTTGTTATGCCAGTTGCTATTCCAATTGTTACCGCCATTCAGTCCCCAGCTTGGCCTGGAGTATCCTGGATCGACATCCCAATTCGGTCGATTCGGATACCGGTTGCCAATACTGTTACCGATGTTGACGTTGTTACCAATGTTGATGTTCGTGTCATTGCCGATACCAGGACGATTTCCACCAATACTGGGTCGGTTAACATCGATGCCGGGTCGGTTAATATCAATGCCGGGTCGGTTAATGTTGTTGCCTGAGCCTGGTAGGTTGATGTTCCCACCTGGACGATTTTCTCCCGGCCGGTTTCCGCCGATTACTGGACGGTCGATGTTGCCTGGCAATGTAGTTGGTCGATCATTACCTATCCCTGGTCGAGTTGTTGTCCCTGGCAGAGTAGTCGGGCGATTAATGTTGCTTACATTGCCCAGCGAAGGTCGATCACCATTGCCGGGAAGGCTTGGTAGATTCTGTCCGATTCCGGTCGATGGACGCGTTGATGGAAGTTGCGTGCTCGGCGGCTTGACCTGCGGTCGATTGTTTGAGTTGGGCAATGAAGGACGCGTAGCAATTGAAGGATTCGAGGGTAGCGTTGTTGGACGCGAAACGTTCGGTAGACTTCCAGCGCCTCCCAGCGACGGACGAGATCCTCCAAGAGAAGCGGGGCCATTGGAATTGCCGCCAGAATTCGGCATTGAGGGGCGGCTATTCACATTTCCCAACGACGGCCTCGACGGATTCGGAGCAATGGGCCTTGCCATGTTCGGCATGCCACCGCCTCCCATGTTGGGACGTGCTCCACCACCTCCCATATTAGCCATGTTGGGACGTGCTCCACCGCCGCCCATGTTAGCCATCGATGGTCTTGCTCCACCTCCACCTCCACCTCCACCTCCACCTCCACCGCGACCGCGCTGTGCAATCGCCTCAGGAAGCCATACTGTTCCAACTACCAATGCGATCAAGATCGCCGACATTATGCGAGTGTTCTTCATTGTTAACATCCTCTGCTTCATGAAGTGCGAATGGATTATTTGCCAACGGTAGGTGGCTGTTTTACGACAGTTACTTGATAGTCATCTGCCAGAGCGTTGCCGATGATCCGGTTGGTTCCGGACATTATGTAGCGTCCCTTTTCTCCGTTCGTGATCTTTAAGTTAGCCGAACCTGATAGACCGTCGGGCATCACCGCGGACGAACGAACCATCCACGAATCCTCAACTTGCATCCAAGTCGCTTCGGCGAAGCCGCCATCGGAATCGAAGGTCCATGAACGCGGTGAACCGAGCAAAGGGTCCCAGCCAATTCTCTGTGAACTCTTCATCACGACTTGATCGCTCTTGGTAACCGAGATTTCGCCTAGGATAAAATTCTTGTCTTCGGACCACCGATAGGAAATCTTGACGCGGGCGTCAGAACCTTCATTGATCCAGTCACCGATCAGCCAAGCTAGCGGTTTTAGCAATTCGCCTGGCGTTGTCGCAGACTCGTCGCCAAAGTCTCGAAGCGAAGCGATCCGCCACCCTTGATCTGTTTTGACGAGTACCGAAGTATATCGGATCGATGCCGATGTTCCGTCTTTGGCAGTCGTGATCCTTTTTCCTTCTTGAATCGCAATGGTTCCAAGGACCCGAATTGACTCGATTTCGTTCTTCATTTGTGATCCAGGGAACTTCGCAAAGAAAGCCGTCAGCAGTTCTTTGATTTCCTTCTGTCCTTGAAAGACTGTCCCTTGTTCGTCGATAAGCTCGCCTTTGGCGATAAACATAGCCGCCACGTCATCGGCTTTCCCGTTGCTGAAAGCGGTCGTCAGCTTTTCCCAATCCTTGCGGATCTCAACCGCAGCTGCATCCTCTTGTCCAAATGCGAACGAACTAATTGTGGTAGCGAACCACATGCATGCTATCGTAAGTAGCAGTATGAATCTTGATCGGTGAGTCATCAATTTGTCCCTATGTCATGAGTGGAGTCAAAACTCTTATTCTCGGAATCATCCAAGTTTTGAAGACCTTGTTCGTTAGATACTTGATGGTTGTCGCCCGGCAATTGCCGCTTAAAGCGAATTGCGTGAGTTGACGTTATCCAACGTTCGGGCAAGTCGAAAGGCAGGCCTGCTCAGTTTACAACAAAATTCGCAAAGTGAACGCTGGTTGAATCCCGCGATGGAAACTGATTCTGGGCAAAAAAACGGGGAAATCGGGAATGCAGAGACTATCTCAGATCCATTTGCCACGCATCAATTCTCAATCGAAGGGAGGGGGTTTTGCCTTTTAGATTGAAAATGCTACCTTGGTGCGTGCTTCTCGGTAGCCCTTTGATGCAATCCGCGATGTTACCGGCCGCTGCCGATTGCATTAGCATGGCCCCGTTTAACTGTCTTTCATCTTGGAGAAACTCATGCGTAGATTCGCACCCCATCGCAGCCTATTTCCACTGATTCTCAGTTTACTGTTAGTGTTCGGCTATAGCTTCACTGACGCACACGCACAGTTCGAGGCCGATGCGCGCTGGGCACCGGCGGACACAAACGTGGTTGTGTTAGTCAACAGCGGCCGAATCTTTGACAGTGCGTTGGCGAAGAAAGCGAATGTTGAGGCCAACGCCAAAGCCGCGTTTGAAACCGGTGTTTCTATTGTCACGCCCGGTGTCGATCGTTTGCTTATCGCCTCACAGATCGACTTAGAGGCGATGCACTCCAACTGCACGGTAGCTTTGTTCGCCCGCAATGCAAAGCCCATTGATTTCAACGGAATTGTAAATCGAGTAGGTGCAAGTGTGGATCGCATCTCCGGACGTGATACAGCATTGATGCCTAACGATGCTTATGTCGCCCAGCTTGGGCCATTGCAAATAGGCGCGATGAAGCCTGGCAATCGCCAGTTGGTTTCCAAATGGTTGAAGACCGGTTCATCGGTCGCATCCAGCCAACTTTCCGACTACCTGAAATCAGCTGTCTCGTTTGCAGACAAGAACGCAGACATCATCATCGCGATCGATTTAGAAGGATCGGTGAATCCGTCGCTCATTCGCCAGCGACTGCCGCAGATGGCTTCAGTACCCAAAGAAGAAACGGAAGCAGTGGCAGTAACGCTTGAGAAACTCAAAGGCGTTACGCTCGGCGTGACCATCCGCGAATCGATCAACGGGTCACTAAAGGTCGACTTTTCATCAGACGCAGCGAAGCTCTCAGGCGTTGGCAAAGCCTTGTTGATCGAAGTGTTGAAGCATAAAGGGGTCATGATCGATGACTTTGCCAATTGGACAGCCAAGACTACCGAACGCGAACTCATCCTAAGCGGCCCGCTGTCGATAAGCGGTTTACGGGCAATTAACTCGCTGATTAGTCAGCCCATGTTGCCTGAGATGACTGAAGAAGCATCGAGTCCCGCGCTAGCTCCCTACTCGCGAACGAAAACTTATTTTGAATCACTTCAGTCTTACTTTAGTGACCTAAGTACCAAAGAGCCAGACTACAAGACCTTGCGGTCTTACGCAGCTTGGTTTGATCTGTACGCTGACAAAATAGACAGTTTGTCTGTGGTAGGGGTAGACGAGGAAGCCGTGACGGTCGGAGTCAGCATGTCGGAAAATCTCCGACACATCGGCAGTGGTTTGCGTGACACGCAGTCCATTCTCAATGCTCAGCAGGGCAATCTGAAGGCAAATGCAGGGTATACCGATTACTACTACCGCTACTCTGCATCCAGCCAGATCAGTCAGCGGAAAGCCTTGAAGACTGGTGCACAGAGCTTTGCAGAGGTCGAGACACGCGAAGTGCTGCGCAAACTGGCTGACGAAGTTGCGGCTACGCGTCGTGCACTAACGATGAAATACAACGTGCCTTTTTAACAGGCCTTGGTAACCACGGGGGTTAGCCGACGGGCTAGCCCCGATTACCGAATCGCGAAACCACACATCTCAGTTCGTGTCTTTTGCCCAACTACTAAGGCAGGACTGACGATGAAGGACTCGGTCCACCAGAAGGTTCTCGCAAAGTTGTTTCATTTCTCAACTGGCTTCCTGCTAACGTGACCAAATAGCCAGTTGTGCCAAGTCCCAAAATAGCAATTAGAATTGCTACGAGAATTCCAAGCGACCAAGCAGGTGGACTGTAATGTTCACCTCGATCGAGCAAGCGAATGATCCGAAGATGTTCCTTAGCTGCTGCCAGATTGACGACAATTCCAAGACAGATCAACGAGACACCTATCCAAAGCGACCAACCGCCCGTTCCTATTGATGGCTGTTGGTGTCCCGCGAACTCGCGCATCAACCAACTAAATCTGGCCACTACAAATCCAAAACCCATCAACGCCAAGCCCGTTCGAATCCAAGCCAAAAGCGTTCGTTCTGCCGCAAAACGAACCCTCGGATCCGAAGAAGGATTAGCATTGAGATCGCTCACGATTTTCTGTTCCTGTTGCGCAATCAATGGTGGCTGATTCTGAGCGCGTCGGCATATTCTGCAGACGCACCGCAATACGATTGGAGGCGACTTCAGCCAGTTTCAAGGTGAATATAGCATAGCCGCCACGATGAACTCGCCTGTGCCGCGAGAATAATTATGCCGCTTGGCGTTGGTAGTCGCCGAAGCTAACTCGCCGTCATTACGACTGATTTTTTGCGAAAGTGCATTTGCGATTGCGAAGACTTGAAAACTTACTTTCGCAAACTGATATTCGATGGCAAACCCTCTTCTATCCGGATAGAATCCTGGCAATTGAAACTTAGTCGTGGAGATGTCGCATTCCGGCGGTCCATACACCTAGAAGTCACTTCCTGTTAGGTCCAAGGACCTAAGCTGAAAAGGTTCATCAATAACCAGGTATCCACTATGAAACGATTCGCGAGTCTACTTCTCTTTGCATTTTTTGTCGTCGTTGGTTCAGGCCTGACCTCAGCGCAAACTTCGAAACCCAACATACTTGTTATTATGGGCGACGATGTTGGATGGATGAACGTGGCTTCCTACGGTGGTGATGTCCTGGGAGTCAAAACCCCAAACATCGATCGCATTGGTAAGGAGGGCATCCGCTTAACATCGTTTTACGCACAACCAAGTTGTACCGCCGGCCGTGCTGCGTTCCTTACAGGTCAACTTCCGGTTCGTACAGGGTTGACAACGGTTGGCACGCCGGGATCGCCTGCCGGTTTACAAAAAGAAGACATCACGCTGGCGGAAATCCTGAAGTCTAAAGGATACTCGACAGCTCAATATGGCAAGAATCACCTAGGCGACCTTGAGGAACATCTTCCGCATCGGCATGGCTTTGATGAGTATTTCGGAAACCTCTATCATCTCAACGGTAACGAGGATCTCGAAGATCCTGATCGACCAACAGATCCTGAGTTCCGAAAGAAATTCGATCCGCGCGGAGTCATTTCCGGCACAGCCGACGGGCCAACTAAAGATGAAGGTCCGCTGACAACAAAGCGGATGGAGACATTTGACGATGAGATCGTGTCCAAGTCGCTTGACTTCCTGGACCGCAAAGCGAAAGACAAGAAGCCTTTCTTCCTTTGGCATTGTGCCGCTCGCTTGCATGTTTTCTTCCATTTCAAAGATGGAGTGCGAGGCAAGTCCCGGGCTGGACGCGAAGATGTTTATGGTGATGCCCTCGCAGAGCACGATGGTCACGTCGGCCAGCTCTTGTCAAAACTTGAAGCAACAGGACTCGATAAAAATACGATCGTGGTCTACGTGACCGACAACGGAGCTTATCAATACATGTGGCCCGAAGGTGGTACGAGTCCATTTCGAGGCGACAAAGGCACAACATGGGAAGGCGGAGTTCGCGCGCCATGTATGGTCCGTTGGCCTGGCGCGCCGGGAGGCCGCGTTTCTAGCGAGATTGTAGATATGACGGACTTGCTCCCAACATTAGCCTCGGCTGCTGGTGACACCGATAGCGTTGAGAAGCTTCGGAAAGGCGCCGAGTACAACGGCAAGAATTACAAGGTGCATCTGGATGGCTACGATCAGACCGAGTTGTTGAGCGGCAAAAGCGACAAGTCGGCACGCAAATTTGTATTTTACTACGACGAAACAGTGCTCACTGCGATTCGATACGACTCGTTCAAGATCAGCTTCTCGATCAAGGAAGGTGGTCACTGGGACGACCCACTGATTGGCCTTGGTCGACCTATGATAACGAATCTTCGCATGGATCCATTCGAGCGTCAGACAGGTGATGTAAATCGTCAGTATGCGGAGCACAAAACTTGGGTGCTTACGCCAATCGTTGGGATAGTGGAGAAGCACCTAATGAGCTTCCAAGAGTTCCCAGTCCGTCAGCTTGGATTGAGCGCCCAAATGGGCAAAACCATCGAAGGTATTCAGTCTCAGATTTTGAAAATTAAGACCAGTAACTAGTTTGAAAGCGACACAGAGTCTCATCCATGAATATCAATTCGCGACTGGCTATCCTAAGCCTTGTTTTGGTCTGCGTATTTACATCAGCAACAATGGCACAAGAGATTTTGCCATTTCCACCAGCTCCGTCAGGGTCCACTCCTGGCCTGACGATACAGGATTCTGTTTACAAGAAACGCGTTGAGCCAAAGCGTCTATCGGATGGCGCGCCGAACATTCTCGTCATCTTGATGGATGATGTGGGACCAGGTACTCCATCGACGTATGGCGGTGAGATCAATACGCCGACGCTTGATCGCGTATCGAAGATGGGAATCTCATTCAACCGATTTCATTCCACAGCGATGTGCTCACCTACGCGCGCAGCACTACTGACCGGTCGCAATCATACGCGAGTCGGCAATGGTCAGATCGCTGCGATCGCAAACGATTTTGATGGTTTCAGCGGTACTATTCCAAAGTCCTCGGCAACCGTTGCCGAGGTTCTGAAGAACTACGGATACAATACCGGTGCGTGGGGCAAGTGGCACAACACACCTGAAGAACAGATCACATCCAAGGGCCCGTTCGATTATTGGCCAACAGGTTATGGCTTTGAGTATTTCTATGGCTTTCTTGCTGGTGAGGCATCTCAATACGAGCCCACTTTGACTCGCAATACGAATGCAGTCACCGAGCATTTACCCAAGGGCTATCACTTTACCGATGATATTGCCACCGACGCAATCAAGTGGTTGCGAGAGCAAAAGGCGTATGCACCAGACAAGCCTTTTCTAATGTATTGGGCTCCGGGCGCTTCGCACGGTCCGCATCAGGTGATGAAGGAATGGGCCGACAAGTATAAGGGCAAGTTCGACGATGGCTGGGATAAATATCGCGAGCGTGTCTTTGTTCGAGCCAAGGCTAAAGGTTGGATTCCACAAAACGCACAACTTACTCCTCGGCCCGCCTCGATGGCATCGTGGGACTCGATTCCAGATGATGAAAAGCCGTTTCAGCGTCGACTAATGGAAGTCTTTGCCGGCTTTACTGAACATGCTGACTACAATGCGGGCCGGGTCATTGACGAAATTGAGAAGCAAGGCAAACTCGACAATACCCTCATTTTCTATATTTGGGGCGACAATGGTTCATCCGCAGAAGGTCTCTATGGAACCATCAGCGAACAGCTCGCTCAGAACGGGATTCCGACCAAAATATCCCAACACCTCAAGGCATTGGACGAGCTTGGCGGGCTCGATGCGCTGGGCGGCCCAAAGACCGACAACATGTATCATGCTGCTTGGGCCTGGGCTGGAAGTACGCCTTACAAATCGACGAAACTCGTTGGTGCACACTTCGGTGGCACTCGACAGCCGATGGCTATTGCTTGGCCGAAGCGAATTAAAGCTGATCAGACGGCAAGGCCACAGTTTCATCACGTAATCGATATCGTTCCGACCATTTACGAACTGAGCAAGATCACACCACCCAAAGTTGTGAATGGTTTCGAGCAAGATTCGATTGATGGCGTTAGTATGGTTTACGCCTTTGGCGATGCAAAGGCACCGGGTAATCGCAAGACTCAGTTCTTTGACATCATGGCCAGCCGTGGGATTTACCACGACGGTTGGTTCGCAAGCGCGCCAGGTCCTCGCGAACCTTGGGTTGGCGGGCTGCCAAAGGGTATCAAGGAATGGTCGCCACTTACGGACAAGTGGGAGCTCTATAACATCGATGAAGATTGGAGCCAAGCAAACGATCTCGCAGCTGTCAATCCAAAGAAGCTCGAGGAGATGAAACTGCTATTCCTGCTCGAATCAACCAAGAACAAAAACTTGCCGATCGGTGGTGGGTTATGGTCCACAGCGATGTTCCATCCCGAGGACGCGCCCGCGTCATCACTCACCGAATGGACTTTCGATAGTCCGATAACGCGCATGCCGGAATCGGCAGCCCCCAAACTTGGCAAGGTCGATAGCTTGGTAACAATGGAAGTCGATGTCCCTCCGAATGCCAACGGAGTCCTTTACGCGCTCGCAGGCTTTTCTGGCGGTGTCACTTGCTACGTAAAGGATGGTTTCCTTTGTTACGAGTTTAACTTGTTCGAGGTCCAGCGGACGAAGCTCAGGTCCAAAGACAAACTACCGACCGGCAAGGTGAAAATAGAGATCGAATCGAAACTGGTAGCCAAGATCGGCGGCCCGATGGATGTCTCACTCAAGGTAAACGGCAAGGAAGTGACGCAAGGACAGGTGCCAGCTGCAATGTCGCTTCACTTCACCTCCAACGCAACGTTCGACATAGGTACTGATTTGGATTCGCCAGTGTCGCTCGATTACTTTGACGAAGCACCATTTGCCTTCAATGGGACGATCGGAGCAACAACGATCAAGTATTTGAAGAAATAGGAAGCAGGAAATTTAACAGGAGGCAACCGAGGAAACAGAGATTTGGACAGGTACTTTCTCAGTTTCCTCGGTGGCCTCCTGTTCATGCCCCAAGAAAAAGGCAAAGAGAATACCGTGCATCCCTTATTCGAAAGAGCTTCAGGGCTAACCGAGTTCATTTTGAAGCAGGAAATTCAACAGGAGGTAACCGAGGTAACAGAGATTTGAGATCGGTACTTTCTCTGTTTCCTCGGTTGCCTCCTGTTCATGAACCCAGGAAAAGGCAAAGAGAGTACCGTGCATCCATTATTCGAAAGAGCTTCAGGGCTAACCGAGTTCATTTTCAAACAGGAAATTTAACAGGAGGTAGCCGAGGTAACAGAGATTTGAGATCGGTATTTTCTCAGTTTCCTCGGTTACCTCCTGTTCCCATCCCAAGAAACGGACAAAGAGAATACCGCGCATCCATTGTTCGAAAGAGCTTCAGGGCTAATCGCGTTCATTTTCAAATTGGAAATTTAACAGGAGGTAACCAAGGTAACGGAGATTTGAAGTCGGTACTTTCTCAGTTTCCTTGGTTGCCTCCTGTTCATGTCCCAAGAAAAAGGCAAAGAGAGTACCGTGCATCCATTGTTCGAAAGAGCTTCAGGGCTAACCGAGTTCATTATTGGCGGCGCCATAGAGGTGCATCGCGACAAGGGACCTGGGTTAATTGAGTCAATCTACGAATGGTGTCTTATGATGGAACTGCAATTGCGGAAAATCGATTTTGTCAACCAAAAGCTTGTCGAGATTCACTATAAGGGCTTCACTCGCGAAGAGCCACTCCGATTCGATATCCTTGTTGGTGAATGTGTTTTGGTCGAAGTCAAAGCCGTCCAACAGGTACTACCAATCCACAAAACGCAGCTACTGAGCTACATGAAGTTGCTCAATGTTCCGCTCGGACTGCTCATCAATTTCCACGAATTAAAACTCGTTGATGGTGTCCATCGACTCATGCTTCCAGGAGCTAACCAATGAAATCAATCGCAATGAAGAGTAGTAGTTTGTACGAGTGTTTACCAAAAGAAACTTCTGTCACCAATCTCCGTTCTTTCGGCTTCCTCCTGTTGAAATCCGTCTTGTTCGTCTTCGTTGGTATGCTGGCAATTGCAGCCTCAGCAGACGACGGATCCGTTTTGCCATTCCCAACGTCTTCTTCGGCTAGTACGGCCGGTCAAACTTTGCAGCAGTCGGTCCACAAGCGACGCGTCGAGCCAGATCGTTTGGCCAAGGACGCGCCCAATGTCCTGATTGTTCTCATTGATGATGCCGGTTTTGGCGTGCCGGATACGTTTGGTGGGTTTGCTCACACTCCGACACTTACGCGATTGAAAAACGAAGGCATTAGTTATAATCGCTTTCACACGACATCAATTTGCTCACCCACACGCGCTTCACTTCTAACTGGTCGCAATCATCAACGCGTCGGCAACGGCACGATCGCTGAACGTGCCGTTGATTGGGATGGATACACGGGCGTCATGCCAAAGACTTCTGCAACTGTGGCTGAAGTTCTGAAGAACTATGGTTACAAGACTTCTGCGTTCGGAAAATGGCATAATACGCCTGCCGATCAGACAACTGCGATGGGGCCGTTCACCTATTGGCCAACGAGCTACGGCTTCGAGCATTTTTATGGGTTCCTTGCTGGCGAAACGTCTCAGTGGGAACCTCGACTCGTTGAGAACACAACCGCGATCGAACCGCCCCACGATGAATCGTATCACTTGACCGAAGACATGGCGGACAAAGGAATCACATGGCTGAAAAAGCATCGAGCATTCGCCCCTGACAAACCGTTCTTCATGTATTGGGCTCCTGGAGGCGTGCATGGTCCCCACCATGTGACGCAGGACTGGGCCGACAAGTACAAGGGTAAGTTTGACCAAGGCTGGGACAAGCTTCGCGAAGAAATTTTTGCTCGACAGAAAAAGTTGGGTTGGATTCCCGCCGACACTGAACTCACAGCGCGAGACAAGACAATGCCAGCCTGGGCTGATATTCCTGAATCTGAGCGGGCTTTTCAGACTCGTTTGATGGAAATCTATGCTGGCTTCGTCGAACACACCGATCATCAAGTTGGCAAACTTATCGAACATCTCGACAAAACAGGCCAGCGTGACAACACGATTATCTTCTACATTTGGGGCGATAATGGTTCATCTGCTGAAGGGCAAAATGGTTCTATTAGCGAACTCCTTGCACAGAACCAAATCCCCAACACAATCGCTCAGCAAATCAAGGCACTCGATGAACTCGGTGGGCTCAAGGCTCTCGGTGGTTCATTGACAGACAACATTTATCATGCTGGTTGGGCGTGGGCAGGAAGTACACCGTTCAAAGCAACCAAACTTGTCGCTTCGCATTTTGGTGGAACGCGGAACCCGCTCGTGATTTCGTGGCCGAAGAAGATCAAGCCCGACAACACGCCTCGCTCGCAGTTCTATCACGTCAATGACATTGCTCCAACACTTTATGACGTGCTCGGCATCAAGGCTCCGAAGAAAGTAAACGGTTTCGATCAAGATCCAATCGATGGGGTAAGCATGTTGCCGTCCTTTAATGACGCCAAGGCACCGGACAACAAACATGTTCAGTACTTCGATAACAACGGAAGTGATGGTATTTATAAAGACGGCTGGTATGCGTGCACCTTCGGTCCACTAACACCTTGGCTGAATGCTCAAAAAGGTCTCGCTGAATGGGATTCATCGAAAGACGTTTGGGAGCTCTACGATCTTAAAAAGGACTTTTCGCAAAAGAATGACCTTGCTAAAGAGCATCCCGAAAAGCTTCTGGAAATGAAGCAGCTTTTCCTTGCACAAGCCAAGGAGAATAAAGTCTTCCCAATCGGTGCAGGCATTTGGCTACGCCTTCATCCCGAAGACCGAATCAAGTCTCCATATACCAGTTGGAGCTTCGACGACACCACCACGCGTATGCCCGAGTTCACCGCACCGGCAGTAGGAAACAGCAACAATACCGTCACAATCGAACTTGAGTGTGGCGAGAACGCCAGTGGAGTCCTTTATGCACTTGGTGGAGCCGGCGGCGGCCTCACTTGTTATATGGATAAGGGGCAGCTCGTATTCGAGTACAACCTGATGATCATCGATCGTTCAATTGCCAAGTCGACACAGAAGATCGGTCCTGGTAAGCACATCATCGTTGTGGATACAAACTTAAAGGTGCCCCGACCGGGCGCGCCTGCCGACATAGTGCTGAGTGTCGATGGAAAGGAAATCGCGAGAACAAGTCCCAAGATGACAGTGCCAGCAGCTTTCACAGCAAGTGAAAGTTTCGACGTTGGTGTTGACCTTGGCTCGCCAGTTTCGAGAGATTACTTCGAGCGACGCCCCTATCAATTCGAAGGCAAAATCACGAAGGTAGATGTAAAGCTAAAGGTAGAATCGAATTAATGAAGCCCCTTTTCGTCCATTGAAAAGCATTGTTCTACTGGCCTACTAGTGGGAACGCCTCCTTGGATACGATCGCCAAGTGCTCACTGTCAGATTGTCGATCTGTGACTGGTGCTGGCCGCTGCTTGCCTGGTGGTTCAAAGGATCGGTTTGGCCCACGAGCTCAGATCCTAACACTTCGCAGTCGGCTAGTGCGCCGACTTTGAAAAGTAGTGAGGGATCCTGGCGGAGACTGACGTGCTGAGAAGAATCGATGCTGTGGTAATAATCCAATTGCAAGTCAGGGTTTTAGGTCGAATTGCTTGAGCTTTTTCGCCGCCGTTCCGAACGGCCCCAGTTGATAAACAGCCGCGTCTGCCGGGGAAAAAATGAAGGCCTCAAATGGTTCGGCAAGCATTTTGTCCAGATATTCTTTCGATGCGACGCCAGTGCTAACGTGCGGATTGAAATTCGGACCGCTCATCTTCACCACGAACGTCGAAACGTATTGGATGATGGCTTCGTCGGTGGCAGGCTCGTCGTGCGGATTGGTGAACGCACCGATAGGGCCGCGTTCTATCATGAACGGCTTCGCGGCGGCAATGATCTCGGCTTGGAGCTTTATGATTTCCGGCGTCGGTTTAGCGCAGATGCCAGCAACTCCCGTTTTGCCCGCCGGGGCATAGTAGTACTTGAACGCTTCCAATTTGATGGCCTTCACGTTGGTAGCCGAAAGAACCTTTTCCACTGCGGCGTAGACCTTCTCAAGGTCGGTGGTGCGGACAAAGCACTGGAGCATCGTGATGTGTGGAGTGTGCGTCGCATCCAAAGCGAATCCCTGCGGGTACACTGTACGCAAGCGAGTGTTGTTGGCCGCGGCCTGCTTGAGCATCGTCGCGTCTGGTTGTAGTAGGATATCGATTGCGGTGATCTCGGATTTGGCCGCTGGAAAAACTGTATTCCAGTCGTCCTTCATACTGACCACTATCCACCCTTCCTTCTTAGCATGCTCTTCCAAGGCGGGAGTGAAGTAGCCAAGTTTAACATCCGGCAGTCCGCGAGCCGGGCCATACGGAAATTCTCGCGCCGCATCGTCGTGGAGCACCAGCAGCCCGAACCGTACGCCGCTGCCGCCGCTGGTGTATTCCAGCATCTGCTGGTCGCCAACGGAATTGCCGAAAGCCGCGATTGGTACGCGGCCAATGTGCAGGTTAATAGCAACAGGCTTGCCGCCTTTGTCGTCGTTGAAGTTCAGCTCAGGTAAACGGACTAGTACCGGCTTGCCATCGCGCAATTCAAACTTCGTCTTGACACTGCTGCCAACCACTTGCTCCGGCGGAATCCCATAGGCCGCCTCGACCCATGGTCTCATGAACTCAATCCCGCCACCGGAGACAATGAAAGTTTTGAATCCGTTTGCCCGGAGGTAAGCGAGGACTTCGAGCATCGGCTGATAAGTCATATCGAGGAAACGTTTGCCGGTGGTCGGATGCTTAGCGTTAGCGATCCAGTCCTTTACGATCTGTTCGAATTCCACAGTCGTGATGCCCGTGTGCGTTGCCATCATGAATTCCATGAGCGCATGTTCGCCACCAGCTATCGCGGATTTTAAGTCGCCCTTGAGTAGCGAAGCGAACGGCTCTTTGTCTTTCCATTCGGGATGCTGCGGCGCGAGCGCCTTGACGCGATCGAGTGCGAAGTAAAGCTGAACGGGAATCGGTTGCTCGCACCACAGCGTGCCGTCGTTGTCGAACACAGCGATGCGTTCGGCAACTGGTACAAAATCAGGTGAGCCAGGTTTCGTAACTCGCTCGACAAACGCAATGATAGATTTTTTGGCAGGTCCATCGTTCCACGAGGGCAATGGGTCATCGGCTGCAACCGTGTTGCCCGTGGCCAAAGCCACAAGAAAAATGAGGAAGGTGGCCACAGTGGGTTGAGTTCTCATTTGTATGCCGTTCTGTAAATGTCCCGATGCAATCGGGACAATTGAGGTTGTTGAGTATTGGAGTGCTTCGGTATCCGAATCCAAAAAAAGGCCGCGACCGCATTGTAGAACGGGCGCGGCCATGTGGTATGAATCGGAACGGGCTACTTCCCTTCTCCGCTCATACTCTTAATCTGCTTCTCTAAAGACTGAAGGCTCCAATCGCCGGGTGTTTGGCTAGGTGGATATTCCTTCAGCGTCAACAGAAACCGGCTGGCGATCGCCTGCATCGGCCCCAAAACATAGGCTCGGTCGATCATCCAATCGTGGTAGGTGTTCGAGTTTTCCTGAGCGCGTTCAAACGGATCGCGGCGAAGGTTGAACAGTAGGGGCAAACGCAGCTGAATGAAAGGTTCACGCCATACCTGAAGTTGCTTGGCGCGATTCTCAAGATATACGGCCTTCCAGTCATCGACGCGGATCGCAACGATTTCGCCCGCGTCGTTGACGTAGATGAACTCGCTACGCGGCGATTTGTCGGTCTTGCCGCTGAGGTAATCTAGCAGGTTGTATCCATCGAGGTAGTTCTTGTATTTGCGGCCGTTAAGTTCCACGCCCTTGAGTAGTTTCTCTTTGATGTCGGGTGCGCCTGCTGCTGCTGCAAACGTTGGCAGCCAGTCCTCGTGAGCGACAATGCCGTTTAGCGTAGTGCCAGCTGGGAAATGGCCGGGCCACTTGATGAAGCACGGCGCTCGGAAGGCTCCTTCCCAATTGGAGTTCTTTTCGCCGCGGAATGGCATGGTGCCAGCGTCTGGCCAAGTGTTGTAATGCGGGCCGTTGTCGGTGGAATACTGAACTATCGTGTTGTCGGCCAAGCCGAGTTCATCGATGAGCTTAAGCAGCTCGCCGACGTGACCATCGTGCTCGATCATACCGTCGGTGTATTCGTCGTTGCCTGGATGACGATTCTCCTTTTTCACGTGCGTGCGGAAGTGCATGCGAGTGCCGTTCCACCAGCAGAAAAAGGGTTGCCCTGCAGCATTCTGACGCTTGATGAAATCCTTCGCAGCAGCGAGCGATTCCTCGTCAATGGTCTCCATGCGTTTTTTGGTCAAAGGGCCTGTGTTCTCTATTATCTGGCCGCCCTTGCCGTCAGCCTTGCACTTCATCACACCGCGTGGGCCAAAGACTTCGCGGAAAGTCTTGCCATTGGCCATCTTTGTGTTACCCGGATAGTCTTCGTGTTCCGGCTCCTCTTCGGCGTTCAGGTGATAAAGATTGCCGAAGAACTCATCGAAGCCGTGCATAGTTGGAAGATGCTCGTCGCGATCTCCCTGGTGGTTCTTGCCGAACTGACCTGTGGCATAGCCCTGGCTCTTGAGAACTGTGGCCATGGTGCAGTCTGCTTTCTGCCAGCCTTCTTTTGCACCGGGCATACCGACCTTCGTCATTCCGCTCCGCACAGGAACGCTACCGCTGATGAAAGCCGCGCGACCTGCCGTGCAGCTCTGCTGCGCGTAGTAGTCGGTGAACGCAACGCCTTCCCTCGCAATTCGATCGATATTTGGTGTTTTGTAGCCCATCATGCCGCGGCTGTTGTGGCTGATGTTCCATGTGCCGATATCGTCACCCCATATGACAAGAATGTTGGGTTTCTTGTCTGCTGCGTTCAACGATATTGATGTAATCGCAATTAACAGCCCTATACACCTTGTTAGGAATTTTTTCATCTGCTTGCTCCAGGTTGAAATCGTCTTCTACGCTCGACGCGATTCGTCGATGCCGTTCACGCTTCTTAACGTCCGAAATTGTAGTTCTGGAGCAATCGCACTGCAATCTGGAGCGATGGAATTGGCACCCACAAGCCACTTTGGATATTGTGTGTGATGTGGAGCTAAGTAATTGGAATGACATCCATGGTTTTTCGTTTCGTCTCGTCCGAGTGCAAGACTATCCGTTGGCAAGGCTGCTAAGTGAGAAAGATTGACGATTGTGCTGCGTGCGTTGTTTATCCGATTCGAAAACTCGGCTCAACAAATTGCAAGATCCACTCAATCCTCGGATCGTGTTGTAGCCTTGTGAAGGCAACGCCTTTTCGCGACTGAGTTCCTGCAAATGAATTTGCCGTGAATAATGGTCCAAGGCGCGCAATCGAGCAGGAATTTGATGCAGCTATCAAGTTGGAACGGAATTCGCTTACTCTGCGTGGCTCTATTGGTCTGCCCGTTCGCAGGATGTTCGCTAGTCCAGCATGGAGCTTGGCCTGCACCCTCTTTATGTGAACCGAACCCATCGCTATTTCGCCAAGAATGCCCCCTAAGTCTTGGCAGCTCTGATCTGGCGAAAGCAGAAGTTGCTTACGCTGCTGCCATCGAATCCATGGGTAAGGGGGACTCTAGTTGTGTAGACGAATTTTTCAGCGCTGCACAATTTGCATGGCGCGATATCGAGCGACTGGCTAGCCAAAGGGAAAAACCCAATCATCGAGCTGCAGAGATTTACCGATCGTCTTTAATCTCTCTCGTAAGCGAGGGGCAACAACACAAACGTCTCAACCCCCGCGACGGACTTCGAATACGCACCGCTGGCGGTTGGTCAACGGTTCCAATTGTCTATCATGGATTTTTGCGAAATCCGGATGACTTCAATGAGTTGGTCGTCGTCGGTGAGTACCAAACGAAGCTTAACAAAATCTACCGGCAAGGTGGGCTAGGCATTCCACTAGTTGCTATACGGAAGCGCGAATCAAGTGAACCTTTCCAACGTAAGCAGCAGGCTTTTGCCGCCACGCTCCTTCTCAGGCAAGTAGACGGGGGCGATTCATCTTCTACGACAACCGCAGTCTTGGAACTCTATGATCCAATTCGCACATCAACGACCGAAGTGGGTGCGAGAGACCTCCCACTTGCCAAGGATACTTCTGCACCGATTGCTCGTGCGTTAGCTACGACGAAGCGCAATTACGTTCAGTCGTTTTTGCAACCCGGCCTCGTAACTCCAGATTCCGAGGGGCTCTTCATGCTGGAGCCCTATCAACCGGGGAAAATCCCGATCGTCTTTATTCATGGGTTGCTCTCAGATCGGCTTACTTGGGCTGATCTAGTCAATGAAATTCAAGTACGTCCTGAATTCACTGACCACTATCAACTGTGGGGTTTCGAGTATCCAACGGGAGAACCTTTCCTTCGCAGTGCTACTCTACTACGTGACCAGTTAAGACTAATCCGCAGTTATCTCGATCCTGAAGAATCTGATGAAGCCCTTCAAGAAATCGTTCTAGTCGGTCACAGTATGGGCGGATTGATCTCCAAGATGCAGATCACTGAGAGTGGCACACATCTTTGGGATGCACTTTCCAACCGTCGATTTGAAGACGTCGCAATGGATTCCAGAACTCGAAAACAACTCAGGGCAATTGCCTTCTTTAAGCCTTCGCCCCTCGTCTCTCGCGTCGTCTTTATAGGTACTCCTCATCGTGGTTCGGCTTTAGCGCAGCGCATGTTAGGCCGCGTTGGTTCCGTCTTGATCAAAGAGTCTGATGAATCGAAATCTGTGCATGATAAACTGATCCGTGATAACCCAGGCGTGTTCTCGTCGGAATTCAGTCGGCGTATTCCTACAAGCATCGACATGCTTGAACCGAATAGCCAATTGCTGTCAGCGGTCAACAATCTTCCCATTCGACCAGGAGTGCAAATGCACTCGATCATCGGCCGTGGACGTTGGATGCCAGGAAATGGGGATTCCGACGGCGTCGTACCAGTGACCTCTGCTCAACTTCCAGGTACTGTCAGCGAAGCGTTTGTTTTCGAAAAGCACACGAAACTGACTGGCAATCCAACAGTCATCGAAGAAGTGCTTGCAGCCCTACGAATTCATCAGCAAGACAATCTTATTGTCTCCGATAGGTCTTCGACAGATTGAAGCTACTCCACACTACGGCAGCAAGAATCCGAAACTCACCATAAGCCGGTTTGCATCGGAATCAAGGTTGTCGCGATTGCGGCGCAATCCCCACAAGTACTCAGTACCAGCAAAGGTGTGCGGAGTGGGTTGCCAAATAAGATTGACGGCCATGTACTGAAGTGTTGCGATGCTTGTAGCGGGCTGCAAGGGTGTGTTATTCACATCGCCTTGACTGAAAGTGAAGTTCGAGGTCCATCGCTCGGACCAGTCATGTGTCAGTCCTGAATACCAAGAGAGCGATTCAAGCGCTGCGCCTGCCGTAGGTGATGTTAAGGCGAGGTCAGGCAACTCGCGATAGTTGCCGATGCCCTTACCCCAAAGTACACCACCATAGATTCGATTGACCTTGGTGATATCGACAAATCCCGTTGCGTTAAGCCCTCCGCCGGTAAACGCCAAGACCTCCGCAGCCGTTGGCTGGAACCCGAGCCGCCTTGCGACGCCAGCAATCTGCAATTGCACGTCGTCGGTGGTAAATCGAAGTCTAGTTATGGCATCGGGTGTAATATTTCGCGGCCTGCC
>CAUJKA010000416.1 GCA_963204965.1 Planctomycetota bacterium | reverse complement strand
ACTGGTCTCACGTTCACGGCATCTCGCGACCGCACTAAAACAGGGCGCCACGTGTGGCACGCTCAGAAGTTGTTGACCGAAGCGCAGCGAGGTAACAACTGATGGGCGTGGGCGATCAAGTTGCAGCAAGCAGTCAAGCTCGTCCCAAACTAAGAAACAACCATCCACGCCCTTCGAGGCTCGTTGCCTCTCAGAGCGTACCACCCGTGCCGGGGCAGCAAATCACGAACGGGCGGGACGCCCGGGTACCGCGTGCCCCCCAACAACTCTAAAGCTGCATAGCGCGATCAATACGAGCCAAGCAAGACTGTTTACCCAAGATGGCCATTGCGTCGAACATTCCGAATCCAACCGACTTGCCCGTTAGAGCGACTCGCAGGGCGTGAATGATCTGCTTGAACTTGATTCCTTCAGCTTCCATGAACTGATTTAAACTCTGCTCAAGAGTCGCTACATCAAAGCTCTCGATCGACGATAAAACTTCGCGATACTTCTTAACGTATCCGACTGCAGTAGGATCAGCCTTAAGTCGCTTATCTACGTCCGCTGGATTGAACACGAGCGTTTCGTCCGAAGCGAAGAAATCGTCGTAGTCCAGGACGTCACCAGCAACTTTAATGCGATCGCCCGCGGCAGCAACTACTTTTCCAACGTGAGCGACTTCTTCTTCACTCGGCTGTTCCCCAACGATCTTTGCTGCCTTCAGGTAAGGCATACAGAGGGCAACTTTAGTATCAAGCTCGGTCGAGTTCATCCAGCGAGACTGAAAGGAAACGAGCTTCGCAATATCAAAGCTAGCCGGAGCCTTGTTAACGCGATCCAACGAAAACAACTGGATCATTTCTTCGCGAGTGAACGCTTCGCGACTGTCGTCCAGTGACCAGCCCAACAGAAGCAGATAGTTCAAAATTGCGTCGGGGAGAAAACCGACGGTTTGATAAAAGTCGACAATCACGGGATTGAATGTCTCGAGGCTGGTCGACAATCCGGTTCGCTTGGCAATGTTCTGTCCCAGTTCGAACAGTCCTGCAAAGTCCTTGTTCTTGAGGTACGCAGCTAACTTCCGCTTGCTCAACTTGGCGCTTCCCCCCGGTTCGGCCACGAAAGGCAGGTGAGCGTAGATCGGCAAAGCGTAGCCCAGACTCTGAGCGATAAAAATCTGTCGAGGCGTGTTGCTCAAGTGCTCGACCGCGCGAACGACGTGAGTGATCTTCATCTCATAGTCGTCAACAACACTGGCCAAGTGGTACAAGCATGTTCCATCGGCTCGCTGAATCACGTGATCTTGCTCGGCGGCCCATTCGAATTCGACCGGCCCGCGGACCAGGTCATTAAATGCACAGACACCGTCACGAGGCATCTTCAATCGGACGACTCCATTGCGGCCTTCCGCTTCAAACTCCGCGGCTTGTTCGGGTGTCGATGCCATCCAACGGCGGTCGTAAATAAAGGTCTTACCCGCCTTTTCAGCCTCTTCGCGCTGCGCGGCCAATTCTTCGGGACGAGCGAAGTCGCGGTAGGCGTGACCCGTCTCCAGCAACTTGTCAGCGGCGGCTTGGTAAAGTTCTAAGCGCTGCGACTGAAAGTAAGGCCCATAGGGTCCTTTGGACGACAGGCCATCCAAAGTCGGACCTTCGTCCCAATCGATACCCAACCACTGAAAACCGTTCAGAATTGGTTGAAGAGCTTCCGCAACGTTGCGCTGCGCGTCGGTGTCGTCGATTCGCAGAAGGAATTGCCCTCCAGCTTGCTTTGCCAAAAGCCAATTAAACAGCGCCGTGCGGACTCCACCAATGTGAAGATATCCTGTGGGACTGGGAGCGAATCGAGTGCGAACGGTCATGGGATCAATGGTTGCAAGCGTGTGGAGACAAAGCCGAAAACAGCGCGAATCGCTGTAAATCGTGCCGTAAGTAGAATGCCTTGAAGGGTGGTTCACAACTCCAGATTCCAGCCCAGAGGAGACGACTGAGGCGTTGAAAAGGAACCTTCTAGAACATCGCTCAGGGCCTTGCTCAAGGTCAAACCGAGTTTGAGCCGGCTCTGGGACAGAGACGCGAATGAAATAAACGCTAAGAAGGCTCAACGAAAGAGCCGAGTAGGAATAAAAAAATCGCAGTAGGAAAGCGAGGCCGACGGGATTCGAACCCGCAACCTCCGGCGTGACAGGCCGGTGCTCTAACCGATTGAGCTACGGCCCCCGATTGAATCTGGGGGTCGCCCAAGTTCGCTGTTCCTACTGCGAGCAGGGAATTATACGTTGGCTCTTCCAACTCGCAAGTCCTCCATCGACAGGTTCAGGGATGAAACCTGTAGGTTCCATTCAAGGCTGGAATAATCGGACTTTTCGCTAGAAACAGCACACAGAAACACCCTCTGGCGGCAATCGACAACTTTGTTTTGGGGCATCTCGGGCTCTCAGATTCCCATGACCTAAGGTGCCATGGATCGGAATTCCGGCAATCCAGCCCAAGCAATCCGTTTCAAGTCCCAAAGTTAGGTTAGCTCCATGGAAACCGTCATAAAATTCCTTAGCGATGTACTCAAAGCCATCGGTGCAGTGATTACCCACATGGATGCGACTCAGTGGGGTATTTTCGCCGCAATTATGGTGGCGGTCGGCTTTGCTGCACTGCGTAGCCGGCTTTAACGCTGCGCAGCCGAATTTAATCCATCGATCCCTCGCAAACGCAGCGGGTTGAAAAGTGTCCCTCGCTGACGCAGCGGGTTGTGAAGGAGTCTCTCGCTGACGCTCCCGAGAAATCCATTAGTTCAACACCGCAGGCTACTTCTTCGCCCTAATTTTCAGCTACCATAATCGGCTTTGGTCAAACAGAGTCACAGTAGTTGAAATCTGAGGGGTGATCCGATGCGTAAGGGCCTGCGAGCGTTTCGAGGACGCGTTGTTTTTTCCATCGCTGCATTAGTCTTTACTCAAGCGATCATTTCTAGTGCACATTCCCAAAGCTGGCCAAGCTTTCGAGGTGGTCCAGCCAACGGAGTCTCGCTCGAGTCGAAGATACCGGTCCGATGGAGCGACACCGAACACGTGGCCTGGAAAACGCCAATTCATGGTCGAGCATGGTCATCGCCCGTCGTTGATGGGAATGAGATTTGGCTGACCACGGCGACTGAAGATGGCCTGAAAATGTTCGTCGTCTGCGTGGCGTTGGACTCGGGTAAGATCCTCCACGATCAACTGATCTTCGAAAACACTGCGGTCCAGCCCGACTTTCATGCGACCAATACGTACGGTTCGCCGACTCCGGTAATCGAAGGAGCGTTTGTCTACGTTCACTTTGGTGCCTATGGAACCGCTTGCCTCCGACGCGCCGATTGCAGCAAAGTTTGGGAACGCCGCGACTTACCCTGCAATCACTATCGCGGAGCTGGAAGTTCGCCAATCATCTATCAAGGGTTGCTCATTTTCCACATGGATGGTTTCGACCACCAGTATGCCGTGGCCTTGGATTGCAAAACTGGAGCGACCGCCTGGAAAGCGGATCGCAAAGTGGATTACGGCACCGACAATGGCGACTACTACAAGGCCTTCTCAACTCCGCTTGTAATTTCCGTCGCGGGTAAAGATCAATTGATCAGCCCCGCAGCGATGGCGTGCTTGTCACTTAATCCAAAGACTGGAGAAGAGATTTGGCGAGTGCGTTACCCCGAGCACTCGACCACCGTTCGTCCTGTTTTTGATGGCAGCCGACTTTATTTCAGCACTGGATTCAGCAAAGCTCAAATGCTTTGCGTCAAAGCCGATGGGAGCGGCGATGTTACCAAAACGCACATCGTCTGGGCTCAAAACAAAGGCATTGGTTCCAAGCCAAGTCCTGTGCTGGTTCAAGGCCGGCTTTTCGACATCACTGACGACGGAGTAATCTGCCGCCTGGATTTAGCGACTGGCGAGCCAGTTTGGAAGCAACGACTGGGCGGCAAGTTTAGCGCGTCGTTAGTGGCAACCAACGATTATGTTGTGGCGGTTGATCATGACGGAAAAGGCTATGTCTTCACTATTGAAGATGAACCCAAATTGGTTGGTGAAAATCAACTGCCCGACGGTTGCAATGCTTCGCCAGCCATCGTAGGGAACAGCCTGCTGTTGCGAACTACCACAACGCTCTACAAGCTTGTTCCCTAGCTTTGACTATGCATTGCTTGGCCTTGCACTACTTCACGGTCAACATCAACTGGCCTGGCACCTGCTCTTCAATCGCCCCTCTTGGTAGGACATCGTGTGATAACAGGCGACTTGTACCTACAAAGTAGTTATGCGTATCGGCAATGATCAGATTATGTGTGGGTAGTTCTGGCCCCGGTGAGCTACTGACAACGACCGCAGGTTCGGCCGAAGTGTGCAGTAGTTCACCAACCTTAATCTCTCCAGCCTTTACCCAACCCTTTCCACAAACCCAAAGCAGGTGGCCGGTTGTTGCATGAATAATCTCATCGTCAACTTTCAAGATTACAGTCTTGGCTGGATCGCGGTTGGTGCCACAGATGACTGGCTTGTATCCCAATTCCCCAGTGCGGATATCGCAGGAAAGCACCATATCTCCAGGCATAATGGACTCGATCGCCTTTAGCCCGCGCAACGTATTGATCTTGGTACCGGCAACAAAACAGGATGCCTTGTAGACGTGGAACTCGGTCTTCGTTGAACCAAAGTTTGGTGATTCAATTGTGTAAGGTCGAGGAGCAGCAAAGGCAAGCTGCCCGTATTGCCTGCGGTGATATTTGGTTTGTTGGTAAGCTGTTTCGTTGTAACGATCCCACCAACTCCAAACGTCGCGTGGTACTGTCGCAAACTCAACGTCCACGATGTGACTCAAAACCGTTGCGATGCGTCGGTTGATTCGATTGATTTGCTCGTTTTCTTTGGCAACACGAACTTGCCGATCTTGCACGCTTGCGGCCAATGCCAACTTCGTCATCTGCTCCAGCAGCTTCGCTTGCTCAAAAAAGGCCTGCGCTTCATTTGGGTCAGACCCAATTATTGGGGTATGTTCGGTCGTGTAACCCCAAGTGTTTCGTTGGCCGTAGGGCATATTCGGATTGCGAGCAAGCAACTTCAGACTCGATTTACGGAACAATCCTCCTGGGGTCGAGACCGGAAGTCCTACCATTTGCGTGACCAACTGAGAGTCAAAATTAAGCGTACGGACTTCATCCATTTCCTCTTTGGCGAACGATTGGCGAAATCCAGCAAATTCGCCATGCGAATCGAAAACCGGAATCGTCATACTGAGAATCTGGGATGACATGGCCGACAGCATCTCGGGGACAAAGTCATGCAGCGGCTTTTTCTTCAGTCCCTCGATTGCTAAGTTCGTAACCTGATCATCTGGATAAAGAACAGCGATCCGCATGAGTGCTAATGAAGATTCAGGATGATCTATTTCTGTCAGTCGCTTGGTCGCAATCATCGCAAACAGAGTACTCTTGCCAGCCAAACTCTCCAACATAGGAATCACAAGTGGGTCATCGATAGCGAACATCTCCTTCAGGGCGGCTTCCTGTTCGCGGCCGCTTCCCGAACTGATTTTAAGAGCTAGCGCTTCAATTCCTTGACCATACATTTCTCTTCCTAGGCTTGCAAATGCCGCCCGCTGAACCAGTCGTGCTTGATCTGCGGGTGAAACCCAATCATGCCCAACCAATTGGTGCCCAAGAGCCGCGCGAGCTGCTTTATTGTCATGATCCAAAACAATAATATTCTCTAAGTGAGCGCGGCATTGAGCCATCATGCCATTCTTCGCGCACCATTGGGCAGCTTGCCAATTCCCTTCCACACTTGCGGGCTGTCGCGATCGCATCGACTCGTACTCGGCAAGCAGTCTATTGGATTGTGCTGTAGTGACGGACTCTTCGACGGATGTCCACTTCCCGTCCACCGATTTCACTTGCCCTTGAAGCCATCGCGCAGGGGCAAACTCGGAATCTAAATGACAGGCTTCTTTTAGCAAGCGATCGCGGCTAACGAGGTCTCCATCGATCTCCGATTGAATGGCTTGGCCAACTAAAGCCGTGGCTTGCTTGAGAGTATCCGGGTCAGACGCATTGATTTGACCGCCGATTTGACCGCCAAATGCAAAAAGCGCGATTCCAACAGAAAGACGAGCTAAGCGGATTTTCATTTTCGCTTCCCCTAGATGAGATTGTTGGTTCAGACAAGAATTCAAATTCTATGAAATCTCAAGAATCATTACAACAAAGAAATGTTGCGATTGGGTTGGACATCGCGGCAACTGGGGCGAAGGCGAGCTGGAAGGGCTTCGACGTTGAGTCGTAGCCATTGAAAATCGTTTTTGTTTCCGTTCTTTACCAGCGAACCCCTGAAGCCCAAGCCACAGCAATTCATCCCTCAGCAATCCGAGCGCCCCCCCCGTTTGGCAAGCATTCCCGGCAAATGCGAAGAACCCATTTGTACAGTTTTCATCGGCGGCAGCTATAATCGTGCGGATTATTTTGGTCGCACCAATTCTGCGCCCGCTGTGACAGCCGGTATTTTCCCGGCAAATCATTGTTAGACATTAACGATCCCACTCCATAGACCTTTGCTTTTGAGATTCTGCAATGAAGCGTTTTTCGTTTTTTTCTCGCGACAGTTTCCAACGAGCTTTTCGGCGACAATTGCGTATCGAGGGCTTAGAGAATCGCTTGGCTTTTAGTCTTTGGAATCCTGTCGACTTGGATGACGTTCCATCGACAGTAGTTCCGAGAACGCAGATGACTAACTTTGATTTGTTCAGCCTGAACACCAACGATCTTAGGAATAGCGTTGAGGCTGCTCCGCTCGAGTTCTCTGGACAATCATCGAACATCGTCGTTTCCATTCCTCGACCGGATGGAACTTTGGAGAGATTCACAGTTTACTCTTCGCCAGTCATGGAAGATGGGCTCGCTGCTCAATTCCCAGACATCAGAACTTACGCAGGGCAGGGCATTGATGACCCTCAAGCATCACTTCGATTCGACATTACACCGATTGGATTTCATGCGCAAGTTCTCTCCGATAACGGCTCGTACTATGTTGATCCCTACGCGCAAGCCAGCGATCAACTTTATGTGAGCTACTTCCCAAGCCAGAACATTCCTAAGAGCGTATTTCAGGCTTTTCCACCCATCGATGTTTCATTGAATGTCGATCCGAACCAAGGCGGTTCTAACTATCCAGGGGAAGGCGAGTTTGGTGGACGCAGTGGAACAATACTTCGCGAGTATCGCTTAGCTGTTGCAACGACTGGCGAGTATTCTCAATTTCACGCGAACCTTAACAATGGCGTGTCGGCTGCGACCGCTTCGTTAGCTGCAGTGGTCGTCGCAGTGAACCGTGTCGATGGTGTCTATCGCACAGAACTTTCGGTGACGATGAAATTGATTGCCAACAATGCATCAATCATCTTTACGGATGCCAATACGGACCCCTTCACCAACAACGATGGCTTTACCATGTTGTCGGAAAATCAAAGAACGATCGACAACATCATCGGCAATGCGAATTATGACATTGGGCACGTGTTTTCGACAGGCGGAGGCGGTGTTGCATCTCTAGGATCGGTTGGAATCAACTCCCGCAAAGCGCAAGGCGTAAC
>CAUJKA010000415.1 GCA_963204965.1 Planctomycetota bacterium | reverse complement strand
CCAAACATCGGAAGCTACCGCCCCTTACGAAAACCTTTGCAGAGACGGTAGTTATGGCTAATTGAACGGTATTGCGTTTAACGGCAAGCCGGAGGCGACTGAGGATTGAACGCGGCCATGGATCTGGAGTTATGGATCTGGAGTCATGGGCATGTAGATGGGGGCCACGTTCAAGCAATAAAATCGGTTGTGAGGAAGCAGTCGCCTGCGGCTTGCCGTTAAACGCCGTTAAACGATTTGCCGCACAGTAAGCACTCGCCTCCGGCTTGCGGTTAAACGATTTGCTGGAAACAAACTCGATCACTATATCACCAGCCGATGGAATGCCTCGATCAGCTTTTCGACAAACTCGGGCGAGTTGATGGTCATCGGATAAGACTCGATCACTCGTTCATCGGTGGTATGCAGATGCTCGCGGAGCGAATCGAACAACGCTTGGTCTGCTTCGGGATCGTAGAAAACGCCACCCGGCTGATCCAGGAGTGACAAGCCGCATTCCGGGATCAGCAAACGAAGCGGAGCGGTGGACCGATTGAGCTTATTCGCCATCCAATGGCCTATCTTTCGATTCTCTTCAACATTGGTGCGCATGAGGGTGATTTGCGGGTTGTGCACATGTAATTTGCGATGGCGGTACTTCTCGGGCACTGTTTCCAAAGCACCAAAATTGACCATATCCATGGCTCCCAAGCTTAAGACCAGTGGAATCTTCGCCGCGATCAGTTGGTCTAGTCTTTCAGGACCGCCTGCAAAAATTCCACCCGCGATCTCGTCAGCGATTTCGGTGGTCGTGATGTCCAGTACTCCTTGAATCAAACCGGCCGCGACCAATTGCTCCATGGCTCGACCGCCTGAACCGGTTGCATGGAAGGCCAGCGCATCGAAGCCTTCTGACTCAAGTTGCTGACGAACTGCGTTAACGCAAGGCGTGGTGACTCCAAACATCGTCATGCCGACAGCGGGCTTGATCTCGCGCTGGTCCAGCGGCTTCTGCTGCGCCATGCCTGCCATTGCAGCCGCCGCGTTGGCAAGTATTCGTTGCGAAACCGAGTTGAGTCCCGCGATGTCAACTACGGAGTACATCATCGTAATGTCATGACAATCGACATACGCTGCCACATTGCCGCTGGCGACCGTACTGACCATCAGTTTGGGAAGTCCAATTCGTAGGCCTCGCATCGCTCGCGTGATCAAGGCTGTTCCGCCGCTCCCTCCAATTCCCAAGACGCCCAGAATGTTACCGGCAGCCAATTCGGCTTGAAGATACTCCGTCAGCCAATCGCTCATCTGGCTGACCGCTGATCCGCGATCCGAGTTCTCCGACACAGCAAAGCGACCGGCGCTGACTTGATCCCTGCCAACGTCGGGAGTGACTTGCGGCTCATTCAATGTTCCGACGTCGACCATAACTACTGGAACGCCTTCGGATCGAAGCCGCTGAGCGATGAACGCTAGTTCAAGACCTTTAGTATCCATGGTCGCGATGAGATAGACGGCAGCCATCACTTTGCCTCAAAATGGGTTGCTTACTGGGTTAGCCATTAGTTCATGGTAGGTAATTGTAGCAATTGGCTGCTCCTGGAATCGCTTTGACCTTCAATTAGACTTGCCACAATCCAATGACTTTGAATTCTGTTCGATAGCAACACAATGTTCTTTCATGAGTTTTCTTCAGGTCATTTTCACCTAGGAAAAGTGGTAAACTATGTGAACGTAGATCGCTGGGGATTCAAAACATCTCCCAAGTCGATTGATCACCATTGTTGCGTTCCTCTATTGGACTAAGCCAGGAGAGTCAGGAAGATGATATTGATAGGATCGTCATTACGACTTTATGCGCTGTTTCTACCGGTTCTTATACCGGTACAAAGCACTTTCGCGCTGGATGGCTCAAATTCGAAAGGTCGGGGTACCGAGCAAAAGAAGAGAACAGGGGTTTCCTTCACCTTGTCGCAGAATCCCTTTGGTGATGAAGCTACGCTGAACGCAAGATTGAATCTGATAGATAGGGCGTTTCGGAGTCTTCGCTGGTTTTCTGAACAAAGAGTTGAGCTCAAAGATGGTGTGAACACCTCTTATCTGATAAGTGATTCAATTATCCGTGCAATGTCATTGTCACCTGAACGAGCCGAGTCGCTGAATGCCTTGATGAGAGAGAGGTATGCACGCCACACAAAGAATCTTGAGCCGCTCAACAGTCAGAAGTTGCGAGAACGAGACTTGAAAGCTCAGGAGTTGGGCTTTCCCTCGAAACTACTTGTTTACGTTTCTGTTCCAGAGTTACCCAAGGAGGAGATCGCAAAGCGTTTGATCGCATATGAAGTGGCAGAAATCCAAGCCGAAAAAGAGTTGCTAGAAAGTCTCGAGAAGCTATTGTCACGGTCGGAACTTTCGAAAATCGCAGATTGCTGGTTAGAGTCGAACAGGCTCTATACGCCTTTTGCCAAGTTTTGGCTGGAACTCTCCGACGATCAAGTTGCGAAGATTCGAACTGCATCAAACGAGAAGCTCAGGTTTGAATATCAAGTCCGCGAATCGATTACTTCGTCGAAAATCGAGGATTACAATGAGGCACTAAGTTCGGAGCCAATTTGGTTTGACCACACCTTTTTGCCATATTCGTTCTTGAACGTGGGTCAGTTTATGAAGGCCAAGTGGACGATGAAGCGATTTCATGATGTGGATTCGTTCGATGAACGCATCAAGAGCCTCAAAAAGGCAGACTCGCTGGCAGCAAAGTCCGAGTTAAGGATACTCGGAGCTCTTTATGAGGAAGGCAGAAGACAAGAACAGTTGAATCATTAGTAGTGAACAACACGGCATTGCACTAAATCACCGGAAGCAACAATCGCGGACCCTTAAGCAACGCTTCGTCGAGCGAATTGCTTGGCGGAGTCGATCCATGCTTCGACATCTTCGGCCGTGGGGATGCGTGCGGAGCGCAAGATCTGCTCGCCCTCGGCTGTGTTGCAAAACGGCTCAAGTTGAGCGTAAAGAGCTACAGCGCTGGAGGTGCGGAGCTGCCAGGAGGTGCGACATCCAACGGCAACAAGCAATTGAGCTCGATAGCCGCTTAGCACAGGGACTTCGCAAACCAATCGAGCTTGATCTTGCCAGTCGCGGATCAGATCGAGGGTGATCCAACGCGTCGCCAGGCGCTCGACCAGTTCTTCAGCATTGATGGAAACGAATTGTCGAATGGTACGAATTCCAATGTTCTCAAAACGCTTGGCCGTCTTGGGACCAATCGAAGGAGCTTCCACCAGCGGCGATCCGTAGTGCACATTGTTGCTTGGATCGTCTACCGTTGGCAGCATCGTCCCGGGAGCGATGCGTAAAGGTGCTTCGCGAGATTCCTTCTCTTCGCTAACAGGTGGAGTTTGAGCCTGTGCCGCTTGTGCCGTCGATTTTGCAGTCGCCGGTTTCTTCTTTTCAGCAGATGCCGCCGGTTTCGATTCGTTGTCCTCTTTATGGACTCGCAGTTTGGTACGAGCTTGTGACAGCGGAACGAACTTAGGTTGGCCATCGGCTACTGGTTCGTCAGCCTTCTGAGGCGTGTCGAGCGTTTCCATCGAACCAACGTTGGTAGATTCGCTGATCAGATCCAGGTGTTTCGGCAGCTCTGTGTCGGTTTGTTCTGAGGCTGAATCGAGTGTAGATGGCTCAACCGGTGCTACTTCCTTGGTTGCAACCACCGTGTCGGATGGAATTGAGATGCTGGCCAGCTTGCGAGACTCTTTCGCTTCTGTGGATGTGCTGCTTTCCGAATCTGCATCGTTTTGCGTTTTCGTCGCGACTTTTAGCTCGGGAGTTTGAACGTTATTGTCGCCTTCGAAGTTAAAACGAAGCTCGGGTTGTTCGATCTTGGCTTTCTCGACCATGGCGATTTCGGCAGGCAAGGTTCGTCTAAGCACGCCCGTCTTGTTGTACTCGACGAGGATTGCCTGTACGGCTCGTCGTTCCTGCGAGTCCGAGATTTTTCGCACGACCCAAGCTAGTGGCATGTCGATCGTGGCAAGTAACGACGTCATGGTGAGCGATACTTGCGGAAGTTGTGCAGTTGTTTCGTCAGCAAGTCGTGAAAGCACAGAAGAGAATCCGTGGATAGCTAAAGCGAATAGCTCGGAAAGAATTGCTACCGCTTCATCGTTCAGGCCCTGACGAGGATTGGCAACGCCTTTCTTAAGGTCGTAGATCGCAATCAAGCGATCGTAGTGGCGATGAGCCACACTGGCTGCAGCGACGACGGCTTTGCCAATCCACTTGTCATCGCTGGCTAACGTAAAGTCACATTGCAGACCGCTATTCACATAGTACGCAAGAATATCATCGTACGATTTACAGATGCTCCACTCCATAGGACGATGAACGACGGTCTCACGCGAGCTCTGTCCGGTGTGCAAAGGCATGATGGGATCGGTG
>CAUJKA010000414.1 GCA_963204965.1 Planctomycetota bacterium | reverse complement strand
GGGCCGTGACTGAGATTTCGGGCCGAAGGCCCAGCAATTTACCTAGCCCAGCCCATCGGGCTGGGTGATGAAGCTTGCGTAGGTTAAGGGCCAACGGCCCGCCGGTTTGCACGCAAACCGGCGGGCCGTTGGCCCTTTGTTTTTCGCGAAATACGTAACCAGCCCTGCAGGTTGGGCTAGGGAAACGGGCAGGGCTTCGCCCCTAAAACGCAAAAGCGCATCATCAAAACTAACGCTTCGGGTTGGGATCAACAGTCATCACCCCTTTGTGCATCGGTTGATGGCTTCGATGGCCAATTCTCGCGGGACTCCATGCACCAGTTCAACATGTCCCAAACGCGTCGGTAGAACAAATCGAAGCTTCCCATGCTCGACCTTCTTGTCTGTGAGCATTACTTCCCACATTGCGTCGACATTGGATGGTGCGAGTGTAATGGGAAGTGTCAGAGCCTGCATTAGTTTTGCTTGGAGTTCTACGAAGCTCGAGTCTACTCGCCCAAGCATCTGAGCCAAGTGTCCTGCCATGTTCATACCAATCGCTACAGCTTCGCCATGAAGCAGCGCCCCATAACCCGCAGTCGCTTCGATAGCATGCGCAAAGGTGTGCCCGTAATTCAGGATCGCTCGTAAGCCAGTCGTCTCGCGTTCGTCTTGCTGCACTACCATGGCTTTGGCTCGACATGATTCGACCACGATATGCCTCAACACTTGAGCATCGCGGCTGAGAATCGCAGCTACGTTAGCCTGCAAGTACTCGAACAATTCTGGCAAGAGAATGACTCCGTACTTGACGATCTCGGCAATGCCTGAAACGTATTCGCGAGTAGGTAACGACTCCAACGTCGTCGTATCGATCATCACTAAACTGGGCTGCCAAAACGCGCCGACCATGTTCTTCGCGCTAGTAAGATTGATTCCAGTCTTACCACCAACGCTTGAATCGACTTGGCTGAGCAGAGTTGTTGGAATTTGAACAAGACTAAGCCCTCGTGCGAATGTCGCTGCGGCAAAGCCCGCCAGATCTCCGACAACGCCTCCACCCACTGCAACGACGATACTGCCTCGATCTGTGCGATTGTCTAACAGCTCATGCCAGATGCGCCCGAGCTGGTCGACACTCTTGCTGGACTCACCGCTGGCAATGGTAATATGCCCCACGCGCCACTGCTTATTTTGGAACTGCTCCGCGACAGACTGAGCGATTGTGGCAACATTCGAGTCATAAATGACAATTGCATGATTCGCTTTTGGGAATAACTTGGCGACGCGGTCGGCAAGCTGAGCGAGCGCCCCTTGACCGACAACGATGCTGTAGCTGCGTTCTGCAAGCTCCACTCGCATTTCGGATGTAGTCATTTGCTGGATCGATGGGTATGCGAGAGAGTTTTTCGCCAGAGACTGATTTAGCGAAAGGAGACGTGTGCAGATTCTGCATCAACGACGGAAGATTGTCGAGTGCAACAAGGAGAAGGTCGTAGACGAGCTTGCAACATCGTCAACCCGGCAGGAATTTGACCTGCTCAGTAAAAAACCTGGCAAATGAGCCCACAAAAAAAAAGAGGTGTTGCGGCCCTTGGTTTACCGCAACACCTCCTCACCAATCTCCCGTGAGGCCACGAATGGCCTCGATTTGGAAAACTAATTCTAATCTTTTGCCCTTGGGATTTCTTATCAAAATCAGATTCCCCAGAGAAATTCTCTGGAAGAAATGCCAGAAATGGGCCGTTTTGGTGTAAATTATTTCGTCTAGCCGAACCACATCGAAACAACGGCGCAAGAATCACCAACCGGTGCAATATCATGAAAACTGAAAAACAGGTATCGCTGGACGATACAGACATTCAGATTTTAGCCAACCTGCAAAACAACTGCCGACAGTCCATTTCTGAACTGGCTGAGAAGGTGCATTTGTCCACATCAGCCTGTCACCGACGGATCAAGTCGTTGGAGGATGTTGGAGTTGTGACGGGTTATGTTGCCAAGCTATCACCCCAAAAGCTTGGATTTCGCGCCGAGTTCTTTGTCGAGCTTTCCCTGGCAACGCAAGGCGAGGAAGCGTTCGAGAACTTTGAAAAGGCTCTTCGGCAAATACCTGAGGTGCTTGAGTGCTATTTGGTTGGCGGCCAGTACGACTATCTGCTTCGCATCGTGGCTCAGGACACCGAAGACTATGAACGCATTCATCGGCAAAGCCTAAGCCGCTTGCCGGGTGTTACCCGAATCCAGTCGATTCTCTCCCTTCGAACCGTCAAGCCAAATCTCGGACTGCCGATCGGCTGATAGTAGCAGGCACACTCCGTGTGCCGTCCGCTGTTTGAGACTTGAGACTTGAGACTTGAGAAGGAAGAAGGAAGAAGGAAGAGGAAGAACGCCACGGAGTGGCGTGGCACACTCTGAAGACAGCGGACGGTACACGGATTGTGCCCGCTACGTTTGCTACCCGCCCATGGTCAACTGACGCAACTTCTCGTAGCCATGATTCCAACAAGCGATGGTGGCTGTATCTGAATGAGGCTCGTAAGTCTCAATATTGGGCGATCGTCGTACGAGATCTCGAGCTTGATCGACTCCCGACAAACGTCCACACCCAACGGCTTGAATCAGCATATTACCAAGTGCAGTTGCTTCCACTGGACCTGCAACTACATGACGTCCACAGGCATCTGCGGCGAACTGGCACAAAAGCCGATTTTGTACGCCGCCACCAACCATGTGAATCGTCTTGAGCGGATGTCCAATCAATTGCTCAAGCGTCTCCAAAACCATGCGATAGCGAAGAGCCAAACTCTCCAAGGCACAGCGAATGATCTCACCTTCCGTTTGGGGAACTCGTTGACTGGTTCGCTTGCAGTACTCGCGAATTGCGGCTGGCATATTTTCAGGTGCCGCAAAGATCATGTCATCGGGATCGATCACCGCAATCATGCTCTCGGCTTCGCCGGCCAGTCGCGATAACTCGCTCCAACCTAAATCGCGGCCGTCGCGTTTCCACTGCTCACGACATCGTTGCACAATCCACAAGCCGGAAATATTCTTGAGTAATCGAACGCTTCCTCCAACGCCACCTTCGTTGGTGAAGTTGAACATCTGGCAAGCCTGGCTAAGATTCGGCGCATTCAGCTCAACGCCCATCAACGACCATGTACCGCAACTGATGTAGCACCAATCGGGCTGAGCTTGAGCAAACGTAGCTGCCGGGACGGCCAGTACAGCTGATCCAGTATCATGCGTGGCGGGGACGATCACCTCAACCGACGAATTCAAACCACAACGACTGGCAACGTAAGGAGTAATCGTGCCCAACTTGGTGCCGGGTTGAATTGGGGTCGAGAAAATGGAACTCGGGATCTCAAAGGCATCGATAACCGGCTTGCTCCAATCACACGTCTGTGGGTCTAGCAACTGAGGTGTCGAAGCGTTCGTGAATTCATTGCACTTGTCACCTGACAATTGCCAATGAATGAAGTCCGGGATCATCAAGAACTTCTCAGCAATATCCAGCAGGGGCGAACACTCTTGTCGCATGGAGAGCAACTGGTAGGCCGTGTTGATCTCCATAAACTGTAGGCCCGTATTGGCAAAGATATCTTGTCGGCTCATTCGGCTGTAAGCTACATCCAACAGTCCACGAGTCCTCGGGTCACGGTAACAAAAGGCTGGTCCGACTTGATCGTCATTTCGATCTAGCAGAACGTAATCCACGCCCCAAGTGTCAGCGCCGACGCTGCAGATACGATCGCCAAATCGCCCCGCGGCCATATGTAAGCCGCGAAGGATCTCCTCCGAGACCGACAACAGATTCCAAACCAGACGATTGCCTAAATGGACTGGCCCATTTTCGAAGCGGTGGATCTCTTCAAGTTGATAACCGCGCTCAGTAACGCTACCAGCAAGCACGCGGCCGCTCGATGCGCCAACATCAATTGCCAAGTGCACAGGTTCTTTACCCGCATCCATCGTTCGATCCTCTTCTTTGCAATACTTCAGTCTGACAGCTTAAAGCCTTAAGGTGCCTGGAGTCATACCTGCGATGTACTCCTCCAACTCCGGCAATCGTAAACTCAACCGACCGATGCGTTGACAACGCCCGGTGGCAATGGAAACATCTACCCACGTTGCACTCAAGCGAATGTCCTCTTTGGCAACATGGTAGGGCAGGGGCAGAGCGGTCAAGGTGGATTCAACTACCGCTTCAATGTTTCGACCGATGATACTCTCAAAGGGACCAGTCATACCAACATCGCATTGAAAGCCTGTTCCACCCGGCAAAATCTGCTCATCGGCGGTTGCAACGTGCGTGTGAGTCCCAAGCACCGCGGAGACTCGACCGTCCAACAATCGACCCATCACCTGTTTGTCGCTGGTCGCTTCTGCATGAAAGTCCACAATCCGAATCTTCACGTCGCTAGACAGTGTATCCAGTTCGCGTTGCATCGCTAGAAATGGGCAATCTACAGGTCTCATGAAAACTCGACCCAGTGCGCTGAATACGGCTACAGATACAGTCTCCCGAACCTTGAGGATCATGTGAGTCTTACCGACAGAACCCGGCGGAAAGTTACATGGTCGGACAATATTGGTCGCGGTCGCTAGCAGCTCGAGGGCTTCCTTCTTCTTGTAGATGTGGTCGCCCAGCGTCAATCCATGGAAACCAGATTGCATCAAACGTCGATAGTCGGGCGCGCGAATCCCCGCGCCGTCAGCTACGTTCTCAGCGTTGGCCAGCAAGCACTCGGCTTTGAGCTCGCGACGAAACCACATTCCAGCGGCAGCGGCAGCGCGCAAGCCAGGCTTGCCTACAATGTCTCCGACTAAAACAATTCGTAGATGATCTTGTTCTGGCGGATTTGGCGGCAACTGCATGACGTCACTGGCTATCGAGCCACCTCTGAAAATCTAGATTCACGAACCACGGTAATCTTGATTTCACCTGGGTAAGTAAGTTGCTGCTCGAAAGCCCGCGCGATATCGTGGCAAATCTTCGCGGCTTTAGAATCATCGGTCTCTTTAGCACTTACAATCACGCGAAGTTCACGACCAGCTTGAATCGCAAACGCTTGCTCGACACCACCAAAGCCTCTGGCGATCGTCTCCAGCTCTTCCATCCGCTTGATATAACGTTCGAGCGATTCGCGGCGTGCTCCCGGGCGCGAAGCACTACAAGCATCGGCTGTGGCAACGAGCAAAGTGTAAGGGTATTCGGTCGTCAATTGATCGTGGTGTCCCAATGCAGCGTGAACAACAATCTCTTTTTCGCCGTGTCGCTTCAGTAGATCCGCGCCGATCTTGGGGTGACCACCTTCTAATTCGTGGTCCGCCGCCTTGCCGATATCGTGAAGCAAACCGGCACGGCGAGCGATCTCTGGGTTCATGCCAATCATTTCCGCCATCAAGCCGGAAAGGAAGGCTACTTCGATACTGTGCAATAGCACGTTTTGGCTGAAGCTAGTACGGAAATGCAATCGACCAAGCATGTAGATGACTTTGTCGTGCAATCCGCCAATGTTCACCTCTTCGGCAGCTTCCTGGCCTTTACGGCGAATGAACTTTTCAATCTCTTTATTCGTTTCTGCAACCAGTTCTTCAATTCGTGATGGGTGAATCCGACCATCAGCGATCAACTTGTCCAAGGAACGGCGAGCCACTTCGCGACGCACTGGATCAAAACCACTAATGATCACCACTCCCGGCGTATCATCGATGATTACGTCGACGCCGGTTGCCTTTTCAAAGGCGCGGATGTTTCGGCCTTCGCGACCAATGATGCGGCCCTTCATTTCATCGCTGGGGATATCGACGGTGCTGGTGGTGTTTTCGGCGGTATGAGCCGACGCGTAACGCTGCATCGCCGTGAGAATGATCTCTTGCGATTTTTGCTCGGCCATTTCGTTCAGTCTTCGCTCGTGCTTGAGAAGTTGAGTCCCGATCTCACCCTCAAGCTCGCGCTCCAGCACTTTCATCAATTTTTCACTAGCCGCTTCCTTGCTCATGCCGGACAGCTTCTGAAGCTCCGAGGTCTGAGTTTGCAGTACCAGCTCCAGCCGCTCAGACTTCTTCGTAGCTTCGTTGATCTTCTCAGCTAAGCGTCGTTGATTAGCCTCGACCATCTTTTCTTGCTTGCGAAGATCATCCGCGGCTTGCTGTATGGTCTCATCGCGGCGGTCCAGCGTAGCCTCTTTCTTGCGAACTTGCTCACGCAGCTTATTCGCTTCGTTTTCAAACTGCTGCTTTTGTTGCAGAGCCGACTCTTTGACTTCCAACTGGCTGGTACGAACAATGTTGGCCGCATCACTCTTCGCTTGATCGATGATGGTCTGCGCCTGTGCCTTCAGATCTCGGCTGCGAAGAAAGTTGACTAGCAGTATGGCACCGGCACCAAAGACTAAACCGACTACGCCAGCAACGATGGGAATCAAGCTTCCGGCTTGAGCGATTCCAGCTTGACCACCTGCATCTTGACCGAGCATCAACGAATTGGGAGTGATCAAATTCGGCAGATCATGGACGAACCATGAAGTACTGACGTTAGAGTCAGCGAAAGAGAAAAACACAATGCGACCTCTCTGTTTATTTTTTCACAAACAGAATTCGCCCAACTAGCCGAAACTTACAGTTCCGGGATCGCAAGTCGCATTACACAGCCGCCACAGAGGATTTCTCTGAAATCATGTGCAGCCAATTATTCAATTCAATTCCAACCTTAAGTCGGTACCAACCGAGTCCTTTGGTTTCAAATCTCAACACGCTGTCTCGCGCAACTCGAAAGCTTGATGCCAACGCGTTAAGCTCTGCAGCTCGCGCTAGACATCCACGCTTCTGATTTTGCAACTGCTTTTTGCTGTTCGACTGGGTACCGCAGATGCGCAACAATCGCACAACATCAGTCACAAGGACTCGCGTGGTAAGCAGCAAAAGCAAAAGTAGGAGTAAACCTGTTGAGGCTGGTTTCACTGGACTAGTGATTGTCGATGAGGGTTGGACGGGGGGATTTTTGTAAGCAACGAGTGATTCGAGGGCGAATCCGATTGTGATGCAGCTACCTATTAATGGCCCAAATGTTCAGGCCGAAAATCTACATCAGCGAAGTTGTGATCAAAGCGTTTCGGCCGACCAGACGACGCTTGGGTTGACGTTTTGCCCACAAACCAACGAGCGACGCTCGCCAAGCCCAGAACTCAAAACGCTAACGCGGCTAATGTAACGCTGCCACTAGACAATTGCAAGCCGTAGCCGTTTGGGGAGTGTTTGTAATGAGGATTCTATTTGCGAACTGGGCAGAATTGTTTAACGGCAAGCCGAAGGCGACTGTCTTCCTCTCTTCTTCCAGCTCATAAAGCAGTCGCCTTCGGCTTGCCGTTAAACGCCGTTAAACGAATTGACAGCAGCTAATAGAAGAACAGTCGCCCGCGGCTTGCCGTTAAACAAAATGCTTCAGCGGACGGCACGCGGAGTGCGACAGCTACTCTTTGAACTTCGGACGAATCGGCTTGTAGTGCCCAGCTCCGACTGGAATGAGGCGTTGCTCGCGATCACAAGTTGCCAAAGAGGGAGGCTGATCGATCTTCAAGCCCGCTGGTCCGTAGAGATGATTGAACTGGTCAATAAAATCTTGCGTGTCTTCCTCGGGTAAACAGACGCCACCGACAACTTTTTTGCCTTGTCGAATC
>CAUJKA010000413.1 GCA_963204965.1 Planctomycetota bacterium | reverse complement strand
TCAAGAATTTGGATCTGAGCGTCAAACTTCGCCGCGACAAACTCAAGCGCTGCCGACAATCCGGTGATCCCGCCACCGACGATAACTATGTTTTTCACTTTAGCTTCCCATGAGCGGAAAAGTTTTTGCTGATTCCCAAGTAATGATGGTAATGCACGTTTGCGAATGAACGAGTGGGTGCGTCACTAAACCCAGTTTGCTGTAATTCCTGACACAGTCAGGAATTCTCTGAATCGAAAACTGTGGTTTGCCGAATACTTGATCAGGCTATCCGAAAAAGGCCGAGTGGGGTGATTTCGATTGAATTCTAAGTGTTGTAGATGGGTGCTGAGATGGAAAGGGCTAGCAATCATTTTTCGATAAGAGAGGCTCGGGGCTTGGTCAAAGATCTCTCGAATCCCAACCCGGCGATCTATTGGGCAGACTTTCTAACTAGTATCCTAATTGGGCATGCAAGTTTTGCCATACTCGTTCGCTGGAGTTCCCTGAGACCTGAATGGTTGGAGTCAAACGTTGCGTCCGGGGCAATTTGCGTAGCACTGTTTGCTCTAACAGCCATCTGTTACATGCGCTCGGTGATGTTCATTCATGAGTTGGTGCATCTACCAGAGGAGGGCTTCAAAGCATTTCGATTTGCTTGGAACGCCTTGTGCGGCATACCTCTCTTGGTTCCATCGTTCCTTTATTATCCACATATCGACCATCATCGACGCAAGCATTATGGAACTGAGCGAGATGGTGAGTACTTGGACTTGAGCCATCGCCATCCGGCAAACCTCTTGCTGTTTGTTGTGGCCGCATTAGTGGTCCCAGTGGCCGCATTTGCGCGATTTGCTTTGATGACGCCGCTAGCTTGGCTGATTCCAGGATTTAGAGTCTGGGTAGAGAAGCGTGCTAGTAGCATGATCATCGATATCTTCTATCTTCGAGGCGATTTTGGCGCCGAGTCCAGAAAGGTGATGCAGGTTCAGGAGTTGCTGTGTTTTGCCTGGTGCAGCGGACTAGTTGCTGCATGGTATTTCGCCCGCTTGCCTAGTGCGTCAATTGCGACGGGCTACTTACTGGCAACTACTCTTGTAATCATCAATAACGTCAGAACACTTGGAGCACATCGTTGGATTGGGGATGGACGCGAGTTGACGTTTGAAGAACAGCTCTTGGACAGCGTCAACTACCCGCACCGATGGTGGATTACGGAACTATGGGGACCTATCGGTACTCGGTATCACGCGTTGCATCATCTGTTTCCGAGCCTACCTTACCACAACTTGGGAGTGGCTCATCGTCGATTAATGGATGGCTTACCCTCGCACTCCATTTACCGCCAAACTGAACGAGTTACGTTAACCGGGGCAATCATCGAACTGTGGATGAGAGCTAGAAATCGACGTGAAGCCGAACAGGCAGAAGAGAATTCTTCCAGCTTGAAACGAGCCGCGTAGCTGTAGACAATTGAGCGAATTCTTGGCGGCTCAATAGCGGCATATCATAGGATGCTCTAGCAACCACAGGGGTTCGCTGTCAACCAATGGTGGCCCACGGATTGTAGGTGTTTCGATTAGGACTGCTTAAACGCGCTGAACCTGTTAAGATACTTGTTTGTGATGGCAAGCAGGGTCCGCTTCGTCTCGTCAGGTTTAAGCAGCTCTATCATGGTCAGCGTGACAAATGAATCGCTGGATGTGTCTTGTAGAGCCACTGCGCACACAGTGCAATTCTTCCTTATTCACAATCATCCAGTAAGCAAGCTGATTGAAGGGATACCGCATTCTCTGGCTCATCTGGAGAACGTCGCTGCCTCAATCTCTTGGGACCACTATCTTAGATTCCTGAATAATACTCGGCAGATTTTGCCAGATTCACAGTGGCACAATCTCTGCGACCACTACACGGATTCGCCCTATTTAAGATCGATGTTGGCAGCGGGAGGATTTTGGTTCTCGCCGAATAAATACTATCTCTGGGCACTTGGATCTAAGGGAAACATCATTTCCAAGATGTTTCAGAGTCTTACGACGAATATCGTCAAGATGACACACCAAGAGGGCATTTTTGAGATCCAAGTGCGCGAAGGATACACGCTCGCACCGAGTTGCTTTTGGGATGCAATTGCATTAGGAATTCGAGGGACCACAAGATTATTCGGAATGCCGCCGTATCTAAGCGTAGAGTGGGAACCGATTGATCGTGGCGCAAGATTCACAACTCGTTTTTCAAGTCATCGGTCCATTTTTGGTTACGTTAAGCCTTTTTTGGCCAGCATTTTTAGGCGAGATCACAATCAGAACCTGCGTGTTAGTCAGTTGTATTACGAGAGTCGTGAGCGTTGGCTCCAAGAAGAGATCGAAAAGCGTCAAGCTATAGAGATTGCGCTTCGCCAGAGTGAAACGCAACACCGCGTGTTAATGGAAGCTGCTCCAGAAGCCATCTTGGTCTACGATCTTGATCAAGATCGAATTATCACGGCCAATAGAAATGCTGAAGTTCTGTTGGGTCAAAATCAAGAACACTTGAAGACCATGAGTATCTTCACTTGCGTCGCCTTTCCAGAAAGTCTGTCCACTCCGCAGGCCTTACTTGCTATGGTTGAGGAGAATTCTGGAGTCAACTCCTACCTTCACGAATTCGAATTCGCTCGACCTGACGGTTCTGTAGTTCCCTGTGAGGCAAGATTGGTCCGATTGCCTTCGGAATCTCAGACATTATTACGCGTTAGTATCACCGATATCTCCGTTCGTAAGCAGACTGAAAAGGAATTGATGCGAGCTCGGGATGCAGCGATTGAAACATCTCAACAACTATCTCAGCGCGAGCAAGAAGTTACTGCTTATGCGAATCGGTTGCGGGAAGCGGTCGAGTTGACCAACTTTGGCATTTTTGATCACGATCACCGAGCGAATGTGATCTACCGATCGCCAGAAATTCTCAAGATCTATGGTTGGCTTGGAGGAAGTTCGAACGACCCCTACCACTTTTTGCAGTACATCCATGAGGATGATCGCGAAACAGTACTCAACGATATACAGCGATCGCACAACCCAAGCGGAAGATCACATTTTCGACACACGTATCGCTTCAAACATCCTAGTGGACAACTGATATGGTGCGAGGCGCAAGCGACAACCATTTTCGAAGAGACAGAAAACGGTCGCGTTCCCTTGCGTACAGTTGGTGCTGTGATTGATATTACAGACAGCGTCAAACGCGAAGAGTCACTGGCCAATTCGAAGCGACAACTCAGAGCTATTCTTGAGAGCACCAGCGAAGGCGTTTTTTCTTTAGACGTGGACCTTTGTTATTTGACGTTTAATCGCCATCACTTTGAGCGGATGAAAGAGGCCTATGGAACTGAGATCTCAATAGGAAGCTGTTTCTTGGACCATATCTCTGTAGTCCGCGATCGCGAGCTCGCCTATGCCAACTTGAAAAAGGCGCTAAAGGGAAAAAGGTTTGTTGTAGATCAGCAGTATGGAGATAGCGGTCGCATGCGAACGTCTTACGAGGCGACCTTCAATCCAATGAAGAATGACTCAGGCGAAGTAGTTGGAGTTGCCGTATTTGCTAGAGACATCAGTCAACAACTTCGGTCCCGCGATACACTTCGAGAACTGGAAGAGGTTCAGCACTTAGCAATTGAAGCATCTCTACTAGGAGTCTGGAAGTTCAGTACGTATTCTCATCTGTTTACGCTTGACGAGCGAAGTCAAAAACTGCTTGCGTTTGATAGAGCCGAAGTAGGCGAGGCTGAATTTGAATCGCGAATCCATCCTGAAGATCTTGTTGAAGTCGGAGACAAGCTGAATCAACTTAACGAGGCGCCGGCGGAAGGTTCAGTCAAGATCAACCATCGGTTGCTCTTACCGGACGGTAGTTGCCGATGGGTACGAACATGTGCGACAAGATCTTCGCGAACTTCGATTGTGGATGGATCAGACGAAGTTTGGCTTATCGGCACGATGGCAGATATCACGGAGCATGAGCAAACGTCGTTGCTACTGGCTGCATCGCTTCAAGAGAAGGAGGCCATGCTAAAGGAAATTCACCATCGAGTCAAAAACAACCTACAGGTCATCAGTAGCTTATTAAGTCTTCAAGCGTTCGACTTCAAGAATGATCAAGTCGAGCAATTCTCGTTGGAAAGTCAACGAAGAATCCGAGCGATGGCGTTGGTGCACGAGATGCTGTACCAGTCGGAATCGTTGGCGAAGATCGATATGAATGAATATGTTCAGCGGCTTTGTACCAATCTGATTCAGTCTTACGGACCGGAGAAGGCGAACATTGTTCGATTTGTCGACGACTTGCAATTGGGGCTTGAGCAAGCTCTCCCTATAGGCCTAATTCTAAGCGAATTGGCGGCGAACGCCTTTAAGCATGCGTTCCCATCAGATAGCAGTGGAAAAGGGACTGGTAGCACTAGAGGTTCTCAAGGAACAATTCAGATAGAACTGCGAAGAATGCTTAGCGGATTCACTTTGCTTTCCGTGAGCGATAACGGCGTGGGACTGCCAACAGAATTTGACATCGAAAGTGAAAAATCGCTGGGACTCAAACTGGTTCATTTGCTAACCCGTCAGATTGGCGGACAGCTTTCAGTGATCAATGCCGCGGGTACAACTTTTACGATAGAGATCCCTCATGAAAATTGATCCTCCATCGACGGCCGCTCCCAGGGTGTTGATTGTTGAAGACGAACTGATTGTTTCTGCAGATATTGCTGCGAGACTTGAAAGGATGGGCTACCAAATTATTGGCCAAGCTGATCAAGCAGAGCAAGCCGTGAAGATCTGTTTGGAACAGCAACCGGATCTCGTCCTAATGGACATTCGCTTGAAGGGAGAAATGGATGGGATTGCCGCGGCAAGTCGAATTCATTCACATAGCTCCATCCCGATTGTATTTCTCACGGCGCATGCCGATGAGTCAACTCTGCAAAGAGCCAAAATCTCGGAACCTTACGGCTATATCCTCAAGCCGTTTGAGGAACGGGAATTACGAATCGTAGTTGAAGTCTCGCTCTATCGATCCAAGATTGATCGGCAACTCGCTCAGAGTCGCGAGTTTCTGGCAACGATACTCCAAAGTATCAATGACGCTGTGATTGCCTGCGATGATTCATGGTGCGTTAGCTATATCAATCCAGCGGCAGAACTGCTCATCGGCGCTAACACAGAACAAGTGCTTCAAAAGCCGATCGTTCAAGTGCTTCAAATCATGCAACTCGAATCGAAAATGCCCATCTCACCCAAAGATCTGGCTTCCCAAGAGGACTCGAAGTCGGCTGGCACAGAGTTTCTATTGCGTGAGCAGGGTGGCAATTTACGGCGAGTCATTTTGAACACGGCTCGATTGAAACTGCGAGTAGGAGGTTGTGAAGATGCTGCAGTTTTCATGCTCAGAGATGTAACGAAACAGAGAGTGCTTGAAGAGAGTCTCTTGCAATCCCAGCGTATGGAATCGTTAGGGCAATTGGCTGCAGGCATTGCTCATGATCTCAATAATCTACTCACCGTTGTCTGCATCAATTCGGGATTGCTCTTCGAAATGCCTTCGGCAAACTCGACGCAACGCGAGTTGCTACAGGACATCAACAAGGCTACTGAGCGAGCAACCACGATGACACAGCAGCTCTTGGCTATCGGAAAAAAGCAGGTGGTTCAATCGCGAACGGTCGATCTAAATGTGATAGTCCAGTCCAGAATGGACTTTGTAAATCGACTGCTGTCGCCGAAAGTTTCCACTCTGCGTGAAATTCATGCTACACCGTTGGCAATTCATGCGGACTCCGAGCAAATCGAACAGGTACTGTTCAATCTCGCCATCAATGCTCGCAAGCGTTTAAGTGATGGAGGTGTCTTAATAATTCGCACTTTGAAGTTAGACCACTATGCTCAGCTGAGTGATCAGTCTGTTGCAGTTTTGGAGGTCGAAGACAACGGTAAGGGAATCGACGCTGACACACAGTCGCGAATTTGGGAGCCATTCTACGCAGATAATCGAGACGGAACTGGACTCGAGTTGGCGGTTGTCTATGGGATTGTTAAGCAGTTCGGTGGAGCTGTGTCGTTGACCAGCGAATTCGGAAAGGGTTCTGTGTTCCGGATCTACCTGCCCTTGCGTGATAGCAATTGATTTGTGGGGTTGTATCATTTGCGTGACACTAACCAGATCAACCTTGACTACCTGAGCTTGTACGTTACTTTGGATGCCGTCCATTTCTTTTGCCCCCACGATGCCCCCAAAAAAGAAACCTGAGACAGGCCCCTAAGCATCCTTAAGCAACAAGATTTTCCGTGGATCAATTGCATTCGAACAGCGTTTTGCTGGTCGAAGACGACGAGTTAGTCGCTTCCTCCATCGCAAACGTTATGCGCAGTCGTGGCGTAACAATTCATGTTTTCAAATCAGCCGAAGAGTTCATCCAGCAATTCACTTCGCAGCCTCAAGGTACACTGATTCTCGATATCGTTCTTGGGTCTGAAAAGCTCTCTGGAATCGACTTACTGCGTTGGATTCGAAGTAAAAATTGGACAATTCCAGTTATCATTCTCTCGGGTCAAGTGACGATTCCTCAAGCGGTGGAAGCAATGCGCGAGTCGGTAATCGACATTATCTCCAAGCCGCCTTCTGTACAACGCTTGGTCGCCGCGGTGCAAGATTCCTTTGACCGATCATCAAGCAAAATCGAACAAAGTGCGGTCGCCCTAACCAAAGTCCTCGAATCGCTAACGCAGACAGAGCGCTCGATTCTTGAACTCTTGCTCTCGGGGGCATCCAACAAATTGGTTGCCTCTCGACTGGACCTCGGACTTCGGTCGGCCGTTAGGTATCGCAGAACGCTCTTAGAAGCCTTTGGTTTCGGGACGATTACCGAATTAGCCAATGCGCTTGGAGCAGCAGGGATCGGGCCAACGCAAATTTCGGTGCCATCGGTATTTGCTCCCACAATCCCTGCGCAACAGCGAAAAGAAATTCGCGATCGGATAGACATCGTCATCAAACTACTTCGTGACGCAGACCGATCCAACATCGATTCCCTCCAAAAGATTGTTGGTGTATCCTCGGACGAACTGGAAAAGCTTGCAGGTCATCCACATTTGGCAACGGCTCCAAAAGGAGAATGGCAAGCTTCCGTGATTCTAATTTCCGATAGTTCGCAAGTCGGAAGTCTACTTCGCGATTTGATTCGAGCTTACGGACTGTTTTGCGAGAGATGTCAATCCATTGAGGATGCATCGCAGTACTTTCGTGATTGCTCGGACGGTCCACCTACCTTTGTGATAGGAATAGAATCCGAGGCAGTCACCTTAGAACGAATCCAAAAAATGGAATTCTGCTCGGACGAAAACTCACGAACGAAGGTTCTTTTCATTGGAAAAGACGAGAACGACGCTAAGGCTTCAAGCAGCAAAACTACTGTGTGGCCAGGTCCAGTTAGAGGTCTCGCATTAGTGCAATTTCTAATGGAGAAGTTGCAAAAGCCAAGTTAGCTGATAGAGCGAAACTAGTTCTAGTTGCAGTGGCCTCAATGCGCCAATTGGTGGTGAACTAGATTCCCAACCACTATTTCGGACGATATATTTCTTGCAGACGGTCACTGACCGTGGCCGCACTCAGACGATAGGGGCATTTGTCTGGGTGCGGCTTTCTGCTTCTAATGGCGACGCGATTTCGCAACTGCGAACTCTAGTCCGCGAATCGGAATCATCGCTAAAACGGCGATGATTGTTGCGAACAATCCAGCTAGGACTTGCTCTTCTAGTCTGGGCCGTAGGGCCAGTGCAATTGCAATCAAGCCAACTGCTCCGGCACAAGAAGTCGCAATTGATTTCGCACCATATTTCTTCGCACTGTAAGTCAGCGTCGCAATCATCAACATGGCGACACTTGCCGCAATTACGATCGTTGTCGGCCATAGAAATAGGCCCGCTAGAATCTGGGCTGTAACCAGCCCGATTACTCCAGCAAACATCTTCGATTTATCCTGACCGACAAGAAAACTCGCCATAATCCCGCTAGTCATTGCGGCCCACGTTCCCACGAATCCTCCCAAGACAATCCATGGCAATGCTCCCACCTGTTGATCGGTGAGCGCCAGTGGAGTCTTCGTTGCCAAACTGAGGATCCAACCGACACTCCAAGCAAGACCGAACAACGCAGTTAACACCACGACACAAATGGCGACGACGCGAAGAATCGACTGTGCAAATTCTCGGTCGGAGATGGGTATGCAAGCGCGGAAGCTATCGATGGATCCCGAACTGCTGCGATTGACCTCCGAAAGCTCTTCAAGTTGTTGTGAGGTTGTTGCGGAGAGCCTGAGTTGAGGAGCAAGAAGGCCCCAAAAGCCAGCGAAGATTATTTGGAGCAAGAACATCGATCCAATGGCTCGTTGCATTTCGTTGAGGCATTGGCTGAGGTCGCGATTGTCAAAGATGAGCATTCCGACAAATAGAAGGATGAGCATTGCAAGGACAACGCCGATCCCTCCGACATAAGGCAATCCTAGTGTTTGCCAGTTAAGCCACGTTTGTGCCGAGGTTCGACTTGAAAAGGCCTTCTTCGAAACGCCCCTTAATGCGTCCCAGTGATCGAGCCATCGTTTTAGCAGGGCAACTGAGCGAGATTCAACTTTCCCGCAACGATCGTCGGCAATGCGACGTACACAAAGCCAATAAGAGAACAGAACCACGCCGATACCAACACCCATATCTACAAAACTAAATTGGGCCCAAGATAGTGATCCTCGTTTGTCTAAACTATGGAACGCTCCGAAGAACCAGCCCGACAAGACCAGGATGGCAAAGATCGACTCGACGATTCTCCAAGGCGTCTTCACTGCGACTCGCAACGATGGATTGAGGGCCGCCCAAAAGATCACAGCGTAGATGGCTGGAACCACGACGGGCCAGTGCAAGCCAAACAACAGATTCCAGCTCCATATCGACAGGCCAACAAGTGCGCCAGTGCTGACTAGGCCAGGAAAGAAGAATGTTGAAGTTAGGTGAGTATTAGATAGTGGCTTGAGGTAGTGTCTAGCCGCGGGACCTTGTCCAATCGCGATGGCCATGCCGACGAGAAAGACAACCAGTGGAATCAAGGCTGTTGGAAGAATAGCTAGTTCTGGCATATCCAGGTCGACACCATATCCCTTGAGCGCTGAAATGCAAAGGATGGGGATGGTGTTGGCTATGGCAATCAGTAAAAGAACCATCCAAAGGTGCTGATGAAGGAACTCCCAAATCAGCGCTTGAGTTACGGATTTCATGGAAGCAAAACTCCTTGAATCTACTGGCAATGTTTGGCTATTAGTGCATCGTGGATAAAGATTGAGTTTGAAGTAACTAATTCTGGCTTATGCTTGCCACAAAGATATCGTCGAGCGTTAGATTCGAATCTTCAACAACCGACGCTCCGATGGCTTCGACTGCACGATGAACTTGTTCACGCTGGCCGCAACAAACATAGCACCACTCGTTTCCGCCTCCGCTGTGAGAAATTGATCCGACTAAAGATGGTGCTTGATCGCGGGGTGATTCGAATCGCACCGTAACTCGGTGGTACGAGTCCTTGATGGAGTCCATGCTTCCGGTGAGTTGTACTTTACCCTGATGAATGACAGCGATGCGATCCGCGACCCGTTCTACTTCATCGAGAAGATGGGATGAAAAAAGCACGGTACGTCCTTCATCAGCGATCGTACGTATCACAGCTCCCAAAATGTCGCGACGCACGACTGGATCTAAGCCAGACGATGGCTCGTCGAGCACCAGCAGCTCTGGACGATGAGCCAACGCGACTAACAAACACGCTCTCGCTCGTTGGCCTCGTGATAAATGATGGACGCGAGATTTGCGATCCAGGTCGAACATGTCGCACAGTTCACTGGCGTAGGCCGCATCCCAGGTTGGAAAGAACGCCTGGGTGTAACGCAATAAGTCGCCGACTTTCATCCAGTTGGGCAAGTCGCGATTCTCGGACATGTAGCCGATGCGTCCAAGTACTCCTACGGGATTGGCCACTGGATCAAGGCCAAACACCTGAACGCTACCTGACTGAGCGTAGTGCATACCCAGGATGTGCTTGAGCAGCGTCGTCTTGCCTGCCCCATTACCGCCGATCAGCCCGAAGACTCCACCGCGCGGTATATTCAAGCTGATATCGTCCAAGGCCGCTTTGACTCCGAAACGACGACTCAAACGGTGAATCTCGACGACGTTGGAAAGGCTGGTGGATTCGCTATGCGTATCGCGACTAGACATTGCTTTCTCCTTGTTTCTTGAGACTGCGAAGCGATGATTCACGCTGGTGTACCAGCTTGATAACTTCGTCGAGAGTTAAGTTCATTTGATGAGCTTCGACCAGCAGTTGGTCTACGCGTTCGGACAATATCTTCATGCGCTCTTTACGAGCTAGAGGTGAGCCATCAGCAGATATGAAGGTCCCCGCTGTTCGTCTCTTTTCGACAACGCCAGCTTGTTCTAGTTCACGATAGGCTCGAGCGATCGTATTTGGGTTGACTAGTAACTGCTCCGCCAATACGCGAATAGCAGGCAGTTCATCACCTGCGGACAAACGCCCCGAAGCAACTAAGTGCTTTACCTGGCTTACGACCTGCAAGTAGATCGGAACGCCATCGCGAGTGTTAATGTGAATCTGCATCGGCCTCTCCGTTTGTATTAGTACATTGATACAGTTTTGAGGTTGAGGAATCAAGTCACTTGCTCAAAATTTCCAAAAATTCTTTTTGCGGAGGTCTTGGCAATTTTGACGCAGCATCGCGAGGGGTGCTTATCATCCGACGACTCTTGATCGACAATGAGCAATTCCAAAAGCAATGGAACTCTGCACTCTACTCACTTACTGAGGTTCGACATGGCCGCTAGTCAACACTTGAAAATCGTTATCGTCGGAGGAGTCGCTGGAGGCGCAACTGCGGCCGCGCGAGCTCGCAGGGCCAATGCCAACGCCGAGATTACCATCGTAGAAAAAGGGCCCGCTGTCTCCTTTGCCAATTGCGGACTGCCTTACCATATCGGCGGCGAGATTGAACAGCGCGAAAAGCTGTTAGTTGCCACGAAAGAACTGTTCTGGAACAGATTTCGCATCCGCGTTTGCACTGGCCATCTCGCCGAGAGCATTGACACCAAGAATCAAACAGTGACTGGCGTAACAGAAAGTGGTGATACGTTCGAATTGCCCTATGACAAGTTGATCCTCTCTACGGGCTCCGAGCCCATTCGTCCCGACTTTTGCAATGTTCAAGCTGCGAACTTGTTTCAGTTGTGGACGTTGGACGACATGGACCGCATCATCGCCTATCTCAAGTCGGCAGAATGCAAGACCGCGACTGTTGTGGGAGCTGGCTTTGTGGGATTGGAAGTCGTCGAGCAACTTCATCGCCTGGGTCTGAAGGTGACGTTGATCGAACGGCTTCCTCAAGTGCTTGGACCACTGGATAGCGAAATGGCTAAGCTGGTTCAGGAGGAGCTGGACAAAAAGCAGGTCACGGTTTGCTTAAGTGCCAGTGTATCGAAGTTGCAAGTCGAGCAAGGTCGCGTATCGCAGGTGGTGCTCGACAACGGTTCATCGCAGGCAACGGACTTAGTCATCGTTGGTGCTGGCGTCCGCCCGAGAACCGAATTGGCTACGCGAGCTGGTTTAGCGATTGGAAAGACTGGTGGCTTGGTGGTCAATGAGTATTGTCAAACCAGCGAGCCCAACATCTACGCTGTCGGCGACATGATCGAATATCACCATGGTACGCTCAACCAAAACATGCGAATCCCGCTCGCCGGACCAGCCAATCGCTCGGGTCGCGTGGCGGGTTCGCACGCGGCGTGCGGCAAGTCACCTAAAATGCCTTCGGTTCAAGGCACTTCGATCGTTCGCGTGTTCGATGTAGCGGCTGGAACAACGGGGCTGAACGAACGATTGTGTAAAGCTAACAACATTCCTTATGCCTGCGCGACGATTCAGGCGCCACATCACGCCAGCTATTTTCCTGGGGCCAAAAACTTGACGCTTAAGCTGATCTATTCTCCAGAGGATGGTCGCGTCTTGGGAGCGCAAGCCGTCGGGGCAGAAGGCGTCGATAAGCGATTGGATGTGGTCGCGACCCTGTTGAACTTCAGTGGAACCGTCGACGACTTAGCAGGTCTGGACCTGGCTTACGCGCCGCCTTTCGGGTCGGCCAAAGATCCTCTTCATATGGCGGCTTTTGTGGCTCAAAATGACTTGGCAGACTATCCTACGTTGGCTTCCGTCGATATCGCGCTGGATGGATATCAGGTCGTGGATGTTCGCAATGCCAGTGAAATTGAGAAGCTGCCCTTGCCAGGTGCCGTGAAGATCCCAGTGGATGACATTTCCAGTAAATGGGAATCGCTGGATCCCGACGCGCCGACTATTGTGGTTTGCCACTCCGGTAAGCGGGCTCATATTGCCGCTAGCTGGTTGCTAGGTAAGGGTTTTAAGGAGGTTCGCAATCTGAACGGTGGTATGTCGATTCGACGATTGACGAACCCCTAAACAGTCCAGAAGCCTTGGACCAGGTTGTCTGTTCGCTATACTGCTCGTGACAAAGTGACCGAAAGTACTTCAAAGAGGTGATCGATGACGATTAAGAAAATTCAGGCGTTGGTAATGGCCATGGCCGCGATCCTGCAGCCGCTTTCCCTTGCAGCGCAAGACTTTGATCCGATCGCCGCTCGCATCACTGAGGCCAAGCTGCATGGACACATTCAGTTCCTGGCTGACGATCTTCTGGAAGGACGCGGACCAGCAACAGACGGCGATCGTTTAGCACAGCTTTACATCGAAACTCAATTTCGAACACTAGGGCTTCAAACGGTCCAGTCGTTGAAGGGCTATCGTCAGCCATTCCCCATGCTGGGCCTGACATCAACCTCGGATAAATCGTGGAGCATCAAGAAGAAAGGCTCGCCAGAGTCCGCGGTCGAGTTCAAGTACTTCGACGAGTTCATTGCGGTGGCTGGCCGACCTCAATTCCTCGAATCGACCAACGCGGCAAAGATCGATCTCAAAGATGCGGAGATTGTTTTTGTAGGCTACGGAATTCAAGCCCCCGAGTACCAGTGGGACGACTTCAAAGGTCAGGACCTCAAGGGCAAAATTCTTTTGATGATGAACAACGATCCCGAATCGGACCCAAATCTATTCGCTGGTTCGCGACGACTGTACTATGGTCGTTGGGATTACAAGTACGAGAGCGCTGCAAGACAAGGCGCTGCCGGCGCGATCATCATTCACACCGAACATTCCGCCGGTTATCCCTTTACGGTGATTCAGACTTCGTGGACCGGTGAAGAGTTCGAGCTTCGCGACAGCGACTCGCCACGAATGGACATGAGAGCTTGGATGACTCGCGATGCAACAGACAAGCTGATTCAGCACGCGGGCTTGAAGCTTGACGATCTACTGGCCAAGGCTGAGTCGCGTGACTTCAAGCCAGTACCGCTAGGAGTGACGTTGTCGGCCTCCATCGCTTGCAAAGTCCGTCAGAGTGAGACAGCTAATATCGTGGCCATGATTCCTGGAACTGACCCCAAGCTTTCCAGTGAGTATGTTGTCTACATGGCTCACCACGATCACATTGGTGTAGCCACTTCTCGTGACGAAAATAACGACACGATTTACAACGGAGCTATCGACAATGCCTCTGGTACCGCTGCACTCCTTGCAATTGCTGACGCCATTACCAACAGCGGTGCAAAAAGTCGCCGTTCGATTCTGTTTGCTGCGGTCGGCGCAGAGGAGCAGGGCTTGTTAGGCTCTAAGTACTTTGCCGAACATCCGCCGGTCCCCAATGGAAAACAATCGGCCGTGGTAAACATCGACGGCATTAACTTTCTTGGAGCGACTCGAGATGTCCAGGTCGTGGGCTTTGGCAAGAGTTCCTTGGATTCGCTAGTCGATCTTGTTGCCAAGAAGCAGGGTAGGGTGGTTATTCCTGACCGCGAACCGAGCAAAGGCTACTACTATCGCTCCGATCAGTTCTCGCTCGCTAAAGTGGGTGTGCCTGGCGTCTACTTGCATGCAGGGCACGAAGTCATCGGAAAGCCCGAAGGTTGGGGCAAGGAACAGCTCGATATCTGGACCAAGAAGGACTACCATCAGCGATCCGATGAATACAATCCAAAATGGGATCTTTCGGGAGCAGTGAAAGATATTCAACTGTTGGCCGAAGTTGGCTGGCGAGCTGCTAATCAGGACGAAATGCAAAAATGGAATGCGGGCGATGAATTTGAAGCAGCTCGGAAGACTGCGATCAGCCAAGCCGCGAAATAATGGCAAGGAATTTCTCCAGCGTGCAGTTTGCATGGCGAATGCAGTGTGGTATTCGCCGAATGGATTGCTGCTAATGTCGTAGAACCCCGCGTTGAATGCCGAAAGATTTTCCGGTCTATGGCATTCGACGCAGAATTCACCGAAATCGACAGTTCGTGGTCGTCTGGAACTTTTGCCGCTCGCCCACTAGCGCCCTTGGCGGTAAAATTCGACCCTCGCTAGTCGAGCCCAACAACCACTTTCTATAATCAAAATCTCACACGGCTTTCCAAAACACAATGAATGAAGAGATCTTCCAGCACGTCCAACAGGCCTACGGTGTCGAGAATTGGTCTGCAGGTTACTTCGAAGTTAACGCTCGAGGAAACATCTCCGTTCATCCGGCAGCCGGTGACGCGCGATCGGCAGATCTCAAGGAGATCGTCGACTATTTGATTGCTCGCCACAAAGTCCAGGCACCGCTGGTACTACGATTTCCGCAGATTCTTTCGGCTCAACTGCGCAAGCTCTCGGCCGCCTATCAAAGTGCCATCGCTGAGTACAAGTACGGCGGGCAGCACTTCCCACTCTTCCCGATGAAGGTGAATCCGCGCCGAGAAGTGGTCGAAGAGTTCCTGCGAGAATCTGGTCGTTTGAACGTGGGCTTGGAATGCGGTAGCAAAGCCGAGCTCTACGCGGCTGTCGCCCAAGAGCAGCCGCCGGGATCGTTGCTGCTGTGCAACGGCTTCAAGGACGAGACCTTTGTACGGACAGCGCTGCTCGCGGTTCAAGCCGGCAAGCGCGTCGTGATCGTGGTCGAGAAGCTTAACGAGCTGAAGATGGTTATCAAGCTGGCTACCGAGCTGGGCGTGGCTCCCGAGGTTGGCTTGCGTGCGAAGTTGTACTCGCGCGGCTCGGGCAAGTGGGCTTCGTCGGGCGGTGACTCTGCCAAGTTTGGTTTGACGACGTCTGAAATACTTGAGTGCATTCGCATGCTTCGCGAAGCTAAGCTCGAGAATAAACTCTCGTTGCTGCACTTCCACATCGGTTCGCAAATTACCGACATCAAGCGCGTTAAGAATGCCATGAAAGAGGCGGCTCGGGTTTACAGCAAGCTGCGGCAGATTGACTGCAATATCGAATTTGTCGACATCGGTGGCGGCCTTGGCGTTGACTATGACGGATCGAAGACGCGTTTCGATTCGAGCGTGAATTACACGGTCCAAGAGTTCGCTAACGACGTGATCTATTCGTTCCGGTGGGTTTGCGAAGAAGAGAACGTTCCAGTTCCGCACATCGTGACCGAGAGCGGTCGCTTCATGACGGCCTATCATTCGGTGTTTGTAACTTGCATTCGCGACGAAATCGAAACCTTTGCCGACGATCAACCGGAAGTGACGATCGATGCCGATGATCCGCTGGTGATTACCGAACTGAAGGATCTGTGCGATTCGATCAATACGAAGAACTACAACGAGTACTACCACGATGCTATCCAGCTCAAGGATGAACTGCAGATTCAGTTCAACCTAGGCTTGGTAAGCTTGGAAGATCGTGCCAAGGGCGACGTTCTGTTCTGGGAGATTTGCCATCGCGCGTTGCGTGAGGCCGAAGAAGATGCGTTTTCGGACGAAGAGTTCGAGCAACTCAAGAGCAGTTTGGCTCAAAAGTATCTCTGCAATTTCTCCCTGTTTCGCTCGGCGCCCGATTCTTGGGCGATTCGGCAATTGTTCCCGATCATGCCGATCCACCGCCTGAACGAAAAGCTGACCGATTATGCGACGCTGGTTGACGTGACTTGCGACAGCGACGGAAAGATCGATCGTTTCGTGGACATCAAGGACGTAAAGCACACCTTGGAATTGCACAATTGGAAGCCCGACCAGGCTTACTACTTGGGCATTTTCCTCGTGGGAGCCTACCAAGAGGTGATGGGCAGTCACCACAACCTGTTTGGTCATCCCCACGAAGCCCATATCGTGATCGAGAAAGATGGGCGGTTCCACGTTACGCGGATCGTTCAAGGCAGCTGCATCAACGACATGATTCAGTTTGCCAAGTACGAACCAGCACAGCTTGTCGAGTCGTACCGCAAACAGGTAATGGCTCAGGTGCATGCCGGCGTCATCACCGAAGAGTCTGCCAAGGATTTGGTCAAGCAGTACGAATCCGTCGCCAGCAAGAGCACCTATCTCGACTAGGCAGGGCTCGGATAGTCGCCTTTCGCTCCCGCGAAAGTATCGCCACCCCTCAAGTAGCGTTGATCAGCAAAAACTCTGAACCCACCCAAGCCCTATGCAACATTGTTGAGGGCTTTTTTCGTCTGTACGCGGCCGTCCCTGCGGGAATAGCTTCGAAGACGCTACTTTTGCGGAGTACAAGGCGACTATCTCTAATTCAGGATTTTGCTGAAACAACCAGGCTGTTATCCCGCTTGGATATCCATTCGAGCGTTGCAATTGCGTGTGTTGTTGAAGGCGACGCTCTTAACCAATCATCCATGCAAAATGAGGATAGCACAGTGCTTCTACGTAAATTCCGTATCGCCGCGTTAGGTTTAGGACTGGTCGCTTCAGTCGCCCTGAATGGTTCAATTCAAACAGCGATGGGCCAGACTGTAACCTTTGAAAAGGTTCTCGAATATGTACAGCTAGATGCTAGCGAGACCAAGATTGTTCAGTATGTCCAATCCTCTGGCACTCAGTTGATCCTTGGAGCAGATCAAGTAAACCAACTGAAGCAGGCTGGCGCGAGCGAAAGCCTAGTGTCATTGCTTCAAGCCAAGATCTCTACTCCGCAGCCCAATAGCGATGTAGCGAACTTCATTCTTGTTCTTGATTGTTCGGGAAGTATGAACGACAAGCTGGCTGATGGTTCCTCCAAATGGCATGCGGCACGACAAGCGGCTATCGACTTTGTACGAGCGGTTCCAAACGGTCGCAGTCTAGCCTTGATCGCTTATGGCTTGGATGCTGGGCGACAATGTTCGTCGGTGGATCTGCTCAGACCGCTCCAGCAACTAGACGAACAAGGCAAGCAGAAACTGTGTTCGATGATCGAGAGCTTGAATGCCGTAGGTCACACGCCGATCACTCGCTCACTGAGTTTAGCTGGACAACAACTGAGTACGACAACTTCGATGTCCAGTATTGGACTAATCACCGATGGCATGGAAAACTGCAAGGCAGATCCGGTTGGTGAAGCGAGTCACTTGGTGAAACAATACTCACATCTTTCACTTAAGATCAACGTAATCGGATTTTGCATGAGCGATCACGAAGCGGCTCAAGTCTCAAAGATAGCGTCCGCAGGCAATGGCAAGTTCATGAAAGCCAGCGATGTTGGCGAGCTGCTCAATAGCGTGAAGAAAATTGAAGGACTGGCGCAAGTTGAAGCCAACACCGACGAACTTCTACCATCTCCATTGACAGAGCTTGAAGCCTTGCTGGTCGAACAGCTTGGCGATGCCGACATCAGTGTTCGCGAAGCAGCTGCTCGCACAATCAAGGAACGCAAGATGAGTCGCATTGCTCCAGCTCTGGTGAATATGATCGCCAAAGTTCCTTACGGAAACGGAATTTGGGGAGACAGTGACCGCAAAAACGCGATCGACTCGTTGATAAGTCTAGCTCCTGAGAAGGCACCACGAGCCATCGAGAGAGCGCTTCAATCCAAGCAATACAGTGTGCGAGTTTGGGCAGCAGAAGCCATTTCAACGCACAAGATTGTTGGCGCTGTCTCTATCGCCGAACGTCGGCTGGTAACAATGCGTAAAGATGACATTGAGCCCGGAACGATCAATGGCACTGATGAAGCCGACAAGTTGTTCGTTGCGTTGAAGCAACTAGCACGGGAGAGTCTACAATCGACGCTCGTCAAAATGGCCCGCAGCCAGGAAGACACAGTGCGGGCCTGGGCCACGCAGAAACTTGCGCAGGTCGATTGAACTTGAATAGTCGCCTTTCGCTCCGCGAAAGTAGCGCCGACGTAGCTGATCCCGCCAGGGTTCAGAACTAGACAAACAATTCTGATGTAGCGAGGACGATACATCGGTCGTTTTCTGCCCCGCAAAAAGTTGCGTTACACGGCGCTACTTTCGCGGAGCGAAAGGCGACGATCTACAGATTTTCACGCCAAAGGTTCGACGCGAACTACGGGGTTGCCGAATAAGGAACCTGCACCGAGATCGGTGAGTTCTTGGGATGTTAACTCGTTCAGTCCGCGCTTGTCGGGAGCGTACTTCGGCCACCAAAGTCCGACAGCAATGGCAACGCCTTCGCGAGCGTCGGTAGTGACAATCGCTTTGCGATGAACTTCACCCGTGGGACTGGAAACCTTTACGCGACTGCCATCGCTGATCGATGCTCGCCGAGCGTCGTTGGGATGGATCAAGATGGTTGGCTCGCCCCCGGCCTGCTTGAGCAGCGAAGGGATGTTGCCCATGGTGGTGTTGACGATGAACGCTCCCGGAGGAGAAATCAATCGCAGTGGATATTGCTTGGTTGGCGTAACTTTGAATTCGATCTGCTGTGGAGCTGGCGAGAAGCGGATCTTCTTGTCGGCGAAGTTACTTCCATCGGCGTAAGGACGAAAATCTTCGGGCAATCGCAGCGGAACACTTCGATCGGCCTGAAGCTGCTCAAAAGTGATGCCCTTGATGTTAGGGTGATCGGTGTCCAGCAAATCTCTAACCAACTCTTCGGTGCTCATCTTAAACACGGGATCGCTTAGGCCGATGCGTTCAGCCAATTGACCAAAGACCCAAGCGTTGGGACGGCATTGGGGAGGAGCCTGCGAGATCGCTTCGGCCCACTGCAAATAGTAGTGTCCGTAAGCGGTGTAAAGATCGGCGTGCTCGGTGAACATCGTCGCTGGCAACAGGATATCGGCGTAGTCCGCGGTGTCGGTTGGAAAAAGCTCGAGGACGACAGTGAAGAGATCCTCTCGCATCAGGCCACGCTTAACGCTTTGCGAATCGGGAGCAACAGCGGCTGGATTCGAATTGAATACGAATAGCGTTGATATTTCAGGATCACCGTTGGCTTTGCGGGCCTCTAGTGATTGGCCAAGCTGATTCTGATTGACGTGGGGTCGGTTGGGCTGAAGCAGGTGATTGCCGTCGTAGCGAGCTTTGTTCAGCTTGAAGGCTCCACTGTACGATAGCGAAGCCCCTCCACCACGATGCTTCCAAGCGCCGGTGAGTGCTGGCAGAAGCGTGATGGCTCGCACCGCGTTGCCTCCACCTTCATTACGGCTCAATCCATAACCGACTTTGATGAACGTCGCTTTGTTCGTACCGATTGCCAGTGCTAACTCGCGAATCGTGTTTGCATCAACTCCAGATAGTTCGGCCGCTCGCTCGGGCGTCCATTGCTCGCAGGCTTGACGATAGTCTTCAAAGCCCGCGGCAAAGTGAGTCAGGTAATCTTGGTCGTGCAAGCCCAAGCGAATGATCTCTGCGCCGATAGCCAATGCGACCGCAGCGTCGGTGCCAACGTTGATCGAGATATGCTGATCGGCGAAACGACTGGTCTCGTTGTGGTAGGGATCGATATGAACAATTTTCGCGCCGGCCTTGCGAGCCTTATTCAGCCACGGACTGAGGTGGCTATTGGATCGCAGGATATTGATGCCCCACAGAATGACCAGCTTGGAATCAACAAGGGATTCAACGGGGACGGAAAGCTTGTCCGGTCCATAATTGAACTCCCAACCCGCGCTGGCAGTGGTAGCGCAGATCGTTTGATCCAGTTCGCTCGCTCCGATGGCTCGGAAGAAAGCCAGCGGATGATCACGCTGAATCAAACCCATCGTGCCTGCATAACAATAGGGCACGACGCTAGTGTCGCCGAATCGCTTACGATTCTCTTGGAGCCGCGAGGCAATCAAGTCTAGCGCTTCGGACCAGTCGATCGGTTTAAATTGCCCCGAGCCCTTGGGGCCAACGCGTCGCATGGGTTGTAGCAAGCGGTCGGGGTGATGATGCCGCTCGGGGTACTTGGCCATCTTCACGCAGGCAAAGCCTTGCGTGATCGGATGGTCGGGATCGCCACGCAGTCCGACGACTCGATCGCCCACGAAATCGACTAACACGCTGCAAGTGTCTGGGCAATCGAGCGGACAAACGCTACGACGAGTAACGATGTCCAGTTTGACAGGTTGATTCATGGAGCAAAACGCGACTGTGTGCTGTTGCGAAACGGATTTCAGGCTTTAGGTCGCTTATTGTACAGCTTATCGATCTGTTTCGCTTGATTTCGGCGAATGGATCGAATGTCTCGCTGTGAACCGACTTCTGTAGTCGCAATTTTGGAGTGTACGCGCTGAAGTAGCTCACGAAAGCTGGCTTCAAGCTGCTGTGGCTCAATCTGCTCTTGCAACGGCGCGCAGACAAACGTGTACAAAGTTCCCGCATCGATGACCGCTTGCGAAACCGCTTCAAGGTCCTTAAATGCGTCGACGATGGTCGGACCGCTTGTCGGATCCAGTTGTTGAAGTTCAGCGACCAGAAGCATCAACCATAACGTGTGGTCAGAGACTTTATCTCGCAGTTGTCGAATCAACGGAGCCAAACCATAGACTCGCATGCGCTGAAGTCCACGAGCGATCCAACGTCGGTTGTTCTCGCTCGCCGAAGCAAACTCGTTGAATAGCACCTGAGCGGCAAGACCCGTGCCGCGATGAATGAGCGCTTCGATCGTCGTAGCTAAGATCGATTCACGCGTGTCGTGAAGATAAGGCACAAGGTCTTGCTCTAACCAGTCGTTGCCTGGAAACTGCACGATACTCGTAAGAACAAGTTTCAAACTGACTTCAGCCGCTTTGTTGGCCGAGTCGTTTTGCTTGAGGACGGCGGAAAGGTCCATGTAGTCGGGATAGTTTTGACGCAGAGCTTCAAGGGCTCGCAAGCCTTGCCGATTCATTCCAGGATGGTCGGGATTCTCCACCAGAGCGGCCACAGCTTCATTGAGCATCTCGGCAAGTTCGTCAGCGGATTTATCCAGCGTGGCGATACGAGCCTTCAATTCATCGACGTCAACACGGAAGAAGATCTTGCTTGCTTGGGCAGTCTCAAGGATCGCGTCCAAGTGTGGTTGCAAATCGCGAGCTGGCAGTTGCACGACTTGCTCCAGCAGCTTGCCACCACATCGCGTGGTCAAACTGGTTAACTCTTCACCAGCGATTGCCATCGCATGAGCGCGAACACAAGCTTCGGCAATTTGCTCCTTAGCAATTGGAAAGTAGCTCAGCATCGGGAAGGTTGGATATGCAGCTTCCGGTAGCCGACTGTTCCATTGTTTAAAGACTGTTTGAGCAATCTGCGGCTCGTTCATATAGCCTTCGCACAGCCAATGAAGAGCCAGCTCTCGCATCGAGTCGTCGTCGCTTGTGAGGTATTCGATGACGTATCCAACCAATGAATCTGCCATGGGGCTCTCCGCCGTAGTTGCGTCGCAGTGTTTCGAACTGGGATGGGAAAAGGGTGCAGTCGCAATGGCTGGGGCTGGTTATTGCGTGCGATAGGATTAGGACTCAACACCTCCGAGGGAGGCCTGAGACACTTCGCCACCCTCGGATATCGGGATCGCGACTCCTATTATTGCAGGGCCTGCGACGAAATTTGCAAGATCGAATCCGTTTTGGTAGCTGGTTTGCACGGAAAAGACGGTAAAATGGGTTAACCTCCCGCCTTGAAAGCCTACCTTACTCCCCCGCCTCAATTCATCTCGTACTCGGAGTAGCCTCTGATGGACCCTTTTCAGCTAAACAACCTACTACACCGACGCCAGTTTTTTGCTCGCGGATCCAGCGTTGTCGGAGCCGCGGCGCTGGCCAGCTTGATGGGGAATCCCGCACAAGCGAAGTCGGATGGGCAAAAAAACCTGGGAAAAAAACCGGGGCCGCACTTCGAACCTAAGGCTAAGCGGGTCATCTATTTGCACATGGTTGGCGGCCCTTCACAAATGGACCTGTTCGACTACAAACCACAGATGCAGGAGTATTACGATAAAGATCTACCCGAGTCCATTCGCAAGGGCCAGCGATTGACGACGATGACCAGTGGTCAGGCTCGTTTTCCAATCGCACCTAGCAAGTACAAGTTCAGTCAAGCTGGACAGTGCGGTATGTGGATGAACACGGAACTCTTGCCGAACTTAGCGAAGAAGGCCGACAAGATCTGCTGGATGCGAACGCTACATACCGAAGCGATCAACCACGAGCCAGCCATCGCTGCGATGCAAACAGGCAACCAAGTTCCCGGTCGAGCTTGCTTGGGCGCGTGGGCTTCGTATGGCCTGGGAACGA
>CAUJKA010000412.1 GCA_963204965.1 Planctomycetota bacterium | reverse complement strand
AAACGATCTAAGATGCGCCCAGATTCATCGGGCGACAAACGCGAGCTTCCTTGCACGCACATTTCGCGACTCCTTGCTTGAGATGGTGGTCCAACCCAACTCTAGCAGGAGTCGCGATTTATCGCTAATTGAACGGTATTGTGTTTAACGGCAAGCCGGAGGCGACTTTTCGTGCATTGGCTGTGTCCAGCTAGTCGTAAAAAGGCAAGCGACGCCACATCGAATCCTCAAAACACTATGCATCTCGTGGATTGATCCAACCCCAGGGGATACGTTTCCGTTCCGAAACAAGTTTGCCATACAGTTCCGTTTTGGGAAACTCGAGATACCACATCTCTTGTAATTCAATTGGTCCAGTAATACGACCACGTTCACGATCGCGCAGGATCAATCGAGCGATTAAGGAGTGTCGAAGCTTACTAGCAGCGGTATCGTATTCTTCGAGTTTTTTCTTGCGCTCAATCCAATTGTCGCGATGCAGACTGATTTCACGGCATACTTCATCGTTCCATGGCTTACCTTCGATCGCGGCGATTGCGGATTCGCGTAACCAAGCGGTAAAAGACAATGAAATTTGTTTTGGTTCTTTTTCTGTCTCTACGTAAAGCCATACGGGCGGATCATCATCGTCGCTGGCATAGACGAACAGAAATTCGTAGCCCTGATGGTGTAGAAACGGAATCGCGTTACTTGGCAGCCGCCAGGGAGAATTCGCTTCGCTTGTAATTTCAAGTGCAACTTCGCGAGCATCATTGAGTGATTCAATACCGAACGCATCGTTATCTGTGAGGTGTCCGCACGCGTGTCCCATTCCAATCAAGTATTCAGCGAGAGCTAAAGGCAGACGAACTGATAGCTGCCGTTCGAGCTGTATGATTTCGGCGGGCGTACATCCGCGAACAGTTTCAACCGTTGCAATGCCCGAATCGACCATGAAGCGAACGAGATCAGCCATGAAATGAGCGTACATTGGCGGCTTCTTGACTTTGATGCTTAACCCAGGCGATAACCGATGCCGACGGTTTGGATGTCACGGAAAGAATTTTAACGTGCGAGTTGATCCAGTTCAGTAGTTCTCGATGCAGAAATTTCCTCTACCTATCGAATTCTAGATCAGGAAGCGGCCGCTCCCCCGCTTCCGTCCATCGGATTGTTGTCGCTTTGGGCTAGCGTCCATGGCAGCGGACCGAATGTAGCCATGGTCTGGTCGATATTCTCGCGAGCATGATTCCTCGCGTTAGTGAGTATACCGATCATGCGGTCTGTCGACCATAAGATTGCCTGATCAAACATTTGGTCAGTGTCCAGTCCTGCATCAATCGCAAATGCGCGTAAGACGACGAGTGAAACAATCAGATCACGAAAGTCACAATTCGCATCAATCATTGATGCAACCGCCAGTCCTCGATGAAACCAATCAACGCGTGAGCCTGCATCTAGTTTGATAAGTAAACCAGCGCGTCGGACAAAGAGAACCAGACTCCAGAGCGATTCGAACTCACGGAGCTCTTCCCGAATAATGGCTCGCTCAGCTTCATATTGGATGTAGTAGTCAGCAACGATAGCTATCGATTCGTCGAGTTCTCGTTTGCCGACATGGTCCCAAATACTCGAATGATCGTCGCGGCTCAATGAGTCGTGCAACTCATTCATCAAATTGACGATCAAGCTGCTCAAGGTCTACTCCTCTGTTTGCGATTACGCCCCGGTTGAACCGATTGTCTTGCACTTCGTAAACTCAGCGAGCATCTGGGCCATGAACCGAGAACAGGCAACCAAAAATCATCTCCGTGAGTGTGGCTGTTCGTTTCAGCCCGGAGGGCGACAAATCTATGCCGGTGAGCGTCAGCCACCGGTATCAATAAAGCGAGTGACCAAAGCCCGGAGGGCGACACAAACTCGCTCAGAAATCACACAGATTCTCCGAATATAGCTGGCCACAAAAAATTACAAAGGCCACAAAATTGATTTCTGCGTTTATGTACTGCATGGCGACCAGCCAAACAAATGAAGCGGCAAGTATCACTCGAGGGAAAGTTCGAAGTCGACAGTCTTGCCCTACACACTCAGCTTCCAAGCCTAACAGCTCATCCACGAAGTGGCGAACAACCTTAGCCCTGTTTGAGCGCGGCGAGTCCCGCGAGCCAAGCGTAACCCAGGGTATTCGGATCGAGGGTTTTGGCTGTGAGGGCCTATGCTGTCGCCCTACACTGGATTTTTCGTTGCATGGTCCATTGCGATAACGAGTTACATTACCGCATGAGAATCGATTGAAAGATGCTTGATTGTTTTCAGGGCTGACCGGCTCCATCATTTCACTTTCCGAGGGCGGCGCTGCGCTTAAAGAGCCAGAGCCACAGAGCCAGACTCACTGATCCTTGCGGCCCACTTCCGCTTTGGCAGCCGCGGCCTTCTCGAACGTAGGATTAGATGTTGGCTGACCACTCCACTGCCAACTCCCACGCCTCCACCACGCTCCTCATCGCCGCGGTGTCTCTATCCAAGCGACGCATCATCTAATCTTTAATATGTTCTGCCTCACGGTGCATTTGGCACGTCTCTAGGAAAGTAAGCACCTAGCACCCCCGCTACAAGGCCTTGCCACACCCCAAAACGCAAAGTTTCGAAGACAAGCAACCGTCGCGGATCAAGGAGATCAAATTGATGAAGAATATCTTCGCGACCTCGCAAGGACGTGATGTAGCAAAAAAAGTACCCTCCCAATACCGACGCAAGGCCGACAAGGCCCAAGAAAGACAATCGTCTTTCCTTCGGTATCGAAAAGCTGAAGGCAAATCCGATCGGTGTGACTCCAAGTAACACTGTTGTGAGGCGATCCCAAAAGGGTGAAAGCCCCGTTTCCATGAACGCGGCGATCGCTAGGTAAAAGCCCGCCACGGATGCGATGAGTAGTCCGCTCGCCAGCGAAAAACGTCTGAAGCGTGAACAGACAAGAGTCGCCGCGAATAGCCCGACACCAAACGTCGGCCCAGGGTAGTGATTGGCATTCGGACTTATGTACCACAAGTATCCGCTCAAGAGCCCAGCGACAAAGCCGACAAGTGTGAAGCTTGCGAGATGCTGAGAGCGTAACCTCAGTGCGAACTTATGGGGTACGCGTTCCGATATTGCAGATCGATCTTCAGTCGAGTATGGATTCAGCATTGGTCTGCAAATGGACGCGGTGGCAGAACGTTGGCGATCACGCAGTCGCCGCCAAGTTTGATTTGCGACCATAACAAACCATGAGATATGTCCGGTATCATCGAAGCTAATTTCGATGTATGGGTCCTCGACTATGACGTCACCGTTTTGAAGCGTTGATACACGGTAGGACATTGTTTTGAAAGTATGCACGACGGAATGTCGATCCCATTGCATTAGTGGTTTTTCATACAGCGAAGCTTCGTCACGTCCGCAAACATAGATCTCGTTTAGACTTCCATCCTCCAATGGGCCATTACCGTTGTGACGATCAAAATGGAAACGTAGTCCGTGAAAAAACAAGGCATCATTCAGGTTACCGCCCATCCATCGTTCGTGAACCATTTCCTCGCTCATCGCTTGCTGTACTTCGGCCGGGTTAAGCCCAAAGCGTATGGTGCCTATTCCGACGCCCGGAATCAAAACGAACGACTTCATCGAGTTTGTTTCTTGATGCTTTTGACATAACGGTTAAAATCACCGAATTGCGAGGGATCGGGCTAACTTTGGCAAGCGACCATTTTCGCAACTTCGGTGCATTTTTTTGTTCGTCGGTTTTCTTGGGGCTGCGGCTTGACGTGACCGAAGCAACCGACGATTGAATCATCAGTTTAGCGTCCAATGAATGTC
>CAUJKA010000411.1 GCA_963204965.1 Planctomycetota bacterium | reverse complement strand
TCTTCTTGGCTTCGACTCCTTGGTGTCTCTGCCCTGTGCAACAAATCGACAACGAAAGACTCGCCGCTGTACAAGACGGCTTCCGCATGTTTCACAAGCTGATGCATGCTTGGGAAGATGCCGCCGGAGGATCGATACTGGCGTAGTGGGACTTCGGCCGTCCTGGCGATTAGAATAAGCGTCCGCAAATTGCCCGCGCGAGTGAGTATACGAATAGAGGAGTTACTGAAATGAAGAACTTGCTGGATCGGCGAATGTTCTGTGCGTCGGCAGGTACTGCGATGTATTCTGCTATCGCCGCCAATGCTGCAATGGCCGCTCAAGAGAAGCATCCCGCGTGGCCGATCGCGATCTTTGAAAAGGTCTTTGAGGGACTCAACTACCAAGAGCTAGCGGATGCTGTCGCGCAGACCGGCGCAGACGGTCTTGAAGCGACTATTCGTAAAGGCGGCCACATTGAACCAGCAGTAGCGGCTGACGAAGTGCCCAAAATGTCGGAAGCCTTGAACGCTCGTGGTAAGCGAATCATCATCGCCGCCACCAGCATCTCCCGCGCAGATGATCCTCAAGCGGAGAGCGTGCTGAAGGTATTAAAGGCGTCCGGCATCACTCACTATCGCATGGCACACTATCAGCTCAAGTTAGACCAACCTCTATTGCCACAGGTTCGTAACTATGCTGCACAAGCTCGAGAACTTGCGGCCTTAAACGCCGAGATCGGTATTCAGGGTCTGTATCAGAATCATTCCGGCAGCAGCAAGCAACAAGGGTATCTCGGAGCGTTGGGATGGGATGCTGCTCTGCTGCTCGAGGGTATTGATCCGAAAGCCCTAGGGCTCGCGTTTGATACACGGCATTTAATCAAGGACAGTGGATCATCTTGGCACACCGCTTTGGCTGCCTGCAAGCCTCATATCAGGTCTATCTATCTTAAGGATGGCACATGGACCGGACCTCGCGGCGACCAATACAAAGACGTGCCGCTGGATACTGGATTTGTTAACAAAGGCATTTTTGATCAGATTCGAACAGGTTTAGAAAGTATGCCCCTGTGTATTCACATGGAGTGGTTGGGGTACCGCGTCTTCAAGAAAGACGAGATCCCTTCGGCCATCGATGCTCACAAGAAAGACATCGCTGCGCTGAGAAGTTGGATGCGTAGTTGAGTAAGAGTTCGCACAAATTCCTGCTCCACGAGAATTCCTACGAACACACTAAACCAGTCGAACTACCCTCAAAACTTTTTTCGAACATTTGGCTGCGTCTTTTCCGCGTCGCCCTTGGATGCTGATGAATCGCTTGAACTTCCGAACATCTTGAGAGGAAGCGAAAAGACGTCGAAATTCAACTTCGGCAAAAAGGACGGTTCGTCGTCGCTGCCTGCCGATTTAGGAACCGGAGGCAATTCTAACTGCATCAATCCGACGATTGACAAGCTGGAGGACTGTTGAACAGCTTCAATCTTAGCGCCGCGAAACCACTGAATCCATGGTGCTTTGTACTCGTCAGGTGGCGTCGACTTGCCGCGCGGGCTAGTACCTCCCGTTTTCCATGCGGTGCTTTGCCAAAGCGCAAACTCCTGTGACGATTTGTTATCGCTGGTCAGGTAACTGCCTCCCAGCGGGCACTGCAGCTTGACATCCATCAACCGCGATGCAACATCCAAGCATTGATCGTTGGATACACGCAATTGCTGGTGCATCGTATCGAGCATCAGTGCATTCCCTTGGCTGGCTCGCCATCCACGTTCCCACCAGAAGTTGTTGACCCATCGTTCTAGTTGAGTATTCTGCAAGTTGTCCACGTGAAAGCGCACTTGAGCTTGATCGGTCGATTGAATTGTTCCCAAATGCGGTATCGCTCGATCGAGTATAGATCGATCAAACGAAAGTAAACTCCACTGCGCATCTTGCCAGCGCCACAAGCCACCAAGCATCTTTGAGAATCCAGCTGCGTCAGGTCGAGCCATAACTGCTCCGAGACCAAACGGCAAATGCTCTATCAAGCTGGGCTTGGGCCAAGCTCCGACATACGCGGGCATCGACTTCAGCAAACGGACAATCTTCAACAAACCCTGTACGTCTTCAGGTTCTGGCGGCATCATGTCCTTAACGCCTGCGAAAAGATAGTACGACTCACCAGGGCGTTCGCCACGAACATGCAATTGAAGCGATGCAGCATCGTCAGCGGGTTGTTTAATCTCTACCGAACTCGGCTCGGCCAGTTGCTTGGCAATCCATCCATACTTGTTCGGCTCGAAGGGAGCGATATGACCTTCGAAAAGGACATTTTCAATTCCAGGTGTATCGCCTTGATAACGACGAATGCCAAACAGAATTGGATCCATTCTCTTCCAATGTTGTTGATAGAACTTGGCTACGCGAGCATACTCTTCGGCCTCCTGCGATGAAACGGACTGAAGCTGAATGTCGGCGATCGGCAAAAAGGCTCCCCGAGCTCCGCGCGATGCGTCAATCCATCGATCACCACTGCGTAGTACTTTGGAACCATCGGCTCGATAGTCGAACCAAGCGGGTAGTAGTCCAGCACTCTTCATGCTTTCGATCGAATCAGAATCCGCAACTCCTTCAGCCTTTGCCGCCAGCGATGCGATCTCCGCAAGCTCAAGATGAGCCACCGCTTCCAGCCGTCGACGCAATTCAATCTGATACTTCGGGCTCACCAGTTGGTGGAAAAAGTCAGGCGAAAGATAGGCGAAGACGCTGTAGTTGTTGCTCTCAACCATCCAGCTTCTTGCCCATTTAAAGCCATCTGTTGCTGCTAACGAAGGCTCGCCGCGCGTGACTTGTAGATAGCGTTTGACAAGATACTCACTACTGGTCACCACAACATAGTTTCCATCCACCATCATGAAGGATCGAATTCGATTGTCGGGCGTGGTTAGCAACGAAACCTGTGCGCCTTCGATCGTCACATCGCGAAGTGTTGCGTCCGCATTCTTAGCCAGAACGGCTCGCCGATCCGAATCAATCGCGGATCGAAGTATCGCTGGGCTAGTCGTGTGAAACACAGCTCCCAGACTGGCCCCTTCATTCATGTAGAGATCACAACCGAACAGCGCCATATCTCCGACCAGCTTATCGCCGAACATCTTGGCTACAGTAGTTAGCTTGGCAGCCAACATTCGCTCAATGCGTTTGGTAGATTCGTAGTTGAAGCCGCGTAGGAAAAAGGCTTGCGTTAAATCGCCGCCGAATCTCTCCGACAACTCTTGGAACCAGACGTAGTTATTGAACGTCCCGAAGCGCAGATAGAAGCACTCGGGAGGAATGCGAGTGGCGATCTCTTCGACGACTACCTCTCCCTTGAGCTCTGGCATCTTTAGCGTTTGCCAAGTCGGATCTGCTGGAACGGCAAGCTCGCCATCAATCTTCGCTGGCTGTCTTATAACCTGCTCGAGTATCTCCTCTCGCAACGGCTCGATGGCCGCAAGCAATGCCAGAGTTTCTAAAGGCTGATTCTTCTCTTTAGGTTTGTCTTCTTTAGGAGGGTCGAGATCAACAGCAGGCAAGTTCAACCGTCGTGAGAGCATGCTGGTCAAATAGTAATGCACCAGTTTCGGAACATCATCGCCGGCCAAAGATTCAGTCGCGTGAGATGTGTACTCGTTCCACCAAAGTCTGAGCAATTTGGCATGTGGAACGTCTCGAACCTTATCAACAGCAAAGACAATCTGTTGGTTAACATCGCCCTGCAGTCGAACTTGAAGATCTGCAGTTCCACGAAACAGCGCGGTGACTCGAATTGAGACTGGAACCTGCTTCTTGGTCTCACCGGCGGACTGAATTGCACCGCGAACGCGATCGATAATGCCACCCGGTCGACCAATCTTGCCTCCACTGGCCACTTCGCCGGACTCGCGGACTTCGATAGTCTGAGTAGTCACTACCGGATAAAACAACCGCTCCTCTGCATCGCTGATGATTACTCGCGGAGTGTGTCCATCCCATCCACGCGGAAGCGGGACCTCGACCGTTAAGACTCCAAAAGGATCTCCACTCACTGCCAGAGGTACTTGCGCGCGTGAAGGAATCTGAGCATTTGCCGTGTCGGCGCAAAGTGCCGTTAGTCCAACTAACAAAAAC
>CAUJKA010000410.1 GCA_963204965.1 Planctomycetota bacterium | reverse complement strand
GTGGTTAGAGAGGATCGAGTAACTGAGGACATCGATCCCAAAGTACTTGGCCAGATGCTCCATCCGCTGTTCGATCCAATCCTTTCGATAGTCGTAGTTTTTACCAGTAATGGAGTCTTGACCCATCAGGAAGCACCTTCGAACCGTACGATTCATCACATGAACGATTGCCATTTCATCGGATTTGAAAAGTTCATAACGCGACAGTCGACACATGCTCGACCTCCTTCCCCAATTTGCCAGTTTGCCCCAGCTCTACGCCCATCGGCGCTCAACTCATAAGCCGAAATTTTCGACAGGAGATTAGTCGTATGAGATCGAAAATCCTTACGCGCATTTTCCGAATTTTGGCAAAATAGTCTTCGGATAAGGAAATGCTTGTCCCAACGAAGTCCCAGGACATTCTGCGGCTAAGGGAATGCTGTGTCCCCGGCGTATCCGGGAACCCCTAAATGTTGACAAAATGGCTGTAATCCAACGGTGATGCTGTGACCCCAAATGGACCCCAAATGGACCGAATGGAGAGGGCGCTCCCTTGTTCCGAGGCGAAAAACGCTTGCACGACCCGCTGGGATTGCGGTTCGCCAGAGTGCGCCGGTTGATTCGCGAGCAACAACGCCAAGCCGCAGAACAGGGCGTGGAAGGGAGGAGATTTCAATTGTCGCAACAGAGCTCCTGGCGGCTGAGAAAGTATCCGCAGGAATGCCAGAAAGCTGGTTTTTGCAATATCCCTCTGCGGTCCCCTCACTGATGGTGAAGTTCGGACTCCTCTGCGTTACAATGCCCCTGCGAGTAGGTAGCACTGAGCGAAATATTGAAATTGCAATGTTCGCTCTAGCTGAACCCGACGAGCATCTCCAACTTATCTCCAATTCTCTGAAGTATCATCCTAGGTATTCGAATGATACGATTCCTTGCCATCATCAGATCTATCTTTCTACTTTGCGTTGTTTTTGCGACCCAAGTTCTGGCACAACGCGAGATCGATAAAGCAATTGAGGCCACCGTCTTCATCAAGACCAAGGATGGACAGGGTTCAGGATTTCTAATCCGGCGCTGGGATTCTGTAGGTCTAATTGCAACCAATGCTCACGTCGTATCCGGCCAAAACGTAGTTCATTCGAATATTGAAGTTGTTTTCAATAGTGGTTCTGATTCTGAAGAAGCTGCCAAAGGAAACTTGGTAGCTATCGACCCTCTCGACGACATTGCGTTGTTAGTAGTTGAGTACGGCAATCTTCCAAAGCCTCTCGATCTGCAGCTCGCCAAGAACTGCAATGTAACTGACAAGGTGTTCATCGTCGGCTTCCCGTTTGGTGAGAGTCTAGCTCTCAGTCGCCGGAACCCATCGCCCTCAGTATCCACCGGTGCGATCTCTGCGTTACTCCCATCTAAAATCGCTTCTGTTGAGATGTTGCAGTTAGATATCAGCGTCAACCCCGGCAATAGCGGTGGGCCTGTCATCGATTTAGAAGGGAAGGTGGCAGGCATTGTTACCGCTAAGTTCGATGGAACGAGCATTGGCTTTGCCAGTCCAATCAGCAAGCTCCTTGATCGGTTGAATGGAATGCCTGTCACAATCGGCATCAATCTGTCCCCCGAGGATGACAAACGCTTTCAACTACGAGGCTTGGTGTTTGATCCTTTTGGCAATCTGAGCTCTATCAAACTCCACTTGGTAGATACTGCTGCCAAGGGTCTTGATCCAAATGCACTAGCCAAAGAAAAGAGCTGGCCGCTGCTACCATCCAAATCTCAATGGGAAGTCGATCGCAACGGTGCGTTTTTCAATTGTAGAGTTGAACCATCCAGAGATATGCTCGGTAGTGAAGAGCCGCTGATCGCTCAGTTCGAGTATATTCGCGCGGATGGTCGCACCTCTATTTCGCAACCACACTTGGTGGCTCCACTTACCAAAGAGGGTACGCCGATGTCATCGAATAGCAAGGAACGAGAAATGCTCCCGTGGCCAGTTTATGGCCAACCGCTAACAAGTACACCCGAGTGGGATGGCATACTAAGATATCCCAAGGATGAGAACAGCGATCCTAGTTTTACCGTCGGTAAGGTCAAGCTAATTTCGAGCGGAGATTCAATGACTCTTCCCATCCAAATCGGTGATCGGAGCATTCGTAAGCTGCAGTACCCTATCGAAAAAGTCTGCGAGAACATCTTCTGGTTAGATCAAGGTCAGCGAACGGGTTGGCTCAGCCAAGCGGGGCAGTTGAGCACCATTCAGTATCCCTCCGGACGATCCTTTGCGACTCAAGAATTGTTGAGAAGACCCAATCAGTGGGCGGTCTGCGATAGCTTGCTCTACATATACTCTCGCGGCCAGATCGGGCAAATTGACTTGAGCAACAACAAGTTGTTGAAATCGTTGCCACTTGAACTGGAGAAAGAGGAGAGGATTGTCGGTGCTACGCAAGAACAAAAGCTCATGATTCAATCTTCGTCCAAGCAGTCGCCGCTACGTATAATTGACTTCGTAAACGATAGCATCCGAAGTATCGACTGCGATGATTCGCTCGACCTCGGGGAACTCAAGCTGCTGGGAACAGGTCCGGATATCTTGGGTGGCGACAGAAAGCTGCTACTACTAACGATTCGCGAAGACCGATTGCAAGTGGTTCAATCCGCAGAGCTGAAGGGAATTGGTTCGGATACCCATTTAAGCTATTGTTCGAACCCAAGCGGCACGATCTTCGCGGTTAACGAGATTCGTCCGCAAGAGAATTGTTCCCAGATCGGACTGTACAAGGCGACGGATCTCAAGTCGCCAAGCCTCCAGTTTCGAACTACCTCGCCAGTCTCTAAGATTGCCATTCCGGTAAAGCAAGGGCCTATCATTCTCTCCGATACCAGCAATCGACTTTATAGTTATGACGCGAAAGTTCGTGAGCTGCGGGAATTCCGTTTACCGAACGGAATCCAACAGATCATCGCTTTGGCCTCGCATCCAACCGAACCTGTGACCGCTGCGTTGACCAATCAAGGGATCTACTGGGTGGAATAAATGATCTGCGATCGGAAATGTGACAAGTTCAAGAATCGAATCGGATGTTTGGTTGCGGCCTTCGCTATTACGCTGTCGGCATCTTGTTCTGGTCCAAGTGCAACTGAGTCTAGTCAATCGAAGGGGCAATCGAAGGACCAATCGGGAGCCGGGACGCTCGATCGAAACGCTGTGGTGCAGGAGGAGCTAATTAAGCAATCGATTCGAATGAAAGACTATGAAAAGCTGGCAAGACTTTTAGCTGGGCCGATCAAGGATGAGCCACAAGCGATCGCTCGCATTCGCGGTGCGGCTCAGGAGGATCTAGCTGCATTGAGGATCATCTGCGAGTTCCTGCCAAGTGCAAGGTACACGCAAGGCGATTCGCCCTACTTGGCTCAAGCTTTGAAGCGTGGCAAATGGGATGTCGCCGCATTTTTGTGGGAGAAGGGAGAGCGCTGTGATACAAGACTCTTCCTGGAAAAGTTCGACTGTGCTCCGAGTATCAACATAACGGAGTTCATGGCAATTCTTCCTGCCTTTGAAAAAAATCTTTCGGATAAAGACTGGGAAGCACTCTGGAAAAGGAATCTCCAAATGCGAACGGAGTATACCCAAGGTTGGGTTGATCACTTTGCAAAGCAACCCCAAGAGCAGCCCTGTCGCGCGCTGGCTCGAGTCGTAGATTCGATGATCAATAGTCGCAGTATCAACGTGACTGCGATTCCGCTCTCAATTTTCACGACTCTAGATCACGATGCGAAAGTCTCGTTAGCAAAAAAGTTGATTTACATTCGAATCGGTAGTCCATCGCAACTATTCACTGGGTTCTTTGAGGACTTCTTGGATGATAAGCTAGAGCTCGATCAGCAGCAATTAGACAGGATCAAGTCGGAATGGCCCGAACAGTTCGAGCGGATGAATCTTGCAGAGCCGACTCGATGGAGTGATGCATTCCACGCGGCCATGGGGCAGCGAGAAGACTTTTCAAAGCTCGAGCCCTGGAAAGACAAGATACGCGAACTGGCAAACAAACCACTGGTTACGCACTACGTAAATCAAACTCCCTTGAATGCTGCCCTAAGCCGGCAGCGATTTGATCTTGTTCAATGGATGGTAGATCATGGGGCAGTTAGTCAATCGAAGATGCGGAACTATTCGAACTCTGCCACTGCGTTGGTCGCGAACATCGAATTGAATGAGTCCAATTCCCTGCCTTCGAATGTCTCATTCACCGACGCAAGTTATAACCCGCTCATTCGCGCCGCTGATCGATTTGGAGCGGAGTACGTGGTGCGCGTCGGCAGAATTCTCGATGACTCCACGGTGACCAAAGGGCTTAGGAATCAGGCGATGGAGAAGTTCTTTGTTGCAGGGCGTTTTGACATGCTGCACGCGGCAGCGGAGACTAGTGAACTGCCGACTGCACTTCTATTGGATTTTTTGGGTCGCGATCGAGCGGTCGATTTTCTTCGATCGATTCCGCCCAACTCTTCCGCAAGTCGGTCGCTGAAAAAGAGCCTGCCAGAGGTTCTAAGTTATGTCTGTAGTGAAAAGAGAATCGTTACAACCGATCTGGTTTTCGAGAGCCTCTGGCGATGTGCTCGCGTTGAGTCCAAGCAACGCAAGGTAGTTTCGTTGGAAGACCTACTGCGGGCCGACCACCCTCCTTCCAGCGTAGATCGGTCCAGGAGACCAATTGAAGCTGCGAAACAGAATTTTGCCTCAACTACCGTGGAAAGGCTTTCGCAATTGCTAATCGATTGTGTTGATAGACCGGAAGTCTTCAGAACTCTCATCTGGGAAGGAGTACCGGTCACAGCGAATACCTTCAAGAAAGTAATCGAGCTCCGAAAGCTGGAAATAGCGAAGCTAGTTATGATGGACTTGAATTGGAGAAAGCAAAATGCAGGACTTTTGCGAGAAACCCTTCTAACTGCCCTTGAGAAACGCGATACACCGATCGTTGAGATGTTTAAGGTTGCAGGCTTGGAGCATATGCTAACGGAGAGTCAGCTCGCTTCCATCAACAGTCAGCTTGGAGGCTCATGATGTTGCGGACAATACTTACGAGTTGCTGGGCGATGCTGTCCATGCTTTTCTGCTCCTCAAGTGATATTCACGCCGCTCAGAATCTTACAGACGAACAACTCGAACAACTACAAAATGCCGTCGTTACCATTGAGTCCTCAAACAGTATGACGACGGGGTTGCTGGTAGAAAAGAAGGATCGGACTGGGATTTTTGTAACTGCGACCGCACGACATAACTTCGTAAGCACGGATCGCGTAAACGTAATTGTCAGTCGGGGTGGCATGAAAGTTGAATTGACCGGGAAGATCCTAGGTTCTGATGCTGATCTTGGTTTGGCGCTGGTTGAGGTAGTTTCGGATGAACTGCCACCGATGTTGACGATGGCCAAGTCGTTTGAACTTCAAGTTACAGATCAGTTGTGGTTCGCGGGTTATCCGGATAACGAGATGCCCAAGGTATCGGTATCCCCCACGTCGATTACGGCACTACGCAAGAACAATCGATTGGATCTAATTCAAATCGATAGTAACATCGCTGTAGGTCTGGCTGGCTCGCCGCTTTTGAATCAACAGCTTCAGGTGGTTGGAGTTGCAATAGGAGGTGTCAAGAATGCGAGGCTATCGGTCGCTCGACCTTTGTCATCCGTGAGAGAATTGATGGAAGGGATTGTGGGAACGACTTTATCGATGCCCGTCCCCGGCAGTGATGGATTTAGTCTGCAGGCTCGGTTTTGCTTGCCGGGAAGGAAGGTTAAAAGCGTCAAGTTTCACCTAGTTCAACCTGCCAGTGCGGAGAAGGCGAAGTTGGATCAGGGCGTGAGTTGGCCAGCCTTGGAGAGCAGCAAATTTTTTGACGCGGATAAACTAGACCAGACCCGAGCGCAGTGCGTCTTTACACTATCGGGAATGGAAAAAGCCAATTGGCTTGTGCAGGTTGAGATCATCGACGAATTTGATAAGCGAGTCTATTCGAGGCCCTTGGTTCTTTCCAAAGGTAAAGCGGTAGAGCCGCTGCGAGAATACATCAAGGGTGAACCTGAGGTAGATGCAGCTTCGATAATCAAGCCGCTGGTTGAGCCGACTCGCAAGCCATTGGTGTCGCGATTGGCTGTCTCCAGTTTTTCAAGTGCGATGACTACCGAGCCACTCAAAGTTGATGGCTACAGTGTTCGAGTTCTGCCCTGCAAAATACAGGTTTTCCCAAATATTCAAATGCAGGAGCGGTTTCCTGATCAGATTCGTTGGTCGACCGATGGCAAGCGGCTGTTCGTGGGCACCACGCATAAACTACTTTCCTTGAGCTATCCAAATATGGACCAGTGTGATGTCATTGGAATTCCCTTTACCAACAATCATATCACCAAAGAACACATCGTCTCGACAAATCTCTCTCATTGGTTTGCCAGCGAAGACTTTCGAGGTAGCGATTTGCAGCCCGGATCAGCGAAGCAAGCCGTTAGTTCGACCGCGGTTGCTGGGATACTGAAGCTAGACAATCAAAACAAAGTCAGTTTGATTCGGGCAGGGGAATCAAATGAGCTTCCATTAAATCTTGGTAGCAAAATCGAAGATATCGACCGGTTGGGTGTAGCCGCAAACGGTAGAACTTTTTGGGTGACTAGCCGCGATGTAGTTCGTTTTTACAAGCTCGAAGAAGATAGTGTAAAGTTACTTGGTCAGTTACGTAATCTATACGATCAAGATGAGCCAAAGAGGATGTTTCAGGTGTCGGCCAGTCCTGACGGACGGATGGCTCTAGTTCTTTGGCGACCATTTCTTCACGGTAACTCCAAGCCCCAATCCATGAACAGCAAGTTGATCGTCTACTCCACAAACGATCTTACTCGTCCAGTGACCGAAACGGAGCTCCCATTTGCAGCGATTCATGCTACGTATTCGCATGGGCACCGTCAGTTCTTCTTTTCGGCTTTGGATGGTTACCTTTGGCGCATGAAGGTGGATGATAAGTCGATTGAACGCGTAGAATTGCCTGGCCCACCACCTGCTTTTGTCGAACTGCATGCCTATCCAGTTCACAAGTGTTTAGCCTGCGTTTCATATCGTGGCATCGTGTTTGTCGAGTGATTTAGATTTCATGAGCAGTAACTCCCCTAGTCATTGGTCGCCTCTGAAGGTTGCAGCAGCGGCTTGCGCGGCAGTCTTGATTTTGGGAGCTGCGTGGTATTCAACCTCAAGAATTATGTCAGGTATCGGCCAATTGTTCTCGGGCGTAGACGAAGAAGAGCAGGCTCGCCTAGAGAGCATTGCGCTCCTTGCGCTCTTCGCTGAAGCAGAGCGAATCGCGTCGATAGACGATGTCGACGGTGCCCGAAGGCTAGTGCAAGACAATCCGAAAAACAAGGTTCTCCACTGGCAATTAACTAGTCAACTGGTCACGAAGCAATGTTGGAATAGCTTGGTTGCCGTTGTGGATAGTTTGATACTAGAGGACCCGTATACACCAGCTAACATCTTGAGCGAAGCGATCAAGAAGGGATGTTCGGTCGAAGTAGCTAAACAAATAGGAAGCAAAGGATTTAAACTGGATGTGAGTCAGGTGATCGGACTTGTCAGTCAAGAACCCTACGAGCAGCATGTCCTTGCGCTTCTCATTGCTGACTGTGCGAATACTACTGGCCTAGAACACTACCCAGGGGGTATGACCACAATTCACGAGGATCTTCGCGGCTATCGAGAACAGATACAGGCTATTCCCGAACCTCAACGAGCGAATGTCGCCAATGTTCTTACTAGGCTGGCGATAAGAGCAGATGCTGAGCAGTGGATATGGTTGCTCGAGTACTGTGGGATTCAACAGCGAAACGAGATACTTTCGGCGGTCGTGCGAAATGGCAGCAGTCGAGCAGTGCACGAGATCCTTTCTAAGTATGACATTGACGTCAATTCATTCAGTCAGTTTGAACAAGATCGAATCAAGGAGTACGTTAAGCTGGATTCTAGGGGCACGGCTCGCACCAAAACCAGTTCCACGGAAACCGGCGCACTTCATCGACTGGAGTACCTTGCTGAACAAGGATATTCAGCAAGTCAATTCGATGAGATCTTTGATAAGTTCCCTCAGGTGATGAGTGCCGTTTTGCCAGAGAACGGAATTCCTGTGGCGCAGTGGCTATTCCAGAATAGGAAGTACTTTGCAGTAAGGTCGCTTGAAAAACGCGGCGCGAAGCTCGATCCTTCGTGGATACAAGACGCCAAGTATCGCTTCTTCTGCGCATGCAACGAAGACACCGAACGCCTTCCTTCGCTGATCGAAGAGTTGGGAAAGGAGGCTCTGTCCGTCGCTAAACAAAAGTACTACTGGGGGCGTGGCGTTGACTGGAACCTAACACCCTTGCAATTCGCAGTTCGGACCTCGAATGTTCCGCTCTTCCAGTTGCTATCGCGAATGGATCCGTCTGGCTCACTCTTCGGAGAATCACTTCTGCAACTTCTAAAGAACTGTCCTCCGTCGCTGGACAATAGGATTCGAAAATCCATCTTGGCGGTTCTTCCCAAGTATTATCGAGCGCATGATGAGACGTTCCAGCAACTCATGACCGAAGTCCTGCCTGAAGGAGTCGATTCGTTGAAGAAGATCAAAACGAGTGCTGATCTTCCCATTGGTTTACATGAACTGCCTAATCTACTCGATAGCGTCTTTGCATCGAAGGACCTGCAACTATTCGATTGGTATATGTCCATGATTGGGCAGGAAAATGACTCAGGCAAGAGAGTCTTGAGATCCAACGAAGAGAAGGCTCTTTTCGATAGAGCCATGGATTCGCCTGAACTGGTTCAGCGTCTGCTGGTCGCTGGATGCCGTCCTTCGAGAGATCACTTCAGGATGGCGGTCCAACAGTACAAGCCCGAAGTCATTCGCATTCTACTGACCGATCTCTCGCTGCTGGTTGAGGCGGGTAAAGAGTTAGAGGATGCAATCGCAACGGTTCCTCAAAGTTCAGAACTGGGAGAACTGCTTAGAGAAAAGAATCAATTACGACTGGCGATTCTAGCGATTCGGCAGATCGAGAACTAGTTTGCAACGGCCGCTAGAAACTGCCCTGTTTGCATCAGTAGCTTACAGCAGGCTTACGTCATCTATGTTGATGCTACTCATTGGCCCAAACGATAAGCGTCGCTTTCTTTTTTGGTAGGTCGATGTGATCGATTTGGACTCGCAGGATATCGATGCCTGTGCGTTGGCGAAGGTCCGCGATAAGAGTTTCGCGATGTTGAGCGCCCAATAGCTCCAGGTTGTCGTAATCTACGGTGTACTTGGGCTGCTTCTCGGGTTTCGCTTCGTCTTTCTTATTCTCAGATTTGCCGTTCTTGTTTCCGTTCGAACCGTTTCCATTTCCGTTAGTACCACTCGCTCCACTTCGATTGCCAGTCATGCGTTCTTTGAGGATGGCGGAAAAGAGGATCAGCAAGTTGATCGTAGCAACTTCGGCGTAGCTGGTGCTCTTGTTGGATAACGAATTGATCACAGCTATACCAATAACGATGAATAGGTATGTCATCTCCTTGACGCCTATCGCATCCGTCCGATACCTCAACACGCCAAAGATGGCGAACAGTCCCAGGGCCATTCCCAACCCGAGGTCCAGCTTCTTTAGCGAGAAGCAAATGAAGAAGACTGTCACGTTCATCATGACTGCGGTGAAAGCAAACTCGCGTTCACGCTGCATGGGATGGATGGCGAAGATAACGATCAGCGCCAGGAAGAAGATGTTGACTCCAAAGCGAACCAGTAGCTTGAACAGATCGTCGTCAAATAGCGGTACTTCGAGAAATTCCATAGCCGGTTGTTTGCTTTGTCGAGTGAGTTAAGACGAGTAGCCGCGGCTCTAGGCAGCGGCTCTGCCGAACAGCCGAGCGTATTCTAACCCTTGGATTAGTAGTTAGTGTCGCAGGGCGAGTACAGGCTAAGCATCGGGCCTAGAGCGGGGGCTCGCACTATTGAATAGGGTTGCAATTGGTGGCCAAAGCCGTCAGAGAAAGTGACCGTTGGTGGCGTTTTTTCCTTGGAGCACACCGTGTCGACGCGCATTGTCGCCACTTGGGTGGTAAATCAAGGCGAGTTGGAGCTCGAGAGTGGAAGACAGCGGACGGCACACGGAGTTTGCCTGCTACTATCAGACAATAAACTGCACAATTTGATCTAGCCAAGATAGGGAAAATCCGCAAACATATGGGATTCACAAAACTAACTATCACTCTCTGGCTGGCGAATCCTCGATGCCTGGCTACCTTTGACGAGGCAGAGAGTATTGCAGATGATGATTTTTGGGAGTTAGGTAGCGATGAGTCAGAAAGTAATGGAACTGGTCGAAAAAGCCACAATGAAGGCTGAAGTTCCGGTGTTTGAAATTGGCGATACCGTTGACGTTCACACCAAGATTTTGGAAGGCAGCAAAGAGCGTATTCAGATCTTCAGTGGTCTAGTTATTGCTCGAAGTGGCGGCGGATCACGAGAAATGTTCGTAGTTCGTCGTATCGTTGCTGGCGAAGGCGTTGAGCGTAAGTTCCCATTGCATTCGCCCAAGATCGACAAGATCGACGTCAAGCGTAAGAGCGTTGTACGTCGCGCCAAGCTGTACTACATGCGAGACCGAAGCGGTAAGGCGACTCGTCTGGAAGAGCGCCGAGGCTAATTTGCGAGCTTTGCAATGTCCAATCCAATACAACGACTGGGCCGCTGGATTCAATCTAGCGGCCTTGTTTTTTGGATGGAGCGTGCCTTTTTTCGGCCAAAATCTGACTCCAGAGACTCCAAGAAGCTGGAAAAGAAGGACCGACGGCACCGTCTAGGAGCTCGCGGAGAGCAGTTGGCGGTGGACTTTCTTAAGCGGCTGGGGTATCGCATTATCGCCCAGGGACACAGGAAAAAGCTTGGCGAAATCGATGTAATTGCCGTCGATGGTCAGTGTATGGTCTTTGTCGAAGTCAAGACTTGGCGAAGCAATGCAGAGGCTGATCCTTCGATGGCGGTTGACCGATCCAAGCAAGACAAAATCACCCGGACTGCACTGGTCTATCTCAAGCGACATGGTTTGCTCAACCAACCAGCTCGGTTTGATGTAATTACCGTTGTTTGTGGAGAAGAGCAGGGGGGCGAACCGAAAATCCGTCACTACAAGAGTGCCTTCGAAGCGGTAGGCCACGGTCAAATGTTTCGTTGAAATCGGGGCGGGCTCAATCGTGACTGTAACGATGCTGATCGGCTTTCTGGTGCTAATGCTTGGCGTGCGGCTGAGCTTCTTGTGGCGCTTTTTGATGACTGATCCCGAGCTCCTTTGGAGCGATTTTGAACGTCGAGGTGATAAGTATAAGTTGGCCTGGCTGCTGGACTTAGCTACTTTCGGGTTCTTTTTCGGCGTCTCGGCGCTCACGGTCTACAAGCTTCATGAAATGACATTTCCCCTCGTTCGGGTGTTCGTTGTTTTTCTTGGGCTTTCTCTGTTAATCCGACTGCGAGTCCATCGATTTCCCCGCACCAACGTTCCCCGAGCCTTTGAAGAGGCAAAAGCTGACTTAATTGTCCACTTAGTGATGTCGGTACTGAGCGGGATTGGAATGGTGATCGTTACGACAATCTACCTATGGTGGCGATCTCGTTGATCCGGATCGGCCCAAGACTTTGGCGCGGATAGAGAGACCTTGAGGTCTTCGGCCGTTACTAGGCCTGGACTGCTTTCAAGGGTTCCGTGGAATACGACTTGTGAGTTTTCTAGGGGAAACTTATCATTTCGCCTTCAAACTGTGGATGAGCACCCCTTATTCGGGTGGCGTGTAATGGCGGGTAATGTTCCATGACGAGCGATTTTCAAGCTCTATTATTTGATTCAATGAGCCTGTTGGCAGTGCAAGATCCTGCGCCTGCAGCTCAACCTTCGCCATTGATGCAGCAACTGCTGAATCCGTTGAACCTGATTCTGATGAGCATGATTCTTTTCTTCCTGCTGGTGGTTCGACCGCAGCGGAACGACATGAAAAAGATGCAACAGAAGTTAGCTGCGCTGAAGAAGAATGATCGCGTAGTAACATCGGGCGGCATTCATGGTGTTGTGATACAAGCCAACTCGGGTGAGCCTACCGTCGTCGTTCGCATTGACGAAAACTCGGGGGCGCGGATCACGATCAATCGTGATGCGATTGTAAAGGTGCTTACTGACAGCGAGCCTGAGAAGAAGTAACAGTTCGGGCTAGTCTCCACTGAACATATCAAATAAAGAATCATCCTCGCTCGAACCAATTTTCGAGCGCCCAGACATTTGATCCTTTAGGACCATCGATGGAAAACTTATTTCAATTAGTGTTGGCAGCGGAAACGAACAAAGTTTCCGAATTCCTCAAAGACTATCCAATTGCAACCAACATTGCATTTGTATTTGCGGTCTTCGTACTGCCATTCATTCTGTCCAAGCTGATCACCAATTCTCTGCGACTACCTGCGTTGTCGGGGCGAATGGGGATTGCCCTGGCTGCAACGATCGCAGCGGCGTTGTTCGTGACGCTTGGCGAGCTGCGATACAGCTCGGACATGAAGGGCGGAACGACGCTGATTTACAATATCATCAAGGCTGACCAGGACCTCAACCCGACCGCATTAGCATCGTCGCTCAGTCAGCGTCTGGATGCATCGGGAACGAAAGAACTTACGATTCGTCCTCGGGGCAAAGATCAGATTGAAATTACCGTACCGACTACGGACGAGTACGAGCTACAACAGATTAAGAATGCCATCACGACCGCGGGGCAACTCGAGTTCCGTGTCGTTGCCAACACTCGCGATCACTCAGACATTATCGGCTTGGCTCGCGCTCAAGCTGGTTTGACAGAGGACAAAGATCGAACGAAAGCCGATGTACGCGATGCAACCGGCCGAGTTGTTGGACGTTGGTATGCAGTGGGACGAGCGAAAGAAGAAGTTGAAGGCATCCGACCTTTGCAGACTTCAGTGGATGGCTACATCATCCGTAATAGTTTGACAGGTCAGTTAGTCACGCTCCCGCAGTTGGACACGACCATTGAATTTCCGGTCGAAAAGTTTCTCAAGACATCGAAAATCGACAATGTTGACGTTTTGATGGCTCTGGAGTTGGCAGGACGTCCATACACCGAAGTTTTTGGTGATGATTTGTCCAGTGCTACAATGACCACAAGCAACATGGGCGAGCCGATTGTTGCCTTCCGACTTTCCGCTCTGGGTGCTGGCAAGATGTTGGAATTGACCTCCAGCATTATGCCCGTTGGCAACTTCTTCCGCCACATGGCGATTGTCATGGACGGAAATGTTCTATCTGCGCCGCAATTAAGAAATGCGATCAGCAGTGGTGGAGAAATCAGCGGTCGCTTTACTCGTGAGGAAGTTGATTTCTTAGTCAACATTCTTCGCGAAGGCAAGCTGCCCGCGGCCCTGGAAGAGATTCCTGCCAGCGAGACTCGCATAGGAGCGGGATTGGGAGAAGTTACGATTGCCAAAGGCAAGACGGCCGCGATCATCGCGATTGTCGCCACCGCTGTCAGCATGCTGGCCTATTACCTGTTCTCGGGAGTGGTTGCAGCGATTGCTTTGACTCTTAACGTGATGATGATTTTCGGAGTGATGATATTCATTCGTCAGCCGCTGAGTCTTCCAGGTTTGGCGGGTATCGTTTTGACGATCGGTATGGCGGTTGACGCTAACGTACTGATTTTTGAACGTATTCGCGAAGAGCGAGCCAAGGGTGCTGCTGATCGTTTGTCCGTACGCAATGGCTTTGATCGAGCTTCGGCGACGATTTTTGACGCGAACATCACAACGCTGATTGCTTCGATCGTTCTCTACTGGATCGGTACAGAGCAAGTTCGTGGTTTCGCGATCACTCTGACGATCGGTATTTTGTGCAGTATGTTCACTGCCGTGTTCGTCTCCCGAATCATCTTTGAAGTTTGCGAGCGACTGAAGTGGGTGAACTTGGCGATGGTCGACGGCATTGCCCTCACCAAGGGTAAGATATTTGGCGAACGCGACATCGATTACATGTCTGCGCGAAAGCTGTGGATTACGATCACAGTTGCTACAACCATCCTCGGATTGGTTGCCGCTTGTGCTCGTGGCCCAGGCTAGTGGAACATCGACTTTACTGGT
>CAUJKA010000409.1 GCA_963204965.1 Planctomycetota bacterium | reverse complement strand
ATTGCCAAACGATCTGCTGGTTATGCTCAAGTGCTAGTGAACCATCAGTGCGGGTCCAGCTGAAAGGAGAATCTGCTCGACACACCGCCGCGCTGAGAAGGATCGTAAGTGCAACTAAGTATTTCATGATCCGTAGCCAATCACAGTTTCAGTACCTTATCTTCATCGACTTCAATTCCCAATCCTGGCCCGCTAGGTACCTCGATTTTTCCATCGCGAATTACCAGAGGCTGTTTCAAGACATCAGCAGTCAGAAACTGCGGGCCATTGAGCGCTGCTGGTTTGTCGAGCCCAAAAGCTGCGTACAATCCCACCGTTGCTGCCAACGAAATGTCGGGGTCTGTTAGACCGCTACCCAACCACATCAGTCCCTCTTGCTCGAGCAACTCGATCTGACGTCGAGCCGACTCCAATCCGCCACAACGCGATGGCTTCATGGCGACGCCGTCGATCATCTTCAAATGAATGAACTCATCTAGCTCGATGGGCGAGACAACTCCCTCGTCCATGAGTATGGGTAGCGCCGCCTGTCGTTTCAGGGCTTGATAGCCGCGAATACGGTTCGGTTTCAGCGGAGCTTCCAGCACATCGACTCCAGCATCAGCCAGTTTCGGTGCCACCATCAGCGCCGTATCAACGTCGTAGCCGCCATTGGCGTCTGCCCACAAGAATCCACCTGGAACGAGCTTCTTGACTCGTCTAGCCAACTCGATATCAAAGGCGGGGTCCGGAGCAACCTTGATGTTGAAATTTCGATAGCCACGTTCCCAACCTGCTTGGATCAACGTATCAACCTCTTCGATGCTCTGCGGGTTGAGCGTCCAACTGAGCGTGAGCGACTGTCCACGCTGGCGACCCCAAAGTTGAGCCAGTGACTTGCCCAACAGTTTTCCGCACAAGTCGTGGAGCGCCAGATCTAGTCCAGCCCGGGAGATGGGCATACCGGTAGAGAATCCGCCAGCCAGCGCACTGTCGAGCGCGGTCTGCAAGGCCGACATGTCGGTGGCAACGATCCCGATTACGGCGGGTGCAAAATACTCCCGCAGCACGATCGTGGCTGTTTCGAGAGTCTCGTAACTCCATTTCGGAATCGGCACGCTCTGCCCCCAACCCACCGTGCCATCATCGGCTGTAACCCTCACAAATACGGCGGCACGCCCCGCTTTGCCGCTGGCACCAGCGAAAAACTTGAAGTAGCCCGTCATCGGATAGTGGGCTGGAATAACTTTCACGTCGACGATCTTCACGGAGGTGCTTTTAGCCTTAGCAGATTGAGCGGCCAGTGGCAGTGTGGCCGCAATTGCCATCAGTTGCCTGCGGTTGATGCTCGAATCGGTCCGGTTCATTATGTTACGTCCGTTTGGTACGGAGCGCGTTGTTCTCGCGACACCAACTGGTTTGCCGATACATCGCCGACAAACTGTTCAGCGACCGGATCCCATTTTAGTTTTCGACCGGTTTCGCGAGCAATGTTGCCGAGATGGCAGACGGTGGCAGAACGATGACCGATCTCTACGTCCGCTACAGGACGATTTCGTGACTTGATGCATGCGATCCAGTTTTTTAAGTGTTCGTTGCCGGGCTCGGGTGTTAAGTCGACTTGCTCACGTAAAAGCTCTTTTTCGAGCTCTGGCGAATCCAACTTGAAGTAAGCTCGGTCGATCGTAAGTCTTCCTCGTTCGCATACAAATATCGCACCTCCCGGAGGTCCATCCGCTAAACGCAGCGTCACTCCGTTGGCATAGCGAAACAGCACTTCGGGATACGTACCAAGCTTCTCACCGCGAGCGCGTGGCTCAGGCATCGCGTATTTTGGCGGATCAAATTTGGTACCCTCGGTCCAGATTTCCACCGGACCGGTTTCATCCATACCAAGCGCCCACTGCACCTGATCTAAACCGTGAGCACCCCAACCTGTCATCTCGCCACCGGAGTACTGCCGAAATGATATCCAACCTGGATTGGATCGCGAAATGAAGATATCGTTGTGAAATGCACGCGGAATCGTTTGCCCGCACCACATGTCCCAATCGAGCCCTGCTGGAGTTTCTTGTGCAGGAAAGTCGCAATACCAAGGACTCGGATAATTGCTTCCAATGACTTCGAGCACTTTTCCTAATCGCCCCTCGCGGACCCATTGGCAGGCCACGCGATTAGCCACCATCGAGCGTTGCTGACTACCTGTTTGTACGATCCGTTGGTACCGCCTGGCAGCATCAACCATTTGTCGACCTTCACGAATCGTCAGCGTCAAAGGCTTCTCGCAATAAACGTCCTTACCAGCTTGGCAAGCATGAATGCTGGGTAGTGCATGCCAGTGATCGGGGGTTGCTATAACAACGGCGTCAACGTCCTTCATATCCAGCAGTTTGCGATAATCTTGGCAGGCAACGCCCTGATACTTCTTTGCGACGACTTCCGCTCGCGACAAGTGCACATCGGCAACCGCGACGATGCGGGCCTCTGGAGGCAAGTCCATCAGTTGCAGCGCTCGACGACCAGCTCCGATATATCCAATGTTGATAAGGTCGTTCGCACCAACTCTACCTTTGGCCGCGAATGCCTTCAGTGGCGCAGATTTGCAAATGGCCGCAGTGCTCGCAATTGCTAAGGTGTGAAGAAAAGTGCGACGCTTCGCAATGGATCTATTTAGCATTTTGGGTGCTCCTAGAAATCGCATAATGGCACAAATCACTGTAACCCGCTCCTATTCTGCATGTCAAGGTGTAGAATTGAAGAATCATCCCGTGTAAATTGGGAAAGCGGTTAAGGCGATTGCAACGCTGCAAAGGTGTATTCGGGTCAGCCTGGCGCGCTGGAAGTGCCAACACTGCATCCCACTCAGACGCGTTTTTGGGGAGACGCCCGACGTGAAACGATTGATTGTATTGGCATTGTGCTTTTGGGGTCACACTGTCGAGGCCCAGGAAAAATCTCCTCAAAAGTCGGTTACGTTGGAACTATTGCAATCGCGAATGATGAGCGTTTCGCCTTCGCACCCTCGTTTGATGGCTAACGCAGCCAGGTTTCAGCAGTTGCGGGAGTCGATAGGCCAAACGAATTCGATTCGCGATGAGCTTGCCGAAGCGATCACTAATTTTGCCGGTCTGCTCAGTGACGTTCCGCCAATCGAGCGAGAGCTAGAGGGACGGCGACTGCTTGGCCAGTCGCGACGTTGTCTGGAACGGATGCTGTATTTGTCGATGGCCTATCAATTGACAGGCGATACAAAGTTCGTCGAGCGCGGTAAGCGAGAGATGCTGGCCGTGGCCGAATTCGAGGATTGGAATCCGAGCCACTATCTGGATGTTGCCGAAATGACTTTGGCAATGGCCATCGGATACGACTGGATGTTCGACGCATTGGATTTGGAAACTCGCCAAACGATTCGCGATGCCATCAAGAACAAGGGAGTTTCCCTGCCATTTGAGACAGAGCACAATCGATGGGTACGGGCTTCGAACAACTGGGGGCAGGTATGCCACTGTGGGATGACAGCCGGTGCGTTGGCAATTCTAGAGGATGAGCCGTTACTGGCTGCAAAAACCGTGCTGAACGCGGTCCAGAATGTACCCCGCAGTATGCAGGCCTTCTCACCCAACGGCAGCTATCCGGAAGGCCCTAGTTACTGGTCGTATGGAACAAGCTTTAACGTCATCCTTTTGGAATTGCTTGACAGTGTGCTCGGAAGCGATTTCGCTCTAAGTGGCATGTCGGGCTTTGACCAAACAGGACAATACCTGTCTTTGATGACTGGGCCATCCGGCCAGGCTTTCAACTATGCAGACGGCAGTGCAAGTCGTCGTGCTGAAGCCGCATTATATTGGTTCTCAAAACGGTTTGATCGCCCCGATTGGCTACTCGGTGAAGAGTCGCGATTGAGGGCCGAACTGTCAGCGATGGCTACAATGACTGCCAAAGACGCCGGTTCTGGCCACAATCGATTGCTGCCTCTGGCGCTGTTGTGGATGAGCGACCGGACCGTCAATCTCGATGAATCCAACATCCAGATGCCGCTCAACTGGCAGAGCGACAGCGATACTCCGGTCGCCGTTCATCGCAGCAGTTGGAATCCAGATGCAACCTTTGTTGGATTCAAGGCCGGTTCACCTTCGGCACCTCACGGTCAGATGGACATTGGCTCATTTGTACTCGATGCAGATGGCATGCGCTGGGCGCTGGACTTGGGCGCGGAGGGCTACCACGGAATCGAATTGCGAGGCATGAACCTGTGGAGTGCCGCGCAGGATTCGGATCGCTGGACCATTTTTCGCCAATCGAACGCCGGACACAATACTCTGGTGATCGACGGTCAGCTGCAGGTTGCCAATGCTCACGCCAAGATCGTCGAGTTCTCTAGCGATCCTAAGTTGCGGTATTCGGTCGCTGACTTGAGC
>CAUJKA010000408.1 GCA_963204965.1 Planctomycetota bacterium | reverse complement strand
GCAACATCAAAACTAGCGACTGCAGTTCTTTAACCACTCTACTTTGACCAACCTCCCTAAAACCGTGGCGACTCAACTTTCTTGTCGTCGCATAAAAAACTCGCCGGTTTCGTGAAATCGTCAGCAAAACTTGCTAAGATTGCGATCCTGCTTCCCATTGGGGCAACAACCTCGCGCAACAACCTAGCGCAACAACCTTGGGCAGCTACCTTCCGTTAGATGCAAGTCCTCTCCAAAATGCACTTTGGGTGACTTGCACTCCCACCTATCGCACCTCATCTTGGAGATTGAACATGCTGTGCAACTTTAGAGGCCTCGTATTTCTACTCGCTATTACCGCCACGTGCGTTGTCAACGCACAAGACAAACCCAAGCCTGTTCGCATGGGAAGCGGTATCATGACATTCGACACCGTTCCCGGTTGGGGCTTAGATGAGAACGGCAAGTCCATTCTCGGTCCGACACACGGGTCGGTAGTGATCGACAAGACTGGCAACATTTACACTAGCGCGGATGCGGGTGTGTTTTGCTTCTCGCCTGAAGGAAAGCTGGTTCGACGTTTTGTAGACGGCGATCACTCGCGACTACATGACATGGAGATTCGCGAAGAAGGAGGTGTCGAGTACATCTATGGAGCTCGCAATGCCAACAAAGAAGGGATCAAGTTCAATGCGATCTCTGGAGACATTGTGCTGCGATTACCATTTCCCGAAGAGTCTGGATTGAAGCTAACCAAATTCAATCCAACCGCGATCACCGTTGCGCCCAATGGCGATATCTTCTTGGCTGATGGCTACGCCAGTAACTACGTCTTCAAGTTCGACAAGACCGGTAAGTACATCAAGCACTTTGGCGAAAAGGGAAATGATCTCAAGCAGTTCAACACCGCTCACGGTATGACCCTAGACACACGATATGATCCACCAAGACTGCTAATCTGTGATCGTAATCACGAACCCAAAGGTCGACTGTTGCACTATGATCTAGATGGCAACTTCATGGAGGAAGTGATTACGGGACTCGGCATGCCCACCTCCGCCTGCGTGCAACAAGGCGGTGACTATGTTGCAGTTCCCGACCTGCACGGACGTTTGGTGATCCTCAACAAGAAAAACACCATCTGTGCCGTTCTGGGGCACAACGATAACGCCGAAAAGGGAGGCAGCTACAACATCCCTCAGGACCAGTGGATTGAAGGCGTCTTCAGTGGAACACACGGATCGTTCTGGGACAAAGACGGCAATCTCTACGTTCAAGACTGGAACGTGTCGGGCCGCTTAATGAAGCTTGTACGAGTAAAGCCGTAGCTCTAGCGACTACCCGCAAACAGATGATCAAGTCGACGAGGACTGCTGTGAGACTCCTTGCAGCAGCGTTGACTTGACATTGGTGAGCTGAAATGCGTTCTTCATGATCGCTCGTCCGTCGACCTGTATCGTCGCGGAGAAATCGAAGACATTGTTCAACCGCTCGGTCAGTTCGACTCGAACGTGAAGAGTATCGCTGGGTCTGGCAAAGCCGATGTACTTGGCTCGTTTGACTCGTACCAGCACACCTAGAGCATATTCGTTGAAGAACGGGTCATGCGTGTTGAACTCCCGCATCGGGTTATATTTGGCCGCGATGAGTATTCCGGCACTCTGAGTCGTCAGCTCCTGCATCATCGCCCCAGGAAATATCGGAGCTCCTGGAAAGTGACCGGCCAGAAAATACTCGTCGCCGGCAATGTTCTTGATCGTTTCTACGGCAGATTCTTCGATCTTCGCGATGCGATCGACCATCAAATAGGGCGATCGATGGTGGAGGTAGTCTTCGACGTTCTCAAACGTATGTTGGTAAAGATTCATCAGTGTTCTCGAAACCCGGGTTCAGTGATTGCCTATCCAATTCTACTGCCAAGGCAAGAGTTACTCGTAATCCAGCCAAGCTGTTGCCGTCGTGTCGGTCGAAGTGACGAATCTAACCCAATGAGCGGCAAAGCCAATTGGAAAAACAAACGTCTTTTCCTCGCCAAGGATGAGATCAAAAGACTTGTAGCGATGAAAGCCCGAGTGCAAATCGAAGTCGACCTCGATGTGCATCGTACAGTCGCTGCTAGCTTTGATCGTGAGAGTCTTCTTGTCGTAGCCGTTCATTAAGTAAGGGTCGGAAGGCTGGCCGGCTTTTGTTTGTGTGTCTTTCCATGGTCCACCGTGACCGACCGGCTTGCCAAACTTCCAAAGGTCATCGATGCTTCCAGCCCAAAGCGCGAGCTTGCCATCTTCAGACTTGATGACATGTTCGCTCGCAGGCGCATCGGGGCGAACACCGCTGAGCCACAATAGGCCGCGCCACGTCGCAAAATCATCGATGCGTTTGTTGTGAGAACAGACCGGTTTCATCTTCGTAAAGAGTGGGCCTTCACCAACAATCCAGAATGGTACTTCGTAAAAAGTGCCGTGGATATTTGCCAACGTTCGCTCCGACTCAACTTCGCGTTCGTCTCGAGGCCAGCCCTCTGCGAATGCCTTATCGAATGCGGCCGATCCTTTGGGTAGACGTAGCGTGTGCTGTAACGTCTTGCCATCAATGCTCTCGGAAACGCGGAGTACCACCGACGCGTTGTCAACGGTGAACTTTGGTTGGACCCTAGACTTCTTGATGAGTTCGTCGCGAGGTTGCAGTAGTCCATACTCAAACGTCTCAGCATTCAGCTCGGCAAAGCTCACCTGATCTCCGGCTTGGCGAACAATCTCTAGGTTGCGATTATTCTTCGCAGGGAACATGTGCAATGCCGGAATGTCTTGCGGAGAATAGATATCTGCCAAGGCTGAGAACAGTTGTTGACCCGAGCCCTCAGGGTCATGTGAACGCGTATCCGAATAATGAAATGCCGCCGAGACCTTCTCACAATCGCGGTCCAGAGTAAGGCGAACCCACTGAGCGCCCATGCTCTCGGGAAACACATGACTGATGTAACCGGACTGGTCGACCTTGAGCGTGTGATACTCTTTCCACTGCTGATCGCCGCGGATATCCAACTCCAGCTTGAAAGATGTGTTGGGCTCTGCCGCAAAATGTGCCACACGACGACGGAAGCCATTGAATAAGAAAGGCGCCGAGGGTTCGTTTGCTCGCACCGCATCTTCGATCCAAATTGAACCGGCCGCAGACGCTTCTCCCCAAGTCGAAAGATCTTCAAACTTGCCAAACCAAAGATTGGATTGCGGTTGTCCTGCCAACGGATTGCCTTGAACACTGGTTTCATCGGTAGCTAGTACTAAACGGCCATTCCAGTCACAAAAGTCTGGGATATAACGCAAGTGGCGAGCGATTGGAGCGATGCCAGCCGAATTGCGTGCGCTGAAGCTGCCGGGAAAGTCAAAGAACAGCCCGTGCATATCCATGAGAAAGCGGCCATTGTGGATTTCTCGAATCCGCGGCCATTCAGTAAACCAACCGTGAGCTGCATCGTTATTTAAACAGCCTTTGGGCAGAAGAAAGAGATTGAATTTACCTTGATCCATGACCTGTAATCTTACGGAGCGCTTGTCCCATCCGATGGTCCACAGCGGTTTGTTTGCACTTGAAGCTGTGGGAGCGATTCCCTCTGGTCCAGTGACATCGGTGTACTGCCGCTGCTCGATGATCTGCCATTGCTTGCCATCAAATGTTGCCAAGCTGCCTCGATCTTCGGGGCCAAGCTTTTCCGGCGGATATACGAGCCAATCTTTCTTGGGATCGTGAGCACCCGACTTACCATTGTTGGCCACGACCAATTTGCCCTGAGCAGTGTAAGCGCCTTTGCCGTGCTCTCCGGGGACTGGATTGTGAAACAGCTTTTGAACCGCCAACGTATGCACGTTGACTTCGTAGAGCATCCCTTCCATGTCGTACATGTAGATTAAGTTTGCAGGATCGGTGAGATGTCGAGCCCACGCGGTAACGCGTCCGGGCATCACCGCCGGCTGTATCGAACGAACTTCGCCTTTGTCATTGATCGCATGGTGGCCGATAAATAGCTGTTTGGATTCCTGATGGATCATGCGTCCGGCTGGCGTCCCACCAACAGACTCCTTGTGAATCGTCATCGTCAGACTCTTTTCGTCGATCGAATAGAGCTTATGATCCGATCCCTGCGGACGATGCGGAGCGTAAGTCACCAGCCAAAGCTTGCCCGCCCATGGAACGACCGCTCCAATTCCACATTCCGATGAGTCAGCGCGATTGAAGAGCCCATCGACTCGACTTTGAGAATAGACCGTCAAATGCGGATAGATTCCGCTAATGCTTCGCGAGCCGAGAGTCTCGGTAATTTCTGCAACGGGCGAAGCGTCCGTCGCCTTCTTCTCCTGAGAAAACACTGATAGCGATATTGAGGACTGCAGCGAAGCCAACAGAACCAGCAAACAGAATTGTTTCGAGAAGTGTGGTTTCAAGGCGGAAGCTCTCATGGATGAATGTAATTGCGTGAAGTGACCTTGTATCCGAGCAGTTTAACTGAGGAGAGTCTGGTTACCAGTGCATCACGAAGCCACCATCCACATTGATCGTTTGTCCGGTAACTTCGCCCGCGCGATCCGACGAAAGAAACACGATCATGGCGGCGATATCTTCGCACGTTTGCCAACGCCCCAAGGGTACTGCGCTTTTGATCTTTCGCTCGGCCCAAACCTCGTAGCTAAGCTGCTCGTCCTTCGCCGTTCGATCATGCCAAGCTTGCCAAACTGAACGATTCAAAGGCGTCTTAACCATCCCTGGGCAGACCGTGTTAACACGAATATTGTGCTGAGCAAGATCTTTGGCCATGCACTGAGCAAAGTTGATGTTGGCCGCTTTGCTCGCGCTGTAAGGTGGATCTGTTTGCGAACCAATTTGCCCAGCGATCGAAGCCAAGAATACAAATGTTCCGCAACGTCGTTCGATCATCTTTGGAGTCAATGCATGCGCAACATGGACCATTCCCAAAATGTTGATATCCAGCGTTCGCTTCCAGTCCCAAGGCGAAAGTTGCGTGAATGGAAATCCAAACTTGCCAGAGCCAATTGCCGCGCAGTGAACAACGTGATCGATTCCGCGACTTGGAAAAGATTCAGTGGCCTGCTGTGTCGCCTCAAACTCTCCCAAATCTACGATCGCCGCCTCTGCCTGGACTCCTTCTGAACGAAACTGATTGGCGACCTCATGTACTTCGGGAGCTATGTCCCAAAGTTGCAAGCTACATCCTTCTTCGGCAAACAACTTTGCTGTTGCTAGTCCAATGCCGCTTGCCGCACCCGTAATTAGGACGTTGTGATTCTTGAGCTTGAGATCCACGAAGTAATTCCGCTACTGATTCGATTGGTTTAGACCAAAGTTTGTCGTTAATGCCGACTGGTTACGATCGCAGACTTCTTAGATGTCGGCGACTGATCCTGTACTGTCGGCGAACTTCTCACCACCAACTCCCAATCGTTGCAACATGGTGACGAAGAGATTGGAGAGTGGAACGTCCTCTCTGGCTGCTTTATCTTGCCAGGGTTCACGATCACCCATCCATGGACCGCCTTGAAAATTAGCCCCCGCCATGTTGACGTACTGTCCGTGTTGGAATCCCATGCTCTTGCCACCCGCCAGAATCAAAGGATAGTTGCGCGATAAGTGAAAATTACTAGAAGCTGAACCGAAGAACAACAGTGTGTTGTCAAGCATCGATCCCGTTCCAGCCGGCTCTGGCGTCTCCTTCAAACGAGTTACCAATCTACCAAACTCCTCATTCAAGAATCGGCAATAGATACCCAGGTTCTTCCAACCGTCAGGATTCTTGGTTTCGTGCGTCAATTGGTGTGCAAGGTTGAAGCCAACTGCGCGAGCTAAGTGGTCGCTCTTGCCAACGCCATTCTCTCGGCGAATCTGGTAGGTTGCTACGCGAGTCGTATCAGTTCGAAAGGCTAGATAGATTAGCTCGAACATGATTTGCAAGTACTCGCGAGGCGCGTCGACGGTTAGCTCTAAATTCAAATGATCCGCGTCGATCTTGGGCATCGGAGCGTTGAGCCAATGCTTCGCCTTTTCGACTTTCGTTTCAGCTTGGCGAACAGATTCCATGTATTCATCTAGCTGCTTTCGATCTTCGCTTGAGAGCATCGATCGAAGCGACCTCGCGTCGGACAACATGTCATCCAGCGAACTGCGACTGAGGGCCAGTCGCTTGACAGAATCTGCATCGCTAGTAACGAACAACTTGTCAAAGATCTGCTTCGGACGATGCTCGGCCGGAATAGGGCGACCTTGTCGATCGAAGCTAAGCGTATGAGCACCGCGAGCGGTTCCTGTGCCACCATCGGTGGACATCACTAGCGAAGCAAGTCGAGTCTGTTCGCCGACTAGATTCGCAAAAACTTGATCGATGGAAATCGAATTGACGTACTCCATGTCGCCAGTGCCCGTTGCAGCGGCAGTTAAGAACTGGTCCGCATTGTTGTGTCCATGCACATTCCGCGCGGCAACGTGTGAGAAACCGGAAAGAACGGTGATCTGATCGCGCAATGGCTCCAGTGTCTCCATGCACTTGGTAAAGGTGAATTCACGGCCCGTGCCATGTGGGAACCAAGCCCAATCTTGATAAGCCGGATCACTGGGCAGCGGCATTGGCACCCCATCGGCAAAATAGAAGCTGGCAAATCGCCGAGGATTCTCGCGCGGCGCATCACGCAGTTCAAGCGGCGATGCTTGCAGCAACGAGCCCAGCATGGGAAGTGCCAAGGCCGTTCCGGTTCCTCGCAGGAATCGTCGCCGATCGATCTGGTTCAGGCTAATACTCATGGCACTCTCTTTGTATTGTTATGATTGAACGTAGTGGGATTCGCCAAAATTCCCTCTGCAGAATTCCTGTCCAGAGATCCGGCTAAGGAATTCTGGCGAATCCCACTACGAACTTTCTACCTTGTACGAAACAACTCGCTGGTAACAATCGCGGCTACCATTGTTCTTAATCCATCATCGCCCAAGCGAACGGACTTGGTTATCTCATCCAAGTCGGCTCGATCAGCGAATTTTAACGATCTTCCCAAACCAAAGGTCGTCAGCTTGTGAACCGTTGCGCTGACGAACTGATCTTGCCGATGCTCCAGCAGATAGCGTTTTAATCCCATCATTCCGTCAAGCTCGATGTGATTCGATAGTTTGCTAGCAGCATCCACTGGCTTTTCACCGATCTTATCTCGCCACTTGCCGAGCGCATCGTAGTTCTCAAAAGCGATTCCCCACGGATCGATCTTCATATGACACGCTTTGCAAGCTGGTTGATTGCGGTGATCCTCGATGCGTTCCTTCAACGTCATCTTGGCGATCTCGGGATTGGTCAAATCGATCTGCGGCACTGCTGGAGGAGGTGGCGGGGGAGGATCGTTTAACAGACTCACCAAAATCCATTTGCCGCGTTTCAGGGGATGTGAGTCTGGATAGTCCGAATTCATGGCCAGCATACCCGCCTGTGTCAGCAAACCACCGCGACGTGGATCTCCGTCCAGTGACACTCGCCGGAAGTCATTGCCGCGAACCTCCTTGATTCCATAATGCCGTGCCAAGCGTTCGTTGGCCATCATGTAATCTGAGTGAAGGAAGTTCAGCACGCTCTCATTGCTTCGCAAAGTCTCTTCAAACAAGGCAACCGGCTCATGTAGCATCGCCTCTTTGAGCAGTGGATCGAAGTTGGGCACATGCTGCTGAAAGTTGAGAAAGTCCAGCAGTTCTAAATCCAACCATTGGTGCACAAATTGCTTGGCCATTCTTTGCGATCGAGCGTCGTTCAACATCCGCTGCACCTGTTGCTCCAACACATTCGGCTCAAGCAATTTTCCAGTTTCCGCAAGCGTTAGCAGCTCTTCGTCCGGGATGCTGCACCATAAGAACATTGAAAGTCTGGTAGCAAGCTCGCTAGCGTTAAGCTGCCGTCTCGATGCAATTTGGTGAGTTGAATTTGCCGATTGAGCGTCTACCGCCGCAGCTGTTGCTGCCTCAGGATTCGTTTCAGCTTCTTGAGATTGCACTAGATAGAGAAAGTGCGGCGAAGAAAGTACGGAAGCCAGTGTTTCGACTATCGCCTCTTCAAAGCTAACGCAGTCTGGGCGTAGGCGACTGAACAATTTCAACTTGAGCTCTAGCTCTGCCTCTGCAATTGTGCGTCGCCACGCCTTGCGCATGAAGTTCGCAATGATCTCCCGAGCGTACTTCGTCTCATCCTGAGCATTGGAGCTGGCGAAAAAGATACGCTGGTGAGATGCGGGTGGCCATTGATCATAGACCGGCGATTGGACTTCGATATAGTCGATCTGAATATCGCCCTGCGATGCTGAGCTATTGACGATTCGAATGTACTCCGACGGACTTGGCATCGTACCCATCGCCGAAGTCTTGCGAACGGAGTTGCGTGGGTAGATTTCACCGAGCGGGATATCCCATTGGTAGAACTCGGGTGCATCCGTCGCGGCTGTGATTTGCAGATCGCGTTGGCTCACCGACAACAGGGCTCGTCCTTCGTTGCTGGCCTGCCAACCGAAATGTAATTGCAAACTGGGTATTCGATCGTCTTTTGTTTCGCCGCGACAAGCGCGTACTCGCACTCGCAACGTTCCATCGTCGGGTAGTTTGTTTCCAAGTTCGACGTTCAACCACTTACCTGCGGGAATGATCGCTACTTGGTCGAGATTCGTCGGCGGTGGAGTCAGAGTTTCGACGGGAGCGATTGCATACTTTGCTTCGTAGTACTCCCAACTAGCCGCAACCGTCCTTCCAGTCTGCAAGTTGCGGAAATAGGTTTGTTGGCGAGGCTGTTTGAAACTGTGCTCGAGTTTCTCCAGTTCAGCCTGCAACTTCTTTTCATCGTCTTTGAGTTCGGTCTTAGCCTTTTCGATCTGTTGCTCCTGCTTGGGCCATTCCAAGCGAGAGACATCTTTCATCGTAATCACCCAGGCGATGGCAGGTGGCTGAGAGCCTTGCACCGTTGCGCGATGAAGTGCTTGTCGCGACAAACGCTGGAAGGTCTCGATTTGGCTGACTGACATACCTAATTGTTCCGCTGTATTGCGAAAGCCTTCTGTCGATTTGGCTTCCGGTGGAAGGTCCTTGGCGAAGTCCCATGGCAGCCCCAGCAGATCTTGCAAAGCGTAGTTGTATTCGTAACGCGTCATTCGCCGAAACACAGTCTGGGAAGCTGATTGACGCTTAACGATCGAAGCCGCATGCAACTCGCTAGACAACCAATCGACAATTTGATCTCGCTCGCGATCAGTTAACGACTTGCTATCGGGAGGAGGCATTTCGCCCTTGCTGACGACAGAGAAGATCTCCGTCCACCAATCGACATCTTTTCCAGCATGAAGGTTTGGATCCAGCGAATCTATTCGGATATTGCCCTCTTGTGTGTCAGGTCCATGGCAATCGATGCATGCTGAGCGCAAGATAGGTTCGATTCGTGTTCGAAATTCAGCAAGCTTGGGTTCGGGCTGTTTTTGGTCAGGCTTCGCGGTGGTCGCTTCCTGCTCAGGTCGACTCGCTTCCAGAAATCGTGAGCGAGTTTTGCCGTCGCGCTTTAATTGCTCTAGCGACAGCTCTTCTTTCTTTGCGGAAGTCGTCGATCGAACATCGTCGGCAATAGCCAGCGTTGAGTTGAACGCGAATCCAGCGATCAGACAACTGATCGTGCAGATGAATCCTTGAGCAACAAAGTCACGCAAGCGAAGTGCTTTGCGAATTGAGCTGAATGGGAATCCCGGGATACGAAGCATAAGATTCCAATTGCGTTAGCAGGGCAGGGGAGAGCAAAACTGGCGGGATAGCTTTAGGCGGGAACTCTATTCTAACTCAAAATCGTAAGTCGAAACAAGCGCAGCGACCTTAGGGCAAAGATATCGACCTTCCCCAATAACTATGAATGCCTAGAAGTCCGTTTTAGTCGCGGATGCGACGAAAGTTGAAAGCCTGAGACGCGAGTCCCAGGCTGTAAAATTCCATCGGCTCCGCGATTGAAAACCAGCTTAGCAGCCCATGGTGTGTTTTGCGTGCGAGTGAGATTGGAAAGCTGTGTGGACTATTATGCGGTGTTTTATTCGTGGCGATCTCGGCCTGTAGAACGCATGCTGCACACACCCTACGAAGAGCTTGCTGGCGCAAAGACTCTATGCCTCACTTCTACAACTCACCTTTTCATCCAGTAGATGGCTTCGAGGTAGACGGGGTGCGTGGGAGGCTGGTTGTCTTTGCCTTTGAGCTCTTTCAAGACTCCTCCGAATTGAACCATGCCGGAAACGTCCAGCGGCTTTTTGATCGGTGTAGCTACGACTGAGGTAGGTTTCTTGAATTTATCGTCGTCGCACACTTCAATAATGCGATAGAGACTATGGATAGGGATCATCATCGGCATCATGACCTTACCGATCATAATTGGTACTATGATGAACCCGGTGAATAACTTCTGTTGATCGATCTCGCGAGCAAAACCTGTGACGATAACGGCCTCGCCCGCCTTGTGATTGGCGTCCACTTGTGATGGTGCGACGAACGCAGGCTTCTTTTTCTCGAAGCTCTTGCGGAGCTTATCGTCGAGCATCGCGATGACGGTTTGCTGATCACGATCGTCGAGATCCTGTTTGGTCATCTGAAGGTAAAGAAAGGCCTGAATGCCCGCTGTGAACACGCCAGCCGCCTTCGCCAATTCACCACGTGAGATCTTCTCGTCATTCTCATCGTCAAAGAAGTTATAGAACCGCCCACCATTGTCTAGCGCTTTCTTGAGTGGTCCCAATGATGTCGAGGGCTTCAGTTCATGCATAGTGTTCTCTCGTGGCTTTCGTTAGTTCGTGCCGCATGACGATGCAAAGCGGCAGTTGTGTGTAGGCGTTAACTGGATTATTGCATTGTACACAAGCGACTCTGCTTGTGGCGAAAGCTGATGTTACGTCGTCCAACTGTGTTGAAGAACACTACAGGGCTATGTTCTCCGCATCGGCGATCTGAAGTCCATGGCGGCATGCAACTCGAGCTAGCACGCGTTTCTGGAGGACTGGACTGCATCTGTTTTTCCGACTGGCTGAAGTGAATTGGCTAATTAGTAGACTCAGTCAGGGACGGAAATTGCACAGTTGCATAGAGAGTTTTTTTTAAAACCGTTTACCGATCTTCGAGCTTGCCCGTACTACCGTCGCCAGACACGTAGCTACCGTCGCCAGACGGTAGAGACGCTGTTGGGGATTCAACCGCTTGGCAGCGGTGACTACACAAGCCTACTTAGCTTTTGCCTCGGCCATGAGATGCTTTGTCACGCAAACAACGATGTCGCTCGGCAGGACACATGTCGGACCGCGTTGTGTTTCGTTGCGGCCGCGACTGGCGATAGCGATGCCGCGAATGCGTCCGTCTAGATCAATCACGGGGCTGCCCACTTCTGAGAGGAGAAGTTCAATATCACAATCAAAAACCGAAGTGAAGCCGGATTGCCTCGGTGATTCATGCTCTTCCATCATCCAATAATTTAACACGGCCGCCCGCGGTAGAGATGTATTGACTTTGAAGGATGCGCCCTTGCGACGCAGTTCGACCGAAACCAGATCACCTGTGCAATATTCGGCGAGATTGGTTTTCAGCACGTGCTTGAGCGCTGCGATAGTAGGTGTCGGTTGGCCGTTGATGGAGATCATAATGTCTTCGAATTGAAGTTTCGTTCCATTCCTGATCAGGTTCGTCCTATTATTCGACCCCGGAATGGATTGGGATATCATCGGTCCCTCTGGCTTGTCTTCTGTACCCTCACCTTTCCAACTAGGTTCGGCTGGGATCTCGCGAGTTTCAATGGACACGATTCCGGGTTTGAGAACTTGACGTGGTCCTACGGCACACAGCGCCTGTGTGATGGATGGCGGTTCCTTTTCCGAGTACGCAGCCGCATTGAGTCCGGCAACGTCGATCTTTAACAAGGCGAGGTCATGCTCCTGTGACTCTGCTCGTTTTTCGGCGATCATGATTGACTGGTCCGGCAGTCGGCAACTCACCTTTCCACTCAAGGCGCTCGCCTTGGTGAGAATCCATCCGTCGGTGTCAACGACGGTTCCAATACTGACAGGTTCCGAATCAACTAACAGTTCCACCAGCGACTGAGCCACCGACATGCTGGGAGCGACAAATCGCTGTCGCAGCGGATGCGGCAAACCAATCGCGGTTTCGATCGACTCCAGTTTCTTCAAATCCTCCCATTGCGCTTTGGCGACTTCCGAACGAGTGCCGGCGCTTCCTAATAGGGCGGCGACGTACTTTCCATGACGGTTAAAGATGCCGCCTCCGCAAACTCCTCCCTGGAAAGGGACATACACGGTGTCCATTTTGTCGGACCAGAGTAAGTAAGATTGGACTCTTACATTGGTCAATTCAATTTGCGGGGTTCGTTCCATCAACCATTGCCCTTTCCCGTTGACCGCCGGATACCCAGCCGAGACGATCGGTTCGTCCGGTTTCAACGTCGATGATTCGGCAATCTCTGCGAATGGCCATGAACCGGGCGTCGTGATTTTAGCTAGACCAATATCTGTGATGACGTTAGTGCCCAGGGCAACTGCGTCCACAGTCCGACCGTCCGACAAGTGAACGCTGAGTCGTTCTCCCGGTATCTGACCAGTGTGAGCAACAGTAAGAATGTAACCGTCTTCTGAAACTATGACGCCGCTCCAGCGATCGTATTCGTCAGATGTTCCTCCCCACCCAAGCCGCTCTTTCGAGACCAATCGCACAGTGGCGTTCGTTGCAATCCGCTTTACTTTATCTAACTCCGCTTCGCTCATCTTCAGTGGTGCCGTGGCTTGGTGCAAAACTTCCTCTGTCTTCCTGAATGTGAGCAGCTCGGGGTGGCTTCCGGTTCCATTGCGATAGAACGAGTTTGGATCAGGCGGATACCGAACCCAATCAAGATTCTTTCCGGAAAATAGGCTGTCGCGATTCGCCACCAAAACATCAACTGCGGTCGCGAAACTCACATCGCTTGCCAGCCCATCCGTCCAGCTCATGGTATGGATACCGAGTAAGCGGCCATCCAAGCCAATAACAGCCGGATTCTCGAAGTATTTTGGAAAGCCCGTGGTGGTGAACCAATGAGGCGGATGGTTCCGGTCGATGAATCCATACCGAGCCGTTGGTGAGGAATCCCATTTCGCATCACCACGCGGAGCGTAGCCGAGCACCATGCAAGGCTCACCAGCTTTCAGTTCCTTCGTTGATCCCAATTCGATCGCAGGCCACGGGCCTTCTTCGTTGATCTTTAAAACGCTGAGACACCATTCAACCGACCAACCAGCAGGGTTGGCGGTAACGGTGCGGCCATCACTCAAGTGGACTTTCAGGTCTTGCACTCCTGAACTATTCCCCACCAAGATGTGCCCCTCCGGTGATACGATGACCCCGGTTTCGCTGAGGGCTATTGTCTTGGTAAAGTCCATTCCTTCGACACGGACGATCGACTTGCTGACGGACTCGTAGAGCTTTGGCAGACTTTCTAACGAAGACTCCATCGCAGTTGAGATCGAATTGCCCTTTTCTTCTGTGCTTACCCGTTTTCCGTCGTCAGCCTGACCTGAGCTCACGATAGTGGTTAGGAATGCTACTGCTCCGATGAACAACGATTTCAAGAAAAAGGTGAGTCGATAAGTCACTATTGGAGTCCTTTGCGGAATAACTCTACGGCCAGTTCCTCGAAGCGTCTGAGCCACCTGAGCGATACGGAAGCATGCTATGGCGACTGTATCCGTTTTGTGTCAAATCGAAGTTGACTGGCTACTTACATAGAGTCAAGCTGCCGCCGAAATTGTCTAATCAAATCGCTAGTTTATTGGAAAAACTATACTTGGGGCGGACATCTTGGACCTGAGAGGCGACCGCCATCCGTAGCAACCGTCGCCAGATTTTGATGCTGCGATTTTCGAAGATATTGTCAAGAAATCGTGCTCGTGCTCGATGAAATGGTGCTCGTAATCGTACTCGAAAGGTCGGATTCGAGCACGAGCACCGTCTTCGACTGAGCACGAGCACGAAAATTCGAAGAACGAAGCGTCTCGAAAGCCCAAACTCACGACTTCAGAATCGCCAAACGTTGAAAGCGCAGGCCATAGGCTTTAACGCAGCAGCGAGACAGTGAAGCTTGGTATCAATCGTTTGGTACCTATGACTCGACAACTACCGCTTGGCAGCGGTAGCTACGATAGAGGTTGTCATTTCTCCGTGAGCTGTTCAGCCGACAAAACAACGCGTTCGTAGTTTATCGAAACAGATTCTGCACCTTGAGAATAGAGCCATGCAACGATAGCTGAATAGGTAGCGACTGAATCTTTGGGCTGACCCAACGTGATAATCATCGTTGTTTGTTTGCCAGCGGTGGCTTCGTTTTCTGCATCCAACGATTGGTCGTCTTCGTCCCTCCAACTTTCAGCATAAACCGTTGCCATGACACCGTAGCGATATTCAGGCTCTGAACTGTTTACGTAACCAAGCGCTTCGGCCGAATCCGCAAGATATTCCTCTAGCTTCGGAAATTTGATCCGGTCCCAAGGCATTTGCGAGCTCGTCTCGGATGCGTCGCCACTGGCGAATGACTCTTCATACGCCTTCCTCGCAGCTTGTTGATCAGCCTGGAACAGAAGCATGGCTTCAATCAGTTTTTTCGTTTCCCCGCTCGAACGAGCCAATCCATCGTCAATCCACTTTTTCTTAAGCTTCGCATTCTCGGCTGTTTTTTCTTTGAACTCCTTTTCCATCTTCTCCCAAAACGCTTCGGTTTGCTCTTTAGACATTTTGCTGAAGTCCACTTGATCAATCTCCGACTTCTTTGGTGGATCTACAATCCATGGCAGCTTTTCAGCCCGCTCTTGGATTACATGAAGTAGTCGCCGCCTGCGAATGTGATCTGCGGTTGGATTTCGTCCGATCGTCCATGCGGCAAGCAATTGTTCCTCCAGGTCGAGGTTCGGCATAATATCAATCTCATACAACACTCGGTCAAACGTAGCTTGATCGCCAAAGGTAACCTTCAAATGCGGAAGTGAGTCCTTTGACGCGCTGAAAAGTCTGGCGTCGGCCGCAGCGAATCTCGCACGCACCATTTGCAGTTGCGGGGCATTGCGCGCGGATAGTTCTTCTGCAGATGGTGACTTCATCATCTCAGCGAACACTTCCTGCTCGTCAAGTGGAACTGAAGCTGTCGCGACATCGACTGCACTCATGAGAACAGTCTTACCGAATCGAGCAACGGAACTCTGCGGGTCTTCTTTGAGTGACTCAACGACCTCTTTTGCTTGCTCCTCATCAGCAAATTGCCAAAATAGCATTGCGGATTCCGGCAAAGCTCCTTGACCAACTTGAAAGTCGCTGTGGTTCTTGGGAAGCTCATATGAGATGGCTTTATACTGCGTATTCGCTATGTCGCTAAAGCGTTTAAACATCGATCCAGCAAAATATCCGAACAGTCCTAAAACTCCAACGAATACTGCACCACCATGTAGTGCCCATAGTCCAATGGTTGCTGGCCAAGACGTTGGCCGTGTATTGATCGCCTCATAGACACGAATTGTTGTTGCCGCCAATTGCGATGTATTCACCCCTAGCAAATTGGCCAATTGACAAGCTTTGGATATCTCTCGTATGGCGGCTTCGGGAATCAAGTCGTTGGTAGGGGCGGGCAAAGGCTCGTTGGTTAATTTCTCCTGAACCTTTAACGTTTTCCAAATCGTGGGCAAGCCAATCAACATTGCAATACCTAGGTACATCAATACCTTGTCCCCAATGAAGATGGTCGAGAGAAACATCGCGAGGATAGCAATGATACGAAATCCAATATCCAAGTACTTCGAACGTGAGAACAATGTGATGTGAGCCACCCAGCCTCCATCCAGCGGTAAGAACGGCAACAAGTTCAACAAATTGATAATCAACATCAATAACGCTGCCTTGGTCAACCACTCGGTAGTAGTTACGAAGCCGATGATCTCCAAAACAATAGCTAGTGCAATACTGGGCAAAGGACCAGCCAGCGACACAATCGCCTTCTTCCATCCGGCCACGTTGTAGTGCCTGCCCGTTACCGCAGCTCCCAAGAATGGGATAAAGAACATGTTGACATTCTTGTAACCAAAGATCTTCATTGCGATCAGGTGGCCAAGTTCGTGAATCAAGAGTATGGGAATGATCATCGCAACGAATGACCAATCCCACATCGCTCTTCCCACAGCTAGAAATGCTACGATGGAGACGCCGAGCAACAGAAGCTTTGAAAGTAGCTGCGTCTGTTTCGTTTCCAGCTTCCTAACCTCAGCGACTACTAGGTCGTCACCACTAATTGGAGCCCGAGTTTCATTGGCATTAGCGTTAGCATTGTCAGTGAAAAGCGTCAACTCAGAAGGACGGTTCTCTTCGCTAGTTGGCACACTAGTCGGAGTCGGAATGAAGGTTGCTTGAGTTCCATTCGTTCGCATAGGAACCTGACGTCGTTCGAAAACGCCACGAGAGGCTTGATAATCTGCGAACTGACTTTGCAAGTCGTCTAGAAAAGCGATCGCATCGTTAGGAGTCGCGAATTCCCGTTGAGAATAAGAACCAAAAACGCGTTCGCAGTGCTCGTCATGATTGCGGGAAAGCTCTTGTACCGGCATCCCTGTATAAAACCGCATATTCCAGCTGTTAGGCTCCTGTAGATCGCGATTTGCAGAAGTCGTGATGGCCACCGAGCCGCTCTGGAGAGCGCTTGTGAATTGGACTCGCGTAGTCTTCGATTTGGCCGTCAATTGCGGCCACCTTCGCAATCGCACCCAGGCAATGGTCTTGCGATTGGGTGACAAATAGATGCAGGATGCGTAGCGAGTATTGCTGTTTACATCATTCAAATAGATATCACCGCAATACGTAAACTGCTGCTCGGCCAGCCACGCTCGTTCACTTGCAAGCGAGTGTAGCATTTCCGACTCAACCGATTCCCATGGCACTAAGAATGGCGACAGGCGTTGAACTGGCGGAAAATCAACCGAACCCGGTAGACGCAGTCGAAACGTTTTGGTGAAGACGGCAATCAACCAAACAATCGGCTTGAACAATATGCCCGCTTCAAATAGGTACTCGCGAACAGTTACTTTGGTTGAGTTTACTTTGTAGAACATGATCGCGGCGCAAAAGAGGCATACTTATTCAGTTCAGGAATCCGAAATGCGACACCGATACTCGAACAGGGTGCCCAACACAGATTTTTCGCAACCGCGTTATGGTGGCTGGCTTCGAAGGCGTTGTCAATCAATGGATGGAGCGTTTTGCGGTATCGCTGCCCTTTAAATGAGATACTGCAAGTGGCGAGACATAAGTCTAGTTAAGTAGATTCGGAATCTGAGTCGGATCGGCCAAGCAGGGTTTCTTTCAACATGATGCCTTCTTATCAATAGAGCGATCTCAAGAACCTCCCGTACTGAGAATGTGCCAAGTCGACTTGTTCGCACCCATCTCAGCTTCTTGCTTCGTCGCAATGCAAGAGGCGGCCTTAAACGCCCCCCCAAACACGTGGCGAGGGCGGTTTCAGCGAAAGGCCAACATGTTTCAAAGTTGACATATTTCAAAAAGGAAACACAACTCCACTACCATAGTTGTGAGAAGATCGAAAAGAAGACTCGTTTCCCGCGGTGATCTCTCACCAGGGTCGTTCAGTCACTTCGATGAGCGCACAAGAGCAATACGAAATCCTAAGTTGTTAAAGCGCGAGTCAGGGGCATCGCCCAGACGACTTGCGGATCGACAGAACTTGGTTGCAAAGTTCCAACCGCCGCCGCGATTGACTCGAAGTGGGCCATCATTGTCGATGATTGGATTTGTACCGCCTGAGAGCTTGGCATTAAAGTTATCTTTGCACCATTCCCATACATTGCCGTGCATATCGTGTAGGCCGTATTCGTTCGGTCGTTTCTTGCCAACCTCGTGACTATACGGCTCCCCTTTTTCAAACGCATTCTCAGCGGACCAACCATAGTTACTAAACTCACGTGGATCATCACCAAAACTGAAAGCCGACTTCTTCCCTCCTCGGCACGCGTATTCCCATTGGGCTTCCGTTGGCAATGAGTATTTCCAGTCGTTAGGCAATGAACCTGAGCCATGCTCTTTCGAATTCAACTTCTCCACGAAAGAAATTGCATCGTCCCAGGAAATAAAACTTGCCGCATAGTTCTTTCCTTCGCGTACATTGGATTTGCCTCGCCACGGTGATGTTCCCATCAATTGGGTCCATTGGCTCTGAGTTATTTCGGTTTGCCCCAACCAAAAGCCCTCTGTTAGTTTCACTTCGACCAGACCTTCGTTCGTATCTCCGCCTTTTTCATCCAATGGACTTCCCATGGTGAAGCTATCCGCTGAAAGCCAAACCATCTTAATTCCAACACTGTTCTCCGGCCTAGTATCACCCGACCGCGTGCCGACATTCGAAAGCGGAAGCAACTGAGCAGATAGAGATCTATCGAAGGAACTCAAGGCCAAGCATATCATCAGCAGCATCATCAACAGTGCGGTAATCAGGTCTTTCATTCTTGCGGGTCTTTAATCAACAATTTGCTGTAGCTCACTTATGCAGATGCCAGATCTGTACTTCACCGCGACTCTTGGCGGGATTGGAGTTCCATGTTCCGGAACTAAGTACTACGCGACTGCCGTCGGGACTAAAATCAGCGGAGGTTATCGGTTGTCCGGTTTCGACGAGGGCAATCTGGGAACCGAAGTTTGCAGACTTCGAATCAGCGTCCCACAAGCGTAGGGTTTTGTCATCACTCGCCGTAAGAATACGCTTGCCGTCGGGTGCGAACGAAGCGGCACGCAACCAGCCAGTGTGCCCTCGAAGCGTGACGAGTATCTTTCCGTACGTTGTGGATTTTGGGTCGGCATCGAATAGTCGAGCTGTGTTGTCAGCGGTACCCGTTAGCATGCTGCGCCCGTCAGGCGAAAAGGATGCTGCAAGCACATAGCCCGTCTTCCCTACGCCAATGCCTGGAAACTCCTTCCCAAAAAATGCCGACTGCGCTTCAAGGGCCCAAAGCCGTGCAGTGTTGTCATTGCTACCTGTGAGCACGCGAGTCCCGTCGGGAGAAAACACAGCGACGACTACCTGAGACGTGTGCCCTCGAAGTGTTCGCAGCAACTTGCCATAGCTTTGGGAATTGGGATCGACATCCCATAAGCGTGCTGTGTTGTCTCGGCCGCTCGTGAGCACCCGCTTACCTTGAGGAGAGAACGAAGCACAGTACAACCCATCTGTATGACCTTCGAGCCTGAGTAGCGACTGCCCGTACCTAGGGGAAGTCGGATCGACGTCCCACAATCTCGCTGTATTGTCCAAGCTACCCGTTATCACGAGTTTGCCGTCCGGCGAGAAAGACGCGACCAACACCGCGCTGGTGTGTCCATCGAGCGTACGGAGTAACTTACCGTACGTCGGAGATTCTGGATCGACGTCCCACAGCCGCGCGGTGTTGTCTTGGCTCGCAGTAATCACTCGCCGACTGTCGGGCGAAAATGAAGCGGAAGAAGTGTAGCTCGTTTCCAATCCCAGCGTATAGGGCCGGTCAAGAAGACGCGTAAGCGACTCCTCGGGAGACTTGACCTGATCGTCCGAGGCTACCGAGGGCAATGCAGTTGTCGAAGTTTGTTGAGCACAAATGGATTGGGAGAAAAGCGGAACGACTTGTAAGCCGAACAGCAGCGAAACTACTTTCCACATTGAAGCTCTTAGAGGAAGCTCTGCCAGAGGAGTATGGATCAACGGAGACTTCCTTCTGGGGCACAAACTACTAGGAGTGCTTAACAGGGGGCAAACAATGTTAGGGCAAACAACATTGGAATCGCAATTGATAGACGGATTCGCGTGATGGTTACTGATACGATCAAAGTGATTCCGTGGTTCACATCCGCTCTTGCTCTGAACCAAATGGGTGCTCGCTGCGTAGCTCAATCTGTGCCTAACGCTGTGATCAACCAAAATCGATGGCAATGCACAGTTGGCTCCGAAATTTGCGGCCATCGATAGCTACCCCGACACCTACCCCCTCAGCGATTTGCCTGCTCCGTGGCAAACAATTCTACTTAGGCTCAATCACATGCAGACGACTCAGTTCTTTAAGCTGGCTTTATTCTCAGGTTTTTTGTTGCATGCCTGTTTGCCATTATGTCAACTCTACAGTCAACAAGAACTAGGCGTACAAAAATCTGCTGACACATCAGGCGTTAAGCCGAAGCTGATTAAGACTCAAGGCTCTGGCGAGCACGACAATATTCACGCAATGTTGCAGGATAAGAAAGGCGATTTGTGGTTTGCAACTACCGGCGAAGGAGTCTATAGGTACAACGGCAAGGGCTTTGTTCAGTACACACAAAAAGATGGCCTGAGCAGCAACACTGTGTATGCCATGATCGAGGACTCCAGCGGAAATATCTGGTTCGGTACAGATAAAGGCGCCAGTCGTTACGATGGTAAGTCGATCGCCTCAGTTCCATTCACGTTCGACAGCCAGGGAAGACGATTCCTTGTGGGACAGACGTTATCGAACGTTCCCGAAGCTACCAGTGAAGTCTATAGCATCATGCAGGTCAAGTCGGGCAGCCTTTGGTTCGGGACTATCAACGGACTCTACTGTTATGACGGGAGCAAGTTCAGTCGTCTGTTGGATGACGTTCAGTTGATCAATACTGAGAACCTAAGGCTCAAGAAGATTCAGTGTATGCTCCAAGACCGAAACGGGATTATATGGCTTGGCTCTGGGCTAGGCGAGACAGAAGGACTCCTTCGCTTCGATGGCCAATCGATCACTACGGTCAAACCAAAAATCGATGGCTGGATTCGACACATTCTCCAAGACAAGGCAGGGACGATTTGGTTATCAACAAGAATCCAAGGCATCTGGCGGGACAACGGCGATGGCTTTGCGAAATTGACTATTCAAGACGACGATGTCACTAAACTGTTGCAAGCCAATCAAGCCATGATGCAAGATAGTAAAGACAACATTTGGTTTGGCGGCAGCGAGACCCAGTCAACCGTTCAGACAACTAACGGAATTTGGCGATACGACGGAGTAAAATTCAAGAACTTCACAGTCAAAGATGGCTTAAATGGCTACAGCGTTTGGAGCTTGCTCGAGGACTCCAATGGCCACATCTGGATCGGCACTCGAAATACTGGCTTAACTCGATTCGACGGAGATCGATTTGAGACGCTCTCTGAATAACCGACATGCATGTCTCTGATTGGCTGACGGATTGCACGTTGGCTCGTCAAATGAATTAGATCAAATGAAATCGATCTTGGACGGTCAACTTGCAAAATGAACTTTCCATTTGCTAATCGTCAAAGATCGTTTGGTCGTTCGGTTGTAGGTGTCACACGCTAAAAAGGCTGTGGCCGATTCGTCTTGAGATTCTGAAACCGATTTCGATTCATAGGCGACTCTGACTGCGTCTTCATGAGCCTTCGTTGCCAACAAATCCAGTAGATGAGCCCCCATGGGCAGGAAGAGTTTCTTCAATTGATTGCTGTCTCGTCGATGCGATTTGCTGCCAAGGATAGGAATCGCGTCGCGGCCTCCCAAGACCATGCCGACTAGCCTGCGTTCAATCGGAGTCGTGTACTTGGCAATCGTGTCGACCGGATCGCTCTCCCCTTCCAAAACAATTTCTTCAGACCAGCGTTCGATACCTCGGATAAAATGCCTTTCTAGTCGATCGAGTCCCGTATTGCATATACCTTGCCAGTCCTGAGGCAATTCCAATCTAGGATCAACCTGCGGTTCGGCAGGAACGGACGAGATGTTGGCAATCGCAAGTAAGTCGGCGCAGTAGGGAACATTTTCTCGTACGCGAACTAGACATCGAAGTTGCAGTCGCGGACAGCGTGCGATCAACGCCAAGTTGTGTCGATACTCTAGTTCCGGCGAGTCGATCATAACACCAAGTCTCCAAGGTTGATCAGATCCCTCAACAGCAACCACGACAGTTGCCCCGTTGGATCCCATCACCGTGGCTGTTATTGAAACCAAGTCCCAACCGGCTGGGCGTTGTTCGTTAGGAGTGTCTGACCACGAGAACAGCTTTTCAAGTTGAGCGTCGATGGAGTTAGCAAATCGACCGCCTGAGAACGGTTCGGTCTGCTCACGCTTCGTCGTCGCCCAACGAGTTGACTTTCCTTTTCCAAGGCGTCTGTCTTCCGAGACCGTTAACTCTTGAACTGCAAAGGTGCTGCGACAAAGCTCTTTCGCCTCCACTGTTATGCCGCCAAGATCGATCCCACCTCGATACGCTTGACGAATAAGGCTCGTATCCCCGGTCCGCAGTTCGTTGACGGTATACAGTCCACCTTCGTTCGTGTCCTGCAGGTAGACGCTAACTCCCGCAAATCCACTTCGCGTCAAAATGGGCTCGGCCAAAACTCCGTTAAGCTTACGAACATCCAGACTTTCAAAGACGCGTCGCGATTGTCCAACGATCCACTTGGGAACAGTTGGTTGGTTAAGCAGTGAATGACATGCGAAAAACGCGGAGGCAACATCCTCTTTCAAGGCAAGCGAATCCGCTTCGTCCGATTGCTGTCGAAAACGCTGAACTCCTTCGGCGATTCGCAACATCGTATTGCTCAGCGAATACAAGTCCGACGCACGGCTCGCATGCCCAGCGCGTAACAAGCCTGACTGTAATAGTATCCCCGCATTGCGTGCACCAACGCGGAGCAATGCTGAAAGAGACTCGCGAACCAAGATCGCAGAGGCTCGCATAGCATCGGTAACTTCTACAGTTCGAGTGTCTAACTCACGATCAGTTGGCGGGCTTGCATCCGCACTTGAATGCTCCTCAGAAGCTGGCTCCGCGCTTGCCTGACTATGTTCTAAAGGCAAGCAGCTACAGCACGCCAAAATGTGGAAGCACTTAGGAGACATCAGACAGGAACACGAAACAAAATCCAAGCCTGTGAGGACACCATTAGGAGACTGAAGTCGAACCGTCTCTTCATTCGATTGAATTGTCCACACGTTTTCTTGGTGAGTCCAATTCCACGAATCCGCCACAGCAGGTTCGCTGTCCTATCGTTTGCGAACGCGACCGGGCACTTGTTCAACAAGTTGCGACAGAAAAATTGCGGTGATCTTGGGTCGCATGGTTCCAGTATCGATTGGTCAGATTTTCTTTACGCAGCCACCACACAAAACGCTGAGTTAATTCGTTATGATACTGCAAGTCATTCATGTGAAGCTGCGCCCCATTCAATTCTGTAAACTCAAATGGCAAAAACGAGAGCATCCAGTTCAGGATCCGCCGAGAATCCTCAGGTTTGGATCGATGGTCCGAATTCCTACAAACTAGGACTTCAGAATGGCAAAGTCGTTTGCCAAAACGCTAAAGGCAATCAACTGGCTACTTTGCCTGCGGCTTTGAAAGAAGATCCCACCACGGATCAGCTACAAGCCCTGGCGACATGGTTGGACGATCATCGCATGGAATGCCTCCACACGGTTGAACGCTGGATGCTTCGCTCGCTGATTATTCCGAGGCAAACGCTTATCGAGGTTTGGCCAGATCCCGATTGGCGAACAGCCCTTGAGAACATGGTCATTGCCCCTTCGTCAGATAATGGGAAAGTGGATCGTGATCAGTATGGCCTACTCAAAAACGCAGACGCCAATAAAGGTGTAGGTGTGATCGATGTTGATGGCGAATCGAAATGGCTGAAGTCTCCTTGCGTGGCCTTTCTCCATCCAATCTTGATCGGCGAACTGGAGGACCTTCGCGACTTGGCCAACGATCTGGGAGTCGTCCAGTCGGTCGAGCAACTCTATCGTCCAGTCTTTCGACCTGAAAAAGAGCAGTTTCAACTGAACTCGATTCGCGACTACGAAAACGGTGAATTCGAACAACTGAATTTTGCATTAGGTGTCTGCAAAAGGCTTGGCTATCCCGTGCGAGGCGGCTACGCCACCTGCAAAGTATGGGAGGGAACTTCGCCATTGGAGGCTCGGTACTACGTTGGTAGCGAGTCTCCAGAGAGTCAAACGTTTACAGGCGATTTGATCTTCGTGGATGACAAACAACAAGCCATCGCTATTCGCGAGGTCGGGCCAGTTACCTTCAGCGAAGGAGTGAGAATGGCATCTTCCATTTACGCAAAACGCAAGGTTGAAAAGAAAGAAGGAGCCGAGTCATGAGTAAAGATTGGGCTCTTTCGCAACTTGATGCAGGTGGTTTAGTCGGGCTGGACGCCAAGGTCGATGAGAAGTCGACTGAAACCATGGTCGCTCGAACCTATGGAGCACCGGTTCTCGGTGACCGCGTCATCATTCGATTGACTTCGGAACGGCTTGTACCGGCCGAAGATCTGTCGATGGAGTTTCTCGGTCTGGAAGGTCGAGCCATCAGCGAGCCGATCGCCAAACAGAACCGAACGGCACTTGAGTTTGGCCATTGGGCGTTGATTCACCAGCCGAAGTATGCCAAGTACGCGCTCGACCTTGTCAAGCGTATGAAAGCTGCGGAACGCAAAGCCGTTTCGAAAGCAGGGCACGCTTGGGATCTTTATGTCGCGATGGCAGAAGAACTTAACAAGTCGGTTCGCCACTTTCTTCCCGCGTTTTGGGAGCAAGCGGCGCGGGCCTACAAAGAACTGGGAAACACTACCTACGCTGGCAGAGCACTGAACAAAGCTCTCGAAGCCGAACGCGTTCACTCGTTGGAGGTCGATCGAGAACATCGACGCGACGCGATCCTTGAGTTCACATTGAGCGGTTGTCTCTCAGGCAAAGCTCTTTCCGACTACGCCAAGGATCTTGAGAAGCAGTTTCCGCCTAGCGAGGCCTACGAGACTTATAGAGATCTCGTGGTTCGCAGAACTCTAGGGGGCATGGCTCCGATCGCAAACGCTGCGAGCGACCTAACCAAAATGGCCAAAGCCGCCAAGCTGGATGTGGATGCCGAGATCGAGGCAGTGCTGCAAGCCATGATCACTTCGCCCTCCATGTCTCGTGCACCGTTTCAGTTTTGGAAGTCGGTCAAAAAGCAAGTTGGCAACATTGTCGCTCGTAGTCCTTCTTTTGCAGTTTGGCTCTTAGTTCATACGAATGCGGCTTCGTCGTATCGAAGTGAAAGCGCCGTTTGGGAGTGGCTCGATTTGCTTGAAGACTGGAAGGTACTTCCCTATCTGTCGATGCCGGCGGCCAAGCTTCCGAAAGATGTCGAAATACCTGGCGGAAGAGCAGGGTGGTTGTCCCGCGTTGTATCCGTTGAATCGTCTCCAAACAAGTGGGCCTTTGAGTTGCTCGAACAGATGAAGGATGTCCTCAGAGAAGAGAAGCAACCCATCCAGCTTGGCTCTGGATATTACGGGCATATGGATGTCGACATTCTCGATATGGTTCTGGAACTTGGGTTGGACGTCGAGATGCCCAAGGGTTCATTTGCTTTGAATTTCGACGGATGGAATCGGGAAGTCATCGATCATCCTCGTCGGAACTCACAATTGATTCATGTCTGTAACGACGAGCGATTCCGGTCAAAACTGATCGAACAGATTCCTGAATTGGTGAAGTTTCATGGAGATCGAAGCAAGCAGAGTTGGGGACGCACACTTCCCGCGAGACGCTCCTTTGAAGAAGCGGCTGCGGGGCACGACGCGATCAAGCAAGTTTGGTGGGAGTTTATCGACAAGCAATTGACCTCGCTCGAAACCGGCGCGCTGGCTGACTTTGAAATCGCACAAGAGAATCTCGATGGATCATGCCGCCCCAAAACGGCACAACAGTTCCCAGAACTTATCGAACGCTTGAAAAAGATTGACTTGGCTGGTTGTCTTCATCGCACGTTGGTTGCGGGCGTGATGGACGAGTACGGTTGGGATGAACTTGATCGAACCACCGAAGGGAACGCTATACCCAGTACAAAGCGAGGGGACTCCAATGTTTATTGGGCGTACCCGTTCGTTTGCTGGCGCCAACAGGATACTGTGCATTGTGTCTCGCCCACCACGTCGACCAAGTGTGAGATTCTTTTAAAGAAAGAGCAAACGCTCCTGCTTGCGATTCCAGTCGGATCGCAATTTGCCTTTATCTTCTATGATGCCGCTGCAGGATGGAAAACGTTCTTGCGATGGTCATCCGCTACGAATCAAGATCACGAGCAATCGGGCGGTATGTACGAATACCGGTATGGTCTGGAGTCGCTCATTCAAGTGGGAACAGACGGTGTCTTCAACGGCCAGAGGATATTTCGTGAGGGGGATACAGTCGCCCCACCTGCTATGTCCAATTGGTATCACGATGGGCAACGATTCTGGAGAATGAACGGCCGTGTACATCCAAACTATGCACAAGCAAGTTATGCACATATCGCCAATACCAATGATGGCGGTAATGCTGTATCGGAAATTGATCCTGTCACAGGCAACGTGATTCGGGCAAGTGTTCCACCCTTCTTTGAAGAGTCGCTACCTCCTGGAGCTACGATTCATTGGCCTCTTTCACATCTGATGCCCAAACCAAGTCAACCAGGAGTCTCACCGCTAGGGGAAAAGAGTGGACTGCTTGGCATTCGATGCGTTCGTCGTCGCGATGGTGCCGTGGAATCAACTGGCATCGATGGCCGTAGTTGGGTATTCTCAAAGGAGGAGCAACCCTCAAATGGCTTTCTAGCAGCCTTAGCAATCATCAACAAGCCAGCCTCCGATTCCTATTGGATCGTTACCAACGATGGTCGATTCATCGATTCGGAAACTCGGAAAGGGTTCAGTTTGTATCAAAAGGAAAGATACTTTGCTGGAACTGGCTGTGACCTGCCCATTCGATTCCTACACTCGTTACGAGTACGTTGCGAGAAGACCTCCAAAGCGTTGCGATCCCTTCCTCGCGACGATGCTGATAAACTCCTTGCTGCAGGTGAAGTCGAACGCGAAGCACGTCGAAGGAAACAGGAGTCCGATAAGCCAGACCCCCAGCGCGAAGAGGCGGCACGCGTTGCGTCCACTCTATTCCCAACCGCCCCCGCGAAGTTGGTCCGAGGCATCGCACGCATCGCGCGTGTAGCGGCCGATGAGAAGGCCGCCATCCAATCGCTCTTGAAACGGCTCGAGCCTCCTGAAGGTGACGCAGCGGGCGCACTTTCGTTCAATGACGACCTTGCAAATCAAGGGTTCAAAGATCTTGTTCTAAGCCAACCTCCGAACCTTTCCACTTATTACTCACCGGGCTCGACTCTCGGTGCACACATCGCCAGCACTGCCAAGTACTTTGCTGGACACGAGCTGGAAACTCTTCCCAAAGCGAATCAGTACTGGTTCTCATTGCTTGAAGACTTGCCCTCGGTTGTGTGGAAGACTTTTTGGAAAAGGGCAATTCGCGAAGATGGTCCGACGGATCTCAAAGAGCGACTCGAAGGTCCCTGGGTTCATTCGCTGAAACTGCTCGCGGAAACTGGCATCTTTGATTTGCCGGGGTCGTTCGGTCTCTTTCGAGCCAACTACGAGGAGCAGTCGGCAAAGCTCGAAACTGACGTCCGCGAGAAGCTGGATGCGAACCGGGAAGTGTTATTCTCTGAGGGACCCGCTCGATACGTTGCTTACCTCCATTACATCTATCCAGGCAATTCAATCTTTGTGCTTGGCTACAACCCCAATGCGGAATGCAAAGCACCTAAAAAGCTCGCTTTTGAATCAACCCAAAAGATCGAAATCAAATGGAATCGAAAACAGGTGATCGGCTTCGTTAATGCGTTATCCAAATTGGATGCACTGCCGCTGCCTTCTATTGAAAAGCTCAACGATGCGTCCAATCGCTTGGGTCTTCATCCGATCGGCGTGGCACTGCTTTGGATGGGCAATGTGAGAACAACACCTTATGGCCAAGAGAAGCTGACCAAGGAGCTTCGCGAGTTTTACGGATGGAAAGTCAAGGATATTCAAGTTGCCTTGCTTGAGTTACAGTCTGCTACCATACCTAGTGACCTGTTTTCCAATTGCCTCAAAGAACCTGGGTACCTTCTTACCAATGCCGGACACAATTTCGTCTCGATGGTCAATTCCTTGGCTGAGGCTCGCCGCGCGATCGCTCCTTTTCCCTCTGAAATTAGCAAAGAGTTGGATCGAGTCTTTCCGCGTTACGGCGGACTGCCTCTCAAGGAGTTCAATGAGTTGATCATGGCTCCGAAGGAAGCTGAGCTACTCAAGTTACGCAAAGTCGAGTTCAGACTTCCGATAAGTCAAAGATCGTATAGCACTTTAGAAGTTCAGGTTACTCCCACAGCTTCGTTCGATCTGACCCGCGCCTACGATAGAGTTGCCAAGGGGATTTCGATCATTAACTACGGGTTGCCGGTTGGACATTCAGTCCGTCGTCAGTTGCCGCAAGTCATCGAGTCTATCCGTGCATTTCTCGACCATCCCGACAATCTTCTGCCGATAGGACAGTTCTTTATCACGTTTGATGCTCAAAAAACGAATATTGAATCCGTCATTGGAAATCTCGCCACGACGATGGGCAAGTTCGAGAAGGATTCCAATAGCATCTACCGTTGTGAGACAGATACGTTTGTCTTAGCAACTATCCCTCCCAATGCTTTTGGATTTTTCTATACTTCGAAACTGAAGACGCTGAAAGACTTGCAAGCTCTTGTAGGATCGCTTCAACCAGTTCGCCAGACCGAATACTACGATGGCAGTATGCGGACACCTGAATTCGCTGTCAGCATGCGATCCGATGGAATGACTGGCCTCATGGAATGCAATCGCCAGCCTCTAGTCGAAGATGGGCTCTGGGAACAGTTCCCACTTCATTCCGTCCCAGCTTTGGTAACCGAATGTTCGAAGCAGTTGAAGGTGGATGAAATGTCTGCGGCACTCTACCTACAAATCCTGGCCTTACCAGACCCAACTTCGTCCAATCTCAAGCTTTGGAACGGTTGGAGTACCAAACAGATCCAATCAATCAGCGCAACGCTCGTGGAGAAAGAGCTTCTGGTCGAAGCTAAACGAGAACGAGCTGGACGAGAGCTATTCTTGCCAGGCGGTTGGGAGCCACTCAAAGCACCCAACCTGCCGATCGAAACTTGGAAGCTTCCTCTGTTCGGATATGAGAACACTGAGCAACTTCGCGGAGGCATGGCCGAGTTTATCGTGTTCGAAGGTCCCATCACATCGTTGCTTGAGAAAGCTTGGAATCGTTGGAAGGCTGGGGATGTTCCCGCTTATGCAGAAGCTCCGACCAAACCCAGCAAGAAGAAGAAATAACCATGGCCAAAAAACCTTCAAAAGAAGCTGACCTGCCAATAAACGCAACGTCGAGCGCTGAACCCGCAAAACAAACAATGCAACTGCCACCTGCAGATGTGCGATTTGAAAGCGAGCTAGCTGCATTGCGTGCGGCGGATGCTAACGAACGGCCTGACGGTTGGCTGCTTTCACCACAAGCAGTAGTCGACTTTATTTGTGGAACCGATGGTCAAAAGATTGGAGTGTCGAAGTCACAAGCGATTGTGATTGCAGAAAAATTCGTCGGCCCGAGAGATTTAATACAGCGATGCGTTGTCACACTGGCAGGTGAGCGTGGGCTGCTGCTAGTCGGTGAGCCGGGGACGGCCAAGTCGATGCTGGGCGAACTGTTGGCGGTTGCAATTAGTGGTACAAGCGGGTTGGCCATTCAAGGTACAGCAGGCACTACCGAAGATCAAATTCGCTACGGCTGGAATTACGCTATGCTGCTTGATCGAGGCCCAACCCCGGAAGCCTTGGTTCCGTCGCCTGTCTATCAAGCGATGCGATCTGGCCGCATCGTGCGTTTCGAAGAAGTCACTCGCTGTTTGCCCGAAGTGCAGGATAGCCTCATTTCCATATTGAGCGAACGGCGGATGATGATCCCCGAACTTCCGGAGGAAGCATCCAGCCTGTTTGCGAATCCTGGCTTCAATGTCATCGCAACTGCGAATTTGCGAGATCGTGGCGTTTCCGAAATGTCGGCCGCCTTGAAGCGTCGATTCAACTTCGAAACGATCGCGCCGATTCAAGATGTCGGTCGGGAAGTCGAGTTGGTAATGCGGCGAGCCACCTCAATATTGACCCACGGCAACCGTTCGATACCAGTCGACATCGCTTTGGTACAACTTTTGGTTCAGATCTTTCGGGATCTTCGTAGTGGACGAACAGCGGAAGGTTGGCAAGTACAACAACCCAGTACCGTCATGAGCACTGCTGAAGCAGTGGCCGTTACGGCCACGATTCTCCGCGAAGGCGCATTCTTTCCGTCTGGCTTTGACCCGATCTCACGATTGCCTGGTCACTTGTTGGGTGTCGTGATGAAGGATGATGCCAAGGACCGCGAACGATTGCTGCATTACTGGGATGGCCCCTTGAGACGCCGAGCTGAGGCGGGCAATCCGCTTTGGAAGCGATTGAGCGAGCTGAGGAGCTTAATCGAGGGATGAGCGAAGTACGCGAGTTCGATTTCCCCAAGCAGGTCGATCTTCTCTCTGAGTGTCGCGAGCCGTTGCTGATCGGCGTACGTCACCATTCAGCAGCGATCACGCGAGCTCTCACGCCGCTACTGGATGCATTTCAACCCAAAACAATTCTGCTCGAGATGCCTTCCGACTTTTCTGATTGGATAGTGCATTTAGCAGACGAACAAACCGTTGCGCCTGTGGCAATTTCTGCCGCCGATCCTCATGGAAACATCTCTTTTTATCCACTTGCCGACTTTTCTCCTGAGTTGGCTGCAATACGATGGGCAAGCAAACACCGAGTCCCCATCGTACCGTTTGATCTGTCAGCCGGTGCTCAAGTCGTTGAGTCTAAGATCGCGAGGCTCGATCAAGCTATGGGCACTTGGAGGGATCAACAGCTATCGAATCCGCAGCAAGCGATCGAGTCCGACCCGCATTCGTCTAAGTCGAAAACTCTATTGCAAGATCTATTGGCTCGGACCTACTCAGAAGACACAGGGCAGCTCTGGGAACGCTTGATTGAAACACCCGGGATGTTAGGCGACCCTGAATCTGTTCGGCGAGCAGCACTACTTTTTGGATGGGCCATTCGCGAAAATAGTTCGCACGTCCAGCTACGCGATTTGCTGCGAGAATCGGCAATGCGGCAAGCGATTCGTGAAGCTCCTGAGCATAGTGTTGCTCTGATCGGCTCATTCCACGCAAGTGCTTTATTGCCATCGGTCCTCGAAGCATCCAAAGAACACGATCAATTTGTCATGGATCTCATCCGCGAAGACACGCAAAGCGTCGGTGTATCGCTTGTCGGATACAGTTTCGAGCAATTAGATGAACGAAGCGGATATCCTGCAGGTATTCGCGATCCCGTTTGGCATGACCGAATGGTTGCATCGGATGACTTCGGCCAGATGGATGCGGTCGCCACCAAGTTGGTCGTGGATATTTGTCGAGCGATGCGTGCTCGTGGGCATGTAGCAGGAACTCCCGACGCAACAGAAATCACTCGCATGATGCGCGACCTCGCCAAGATTCGTGGACTTCCCATGGCCGGGCGAGGCGAATTGATCGAGTCGATTCAAAGCTGTCTAGCGCATGGAGAGTTGCATGGTCGCGCCCGCGAAGTGGCCCGCGCCGTCGAGTCCGTCTTGATCGGAAATCGTACAGGGAAGGTGACCGACAAAGCTCCCAGATGTGGACTATCACTGGCATTGGACGACGTGTTCCGATCGCTCAAGCTACCCACAACCGAAGTCAAAGAGGTTCGACTCGATGTTCTGCGCGACGCCAGAGATCGGGCACGAGCCGTGGTGTTGAGGCAACTGTGCGCTGCCAATATTCCCTATGCACGACGAGTCGATACGATTGAACAAGGCAATCGTGAGAATCTTGTCGAAGTTTGGGAAGTTGGTTTTCGACAAGGAACAAGTGCTACGATCGAATCGCTCTCTCGCTACGGTGTGACTCTCTCGCAAGTGGTCGAAGGGATACTCCAACTGCGATCACCTCGGGAAGGTGCAGACGAATGGACGCCAACTTTTCTGATTCAACAATTCACTACAGCATCTGAGTGTGGTCTACATGGCTTGACGCGCCGAGTCATGGAAAAGCTATCGGGTTCATTTCTTGAGTCAGCAGGACTCAGTGAACTCGTCGAAGCTGCGTCGCGAATTGGCCGAATCTCTGCGGGCCATGTCCCTGGGCTTCCGCAATCCAACCAAGAAGAATACCCACCTTTTCTAACGCATTTTCATTGTGACCAATGGGTGGATCGACTCGTCTTGCTCATTCGAACTTCGCTGGACAGGCTGGCGGGATTGGTCGGTTCCAACGAAGCTTCCGATGTCGTGGGACTTTGCGAACTAGGTCATTGGTTGCGAGGCAGTGTTCCAACAATTGCATCGATGACCGCCGATCATCAACAATTGGAGGTACTCTTTCAAGGCTTGCCACAATTGATCTCGTGGTGTCAACAGACATTGAAGCGAGGAAGCGATCGAATGCGAGGTGCCTCCATTGCCATGCTATGTTTGCTTCACGAGCAATCGCCAACGGATCTCGCTTCGATAATGACTGGTTGGATTGACGATGCGTGCGACCGAGATTCAAGAGCGCGCCTCAAGGATGCTCTTGCGGGTACCGTCCAGGTACTGTTGCCGATGATGCAATCTGGACCGGAATGGTTGAGTGGCATGCAAGAGAGCCTTCGATCGATGAGCGATGACAACTTCCTCAAGCGGCTCCCTCCACTACGCGGGGCTTTCCACGAGTTTTCGCCCGCAGATCGACAGAGGATTCTCGACGCTCAACTAGAGTTAATCTCCGATCGGGGCACCGAATTGTCGCTTGGGAATCTGTCTGAAGAAGAACCTGTCGATGTGACCGAAACGTTGGCTATTCTTCGCGAAGCCGATCTTGCAGGTCAATCGGCAGTGCAATCGATGTTTCCAAACTTGATGGTCAACTTCTCTGCTGTAGCTCATCCCGAATCATCCGCGTCTTTCCAAATGGCAGTTGATAATCAGACTGACTCAAGCCACTCATCCAATGCTCATCAATCTATTTCCCCTCAATCTATTTCTATTGCCGACCGTTGGCGGATGGTCATGGGAGTCCCGCCAGAACCAAAATCGCGAGGGTGCCAAGCGGCAAGGAGCCTCGATCATCTGTACGGAGAAGGCAAAGGCGAAGGAGCTCGTGCTGGACTATCCAAGAGACGACCTGGCTCAGGCGGAGGAACCGAACAGCCGCAGCCAACGGCGGCCGAATGGACCGAGGACTTGGAATCACTGTTTGGCTCCGATATTTGTCAAGAAGTACTGGGGTCCTCCGCAGCTTCTGGCAATCTTAGCGCGTTAACCGCGCTGGATCCGGATACCGTCGTTCCTAGCATGGAACTCTTGCAGCAGGTGCTGTCGCTGGCGGGTGGAACTTCTGAGTCCAAGTCGAAACGCCTTCGTCAAATTGCGAAGCGTATCACCGAGCAGCTCGCTCAGAAGTTAGCTTTTCGGCTTCGTCCACACGTCCATGGTTTGTCGATCGCTCGTCCGACTCGACGTCGCAATCGACGCCTGAATCTTGCTCGGACAATTCGTGGCAATCTAGCCAACGCCGTCCGGCGCGAGGATGGTCGAACAACCATCGTTGCGAAAGATCTAATATTCAACTCAGCATCCAAACGGGAAATGGACTGGCACCTGACGTTCGTCGTCGACGTGTCTGGATCGATGACTTCATCAGTCGTCTACAGCGCTTTGTGCGCCGCGATTTTTTCAGAGCTACCGGCGCTCTCGATTCGATTCCTGGCATTTAGCACTCAAGTGGTGGATCTGAGCGGTCATGTGACAGACCCATTGACGCTGTTGCTGGAAGTGCAAGTGGGTGGCGGTACGCATATCGGCCTAGGATTGAGGCATGCACGTGCGGGCCTGCGAGTTCCCTCTCGATCAATGGTCGTCTTGGTGACCGACTTTGAGGAAGGAGTATCGACCGGTGAGATGATCGCCGAGACTCGCGCGTTGGTCGAGGCGGGAGTCAAATGCATCGGCTTGGCTGCGCTCGACGATCAAGGTGTTGCTCGCTTCCATCAAGGCTGCGCGCAAATGATGGCCTCGGCGGGTATGCCCGTCGCGGCAGTCAGCCCAGAGAAGTTGGCTCAATGGGTAGGAAACCAGATCCGAGGGACTTAAGCCTGGATCTCCAGTTTCGTTCTCGCTGATTCATTTTTCTCCTTGGTTTTCTCTCCATGCCTCATAGCCTTTCTAACTGGTCGACTGCGTTGCAAAGGCAAGAACGTCGTTTGGGAATTGGACCAAGAACTTTCCAAGGTACCTACGTTGTGCTTGGCGAGTGGACTTGCTATTTGACACGTCGAAAATGAAAGACTTGTTCAACACTCGATCGGTTGTCGGCTGGAAAATCAATGGCAACTTCCCCGCTTGGCTCGACGACTTCGTAACCTTCTGGAGACTTCCAGACTCCGAACTTCGGTCCCCACTCGCTATCGTTCGATCGTCTGAGATAGCCGTCGGAAATGAATCGCTTGAAGTACCCGTCTGCATCGGTCTGGTATTTGCCCGAATCAAAAGCGTGTTCGCCGTCGCGATAGTGAGCTGCACCTAGGTTCGCACCATCGATCGGGTGAGCCCAATCTTCAGCGACTGCAGATTCCAGATAAAAGTAAGCTCCCGGAAGCCCCTGGCCAGTATCTTTGTCCACCGCTCGCAATATTAACTCGACGGGCTTGAGTAACGTGAAGGTAATGCGAGTCAGTTCTTGGGAGGACTTGGCGTGTTCAACTCCGTTTTCGCGGATCTCGCCGCCCAACCATTTTTCTACACCGATACCTGTTACTCTGAGGTTAAGCCATTTGAATCCCGGCGGCGGCAGTTCCTTCCAGAATTTTTCATACGGCAAATACGGCAGTTCATTCTTTGAATTCAAGTGGAGCGTATATGACCCCTGCGGTAGTTTGCATAGAGTCTCTCCGCTCGCATCAGTCAGGAACGGTCCAAACTTCTTCTGCGAATCGCCGTATCCATTCGTTGCGATGATCTCGATCCCGGCAATGGGAATGTGCTCTTCGCCTCCAACAATTCGAAGGTTGAATTGCATCTGCGGATTGAGAGCAGCGGAGGCTTCCAGTGCCTTTTCTCGTTTAGTCGCTTCCTCGGCATGCGTGAAGATGCGATCGTCTTTTTCTATGCGAACGATGGCATCGCGGACTTCTTTTGCGACTTGGGGATCCGGATCGTTTTCGTAGGCCCGCAGGTTCGGTATCAATGCCGTAGCTTGGCTTCCTAAAGCAGCTAACGCTGTCGCAGCCCGGCAACGATCCTCCGATTTTCCGGCAGCAACATCGGCCATCAAGACTCTGAAGCCTCGCGTTTCATCAAAGCCAGTCTTCACCAGCGCGTGCGCTGACCATGTGTGAATCTCATGTGACGGAGAATCTAGTAGCCCGACAAACAATGGGCCATAGGATTTTGCCATCTGGCCATATCTGCCGAGTTGATAGACCGTGAGTGGATCGTCCGTATGCTTGGCCAGTTCACTCATGACATCGGGAGAACGAGCCCCAATCTTGGTAAGTGATTCCAATGCGAGGTTGTACGCAACCCCATCGGTGGAGTCCAAGAGTTTGATCAGCAGGGGCAGTGAGCTGCGCGCGTTCTCCCCCAATCGCCCAAGCATTTCGATCTCATGGTAGGCAGCGAAGGGCTTCGCTGGATTGGCAATAGCGATCTCGATTTCCTTGTTGAGACGAGGGACCAGGTTCTTCGGATCGGATCCACCTAAGAATCCCATCGCCAGTCGGCGTTCATGCATCGACGACGGTTCCGTACGGTCGATGACTTTTAGGAGTGTCTTGATGACGTCGGCTCGTTGCGGCAAGGCTCGCAATTTCGAGTGCACCTCGATGTCGTGGGCTCCGAGTTGCCATGTGCCCTTGGACCAGTCATCATTGAACGGTGTTCGCAAAATGCCAAGTACGGTTTTCTCAAAGTCGGTGTTGGCGTTTGTCGACGAGGGATCTTTCTGCCTGGGGTCATCCGGTGCGGGACCGACTGCAACAGGGATTACCGCGGCCCAAGGTGGTTGCAAGAATTCCTCGCGAATCCGCTTTTCATCGCTGGTCAAGAACGCTCCATGATCTTGATTCCAGTATTGATAGAATTGGGTGCGAAGTTTCGTGTCGGTGATTTGGAATTCACCGTTCTTTTCTTGAAGCTCTAACCAAGTGCGCATAGCATCGAATGCTTCCTGTCCGGCCTGTTGCCAAAGAATGCGACCGCCACCAAAATTCTCGTAGAGATGTTTCTGAAGCTTCCAGTTGTCCAATATGAAATTGGCGAAACCGGGAGCGATTGGCCGAAGCCGCGATCTTAACCCCGAATGTTCGAGTTCGAGTTTGTTAGCTTCTTCTTCACTTAGTTTACTATTCGAGAGCTTATCCTCTATCGCCTTAAGCTCTTCTCGAAGCTTGGATTCGCCCCCCTCCTTCTCGAGCCGACTGCGATGTTGTTGAGAGAAATAGCTCCGAGCCGATTCGAGTTCTTTTTCTGTAGGCTCAATCGCCTCGCGATGCTCTTGTTTGTACTTCGCCCAAATTGGATTCGTAAACAGTTCCAACAGGTTGCCATTTACGATCTCGTCGCGATAGACGGGCTTGCCTTGAACCGTTCCTATTTGCTCTCGGTTTTCGGGCGTGATTGGTGCAGCTTTCGCGGACTCACGAATACCAAACACCTCAGGCTTCAGATGCTTCGTTCCTAGGTTGTTTTCACCCTCAACAATGGTGTGTTTGAAGGCCGCTCTATTTGGCAAAAGGTATCCAGCCGTTTCATGCCAAACTTGAAATTCCCATTCGCCAATTGGAAGGTTCTCGATCTCAAAAGAGCCGTCACTCCTAGTGATCGCAACATAGGGGTTGCTATGAACAAAGAGTACCCCAGACGCCCATGGCGCTCTTCCTAGATCTAGCCGAGTTGGAAATGGCTCGGCAACCGGAAAGCTCCAATTCCCTTCGTACTTCGATTTTGCCTTAACAAAGAGATTGAAGGATGTGTTGCGGGCTTTCATGAAGTTAGCCGCGAGAGAATGATCCACAGGGTCACGGTTCTCAAACTGTAACTTCTGGCCTGTGACGACATTGAAACAACGATTCGTGAGCTTGCCATCCCGAAACTCGACGTTTACAGGGGCCATGCCTCCCGCAGGAGCTTCCCACGGTATGTTCTTGCTACTCGCCCAAATGTAGATATTGGCGACTCCTGAGTTATTGCCTACCAGAAGCGTTTGTACCTTAGTATCGGGTCGCTCGCCTTTAGCGAGGAACTCTCGATAGAAAGCTTCGACGCCACTCATTCTTCCGCCGGAGCCAGATTGCTGTGGCTTGGCCCCGTCGATAGTTACTTGGTCGCCAAAGTAGTCCTTGGATGGTGGAGGAACGCCGTCAAAAACGAAACGACCACGAAGCGTCCCTCGATTCGCCACTGTCCGAGCGTTTGAGGCCGTGTCCTTTGCAACCGTTGTCTTCGCAGGTTGCGTTTCATGGCTGATAGCCGTCGAGTTGTCTGCTGATGCTGCAGCCAGTGAAGTTTTCGAAATGGTCTCAGATTTCATGGCCACTTCGGTCTGCGTTCCCTTCCACAACGAGACGTTATCGAAAGTCGCCCAATGTCGATAGACTCGAAACTGATACTCAAAGTGATCAACTTCGCTGTAATCAATGGGAATGACTTTAGCCAAACGTTTGTAGTCCGCGTTCTCATCGCTTGGATCGAGCGCTATCGTAAAATCAGCAGCATGTGAATTCCCAGATTTGTCGATGGCGAATAACCGAAGGTCCACAGCACGCCAAGCCAGCGGAAAGCGAATGGTGACTTGCGTGGTTCCCGATAGGCTACCCATTTTTTGATCGCCGGGGCCAACGGGATCTGTCATGCCTCCCTGGCTGGTCGCCCCCTTGCCCCACGACTCTGGCCCGACTTTCTCAATCGTGATGTCCTCTACGACAGTATCCTTTACTGACTCAGTCTTTGATTCGATGCGTTTGCCAACGCGGTCCAACCAACGTTTAGGAGACGGCGCTTCGGTGGCAACACCAACCTCAAAGGTTCGCGAGCGACCCGGCGCATCGGCATAGCCATGGTGAGCCACGTACAGACCGCCGGATTTGTCTTTCAACGACTCTGCAGTTTGAATTGAAGAAGTTGCCGTAACAGCGTTACTATCACCGATGCCATGAACGTGGATCACAGTCCGCACAAAGGGGTCTTCGCTTTCCAGCTCGCCTTCTTTCAGAACGCCACTCGCGCCGCAATGCTCAGGGGCTTGTTCAAGCGGCGAGCCATCTGGCCTCCACCATTTGTCGGCTGATTTGATATCGCCAACCCCTCGACTGAGCCCGACGAATTCGACTCGTATGTCATTTGGGAATTTAGCTATGAACGCCGCCTCACTACTCTTGCGAACTACCGGTTGCTCCAACAATTCGAGCCCGCTAACAAAGTCATCGGGACCAAATCGCAAGTCGTCCAAGGGCGTATCCTTATTCGCAGCATAAGCAATTCTGAAATTTAGTTCGTCGTCATTGGAACTGGGTTGCTCAAGCAGAAAGACGCCCAGCAGGTTGCTGGCCGTACGGAAAGAACGAAGAAATGGACTGTCAGGACGAATGTCCACTGCTGTTGCGTTGGGAATGAAACCCACAACATGGACTGCATCATCCTTCGCACCAAAAGCATCGAGAACATCTTCTTCTAATGTTTGTTTCCACGTCGGCGAGTTGGTGGTTTCTTTTTCCAATCCGCGCGGAAGCTCCTTCAAGAGTGTTCTTACCGAGCGGACCTGTATCTCGTTTCTTTCGATTGGGCCCTTCGGATCGGGTCGATAGATGCTGCTCCGCAGAATCAGGTCAACGCCATCGCGTTTCAACCAATCGCTGAGCTCTTCTTCGCTTGGCTTGGTGACAAAGTAGGGAAAACGCGTAGCATCAATTTCAACATCGAAGGGAGGCGTTTTCAACAACCCGTAATCGAGGTCGACAAAGTACCATTTGCCTTGATGCGCATCTTTGCGAGTCAGCTTCAGATTGACCTCGTCACGAAACGACCCATCCAAGATTGGTTCTTCTGGTTGGATCTCACCCTTGGCAGAGAGGTCGTTTTTCGGTTCGTGCAAGAACAATGGAGTTTCCCCCGTATCGATCTCTTTGTCATAGTCGCCGGGCCGTGGAAAGATGATGTTGCCGGCCTCGTCTTTCTGACTGCGGCTATTAAAGCGAATCGTATAGCGAACCTCGTACTTTCCAGGCTTCTCAAGCGATCCGAGTCCTGGAGTAAGGAGGCTCAACTGGGCTACTTCGCCGGGCATTAGTTTCCATTCCACATCAATCGGCCAGCCGGTAAAGAATGCATCCTTGACTTCCACTTCCTTTCCCGATTCGTCGATGACATGAACATTATCCCCCTGCCGCCCTGTCTCGCTGACAAAGGTGATCGGTTTGTCGCTGACGTTACGCAAGTGAAATGTGATCCCCAAACGCGAACCTACCGCAACACCTGGTGCTACGAGCGGGTTGCCTTTGGCATCGTCGGGTAATCGATACTCAAGTGCCGCTTGCAGCCCTTCGACTGGCTTGCCCCAGATTAGCTCTTCAGGTTTGGTACGATTCGAAGCCTCTTCAATCGAAAAGTCGGACACATTGGAAGTGGCTTGGTGAGGCCACGCATTCAAGATGGGTTTGTCGGGCCAATGTTTGCGTACATTATCTCGGAGAGAATCATTCGGACCACGATAGTGCACTTGCGCTCGGTACGTGCCCGGCAAAAGATCATAGTCCATCGGTTGCATGAACTTGGCAGGTCTCAATACTTCGATCAACGATTCGCCTGGAGCCAATACGTGGACCGAGGAATTATCTGCGACGGACCATTGCTGATAGAACTCGCGGTGTGGAGTTCGCAATATTCGCTTACCATCGATGCCTGTGAACTCAAACTCAAACCAATGTGGGGCGAGCATAGCCGTATTCAATTTGCCTCGAGTTTCAGGGGCATATCCGTCGCCGTACCTTATTCCCGCCAACGATATCGGTTGACTGCTCACATTCTTGAGCTGCACAGCGAACGTCATCTCCTGAGAACGCTTGTAAGAGGACGCGATCTTTTGCAGCTCGGGGGACTCATCGCTAACTTCGGGAGTGAGTGGGACTAATCTGATTTGAAGTCCGTTGGACGCGTTGCCGAATAGGGCTTCGTTGTCATCTCCACCAGCAAATAGAAGACTACTAATCATGAAAGCCGTTCCGGCAACAAGAAGGCCTGAAGTGATCATCGCGGCCACACTGGAAACTGGCCTGCGACGCGCCGCTTCCAAACCAGCTAGCCGCTGCACCCGCGCAAGCAGCGACCCATCGCTTGCTCCCAAAGCGAGTGTTGATTCAACCCCTAGATTCTCCTCCACGGCCAACAGAGCCCTACCGTAGTCGACGCGATTGCACAGCGCAGACACCACCAAATCGTCACAGCAATTCTCTCGCTCGATGCGAATCCGGTGCGACAACCACCAAATGGCTGGATGATAAAAGAAGAGCGTTTCGATGATCGTCTGCATGAAGTTTACGAGAAAGTCATGCCTCCGCACATGGGCTAATTCATGGGCAATAATCGCTTCGAGCTGTGATGTCGGCAAGTTCGTGAGCAGGCTAGCTGGCAGAAGAATCAAAGGACGGAAACAGCCAAAGACCAGTGGGCCTCGCACCAGTGTTGATTGCAATATTTCGACGGAGCGTCCGACTGCGAACTTGTCGCACAGTCGCAGCATGAGTTCAGTCACTTCTTTGCCGACCGGAGTCGTACCAACGCGTCGCCAGCGGCGAATCGCGATCCAACTCAGCAGAGGGCGCATCGCACAGATCATGACTCCCAAAATCCACGCAGTCACAATGGACATCAGCCAAGGCCTCAACCTGTCCTGGGTGTTCAACAACCATTCGCCTTTCTCGGTCATAGAGCTGGAGCTTTCGGCGGACGGCTGAATGCTGATTGAAGGCAACTCCGCAGCTAGCCCATGATCTTCGTCGACCATTGCAACTTCGTCGTTCCCGCCAAGCGGCGATGGCATCGACTCCATCGGCAATGGCGAAATTGCGTCCTTGAAATCTTCTATTGCGACAGGTGCGGTATTCGTCGGCTGTGAGAACCAAGTCGCTACGGGGGAGACGACACAAATAGCCATCGCGAAAACTAAAAAGGCATATCGCGAACTTGCTGACGCTCGCTTCATAAAACGAAGAACGAATAGCGCCAGAATCGCAGTTAGCAAGAACTGCCAAAGTGAATGCAAGAGGACCCAGCCGAGTCGTTCCATGGTCGCCTCGGATAATAACCAAGCCGAGGCACCTAAGGGCGTTTGAAAGAGGATCATTGTTTGTCCTCCATTTCATCGAGCAACCGTCGCGCTTCTTCGATCTCTTCCTTGGAAGCTTTTCCTTTTGCCAATGCTTGCAGCGCCAATGTCATGGCTGAACCGTCGTAGATCTTTTCGATCAAGTCGCTCAGAAAAGTCTTAGCGGCGCGATCGCGAGTCATCGCGGCTCGATACACCAACGGTCGAACCGAGTCATCGCGCTTGACCAGCTCCTTTCCTAACATGACCGCCAGCATCTTTACGGTGGTCGAGTAGTTTGTTTCTTTCCCCTCGCACAGTCGCAAATGCACCTCGCGAACCGTGCTTGGCCCCAAATCCCAGAGGATTCGCAGGATTTCCAGTTCAACGGCAGTTGGTTGCGAAGAACCTAATTCACGCATTGCTCGACCTCTCGAAAGCAGGGATAGAGAAACCTTTCGCTAGGCATTGTAGCGAAAGGCTTCTCTATTGCAATCTCGATCATCGGATTTTGCAGGATTCGCGCTGACAGCGCAGGGTTAACGCTTGCGTCAATCTGCAGGCACGGTAATTGGGACCACTATTCCTGGCCCGTTCGGTGACACGTGCCATCGTCCATCGCTAGGGACGATGTAAATTGATTGAAGAAGTCGAACGTGTGTGGAATCTTGGGAGTATCCGTTTCTTGGCGATATCAAGTATTGATGCTGAACTAACTGAGCTTGAACCCGATGGAGTATACTCTAGGTCGAATCCCCTCCATTTTGCATTTATTCCGAGGCTGCTATGCGCTCTCCATTTTGGTTCGCGAACCTGATCGTCGCATCAACTCTTGGATGGATGACTTTCGGGGACATATGCGTCGCGTTGGAATCGCCAGAGTCGACACTAGCGTTTCGGGCAGGGGCCGCCACCGTCGATATCACGCCGACATGGGAGCGTTCTATCGTAGCCGGAGGATTTTTGGAGGCTCAGTCCTCTACGATCCACGATCGGCTCTTCGTTCGCAGCATTGTTCTCGATGATGGAACATCAATCATCTGCTTAACGGTTGTCGATACTTGCATGATGACGCAATCGCTCATCGACGAGGCCAAACTTCTGGCCAGTAGGCAATGCGGCATTCCTATTTCAAACATGATGGTTTCAGCAACGCACACTCACTCGGCACCCGCGGCTATGGCTTGCTTGGGAACGCGCATGGACAAAGCGTATGCGGAGTGGTTGCCATTCAAGATTGCGGAATCGATTGTGGCTGCTCATGCGAAACGTGAACCTGCCAGAATTGGCTGGAACTCGATCAACGACTGGGAGCACACTCACAATCGTCGCTGGATACGCAAACCAGAAAAGAAGATTGTCGATCCGTTTGGAAAAGCAACTGGGTTGGCGCACATGCATCCTGGCTACCAAAGCCCTGACGTGATCGGCCCATCGGGGCCAGTCGATCCCGAACTCTTCCTCATTTCGGTGCAAGCCGCGGATGGACGTCCTCTGGCAGTGTTTGCCAACTACTCACAACACTATTTTGGCGCCCAAGCCATCTCGTCGGACTACTACGGACTGTTTTGCAAGTACATTGCGGAGTCCCTTGGAGAATCCGGCGATGGCAATGGCCCTTTCGTCAGTGCGATATCGCAAGGGACTAGCGGCGATTTGATGTGGATGGACTATGGCGTTCCAGCGAAATCGATATCGATGGCGGCATATGCCAAGTCGGTTGCAAGTTATGCGGAGCAATCGCTTCAAGCTATAGCCTATCGAGACTTCGCTCGTCTTAGCATGGTCGAGCGGACATTGGCTCTCAACTATCGCGTTCCTGATGAGAAACGTCTCGAATGGGCCAGACCGATTGCGGACCAGATTGAGAATGATCTCGCCAAAAATCTGCAGGAGGTCTATGCCAAGGAAGCGTTGATACTTCACGAACGCCAATCAACGCAGCTAAAACTTCAAGCGATTCAAATCGGAGATGTGACGATTGCGACCCTACCCAATGAAGTCTATGCGCTCACAGGACTCAAGCTCAAAGGGCGCTCGCCGTCGCCATGGCACTTCAACATCGAACTGGCCAATGGAGCTGAGGGCTACATACCTCCACCCGAGCAACATACGCTGGGTGGTTATACGACATGGCCTGCCCGGACTGCAGGACTTGAAAACGAAGCGGAGCCCAAAATAGTGGAGTCACTTCTCCAGTCTTTAGAAGAAGTAACAAAACGATCGCGACGATCGATGGAAGATACTCACGGCCCCTACGCTAGAGGAATCTTGGACGCAAAGCCAATTTCCTATTGGCGATTGGATGACGCGGACGGCAGCAGCGCTCGTAATGCGATAGCAAGTGGTCAACCCGCCCGGCTAAGCCCCGGTTTCGCTTGGTATTTGCCAGGTGTGGGCAGCGGTACAGGCATCGGAGCAGGCGAAGAGCTATCGCCCTCCGCGTTTTCTGGTCCCGATCAGATCAACCGCAGCCTGCATTTGGCAGGAGGGGAGCTTACGTGCGAATTGCCTCAGAGCTCAGAAAGCTATTCTATCTCCTTTTGGTTTTGGCTCGGCGAACGCAGCGGCGCGAGCGAACGACAAGGTTCGCTCTGCGTCGGTCCCATGGGAGAATCTCTGGTTGCAAAACAATTCGGCGATCACACAGTGCAGCTTGAGCTCGATGGTGCCTTTCGAAGTGAACGCCTCGCGGCAGATCAATGGCACATGGCGACGTTGATCCAGGAAAAAGGTACGATCAACTTGTGGGTCGACGGTGGCGCAGAGCCATTTTTGAGTTCGACCGCGACACTCGGTGGGGAAAGCAAACAGCTGCGTTTTGGACAAGCAATGCAAGGCAAAATCGATGAAATCGCATTCTTTGCAAGGCCTCTTTCAACGGAAGAAATCCAATCTCTCTGGAGCCTGTCGGCCGTCGGGAACCAGAGTCCAGTCGACATTGCCAAGCGAAAACGATTTGAAGAGCGTGGCTTAACGGGTACTAGTACCATCGCCTTTCCAGCGTCCTACGCGGACGCGATTGCATCGCTGAAGCCGATGGCGTTGGAAACATTCTCTGCTGCTCCCAAGGGAATGAACACATTCGGAAGCGTTCGCTACTCGTCCAATTCTTTCGCATCGTTTCAATCGGGTCGGCTTGCAACGGACTACGAAACGATTGGAGATACCTACAGTGTTGCGTTTTGGTTCCGCAACCAAGTCCCGAATGCCGTGCGTCCGGTGACCGCTTATCTCTTTTCACGCGGGCCAGACAAGGACCCGCGAGCACCTGGCGATCATCTCGGAATCGGTGGAACGTATGACCCTAAGATGACCGGTAAACTGTTTTGGTTCAATGGCAACGATCGTAATCAAGTTACGATTGGTCGTACCAGCATTGATCCCAACACATGGAATCACGTGATCGCGATTCGCGAGAAGAATCATATCAAGCTCCTGCTCAATGGCGAAACGGTCCCTGACTTGGAAACCGATATTGAGATGACAACCAATAATAGCAAGCAGTTTTTCCTCGGTGCTCGCACGGACCAGTTTGCTCCTATGCAGGGCCAGCTTGCCTACTATGCAATCTTCAATCGAGCATTGACTGCCGACGAAGCCAAGCAGCTTCACGCGGCATCCGGACAATCGATAGGCACACCGGTTCCTGGCCCCGAACTCGCAGACAAACAGCCGTTGCCAGTGCCACATAGCGAACCTCTATCGGCGGAACGTTCCCTCTCAAAGATCCACATACCCGAAGGCTTTCGTGTCGAGCTTGTTGCGTGCGAACCACAAGTCATCGATCCAGTTGCTTTCGATTGGGACGCCAAGGGCAGGTTGTGGGTCATTGAAATGTCGGACTACCCGATGGGGTTGGATGGGCATGGAAAAGCAGGCGGCCGAGTTCGAATCTTGGAAGATCGAGATGGAGATGGTCGCTATGAATCAAGTTCTCTATTTGCCGAGGGACTCAATTTCCCGAATGGACTTTTGACATGGCGAGACGGCGTTTTGGTTGCTGCAGCTCCCCAGATCTTGTTCTTGCGAGATACAAACGGCGATGGAAAAGCCGATACCAAGGAAGTGTTGTTCGAGGGCTTCAACGAAGGCAATCAGCAGCTTCGAATGAATGGTTTGCGATGGGGTTTGGACAACTGGGTGCATTGTGCCAACGGAGGCCATCACCCAAATCATGGATTGAAAACAGAGGTGAAGTCGAATCGCAATGGGCTCTCCTATGCTATTGGAAGCCGCGATTTTCGGATACAGCCAGATTCTGGCGAACTTGTTATCGAGTCGGGGCCATCGCAGTTTGGTCGCAATAGAGATGCGTGGGGCCACTGGTTTGGGACGCAGAATGCCAAGCCGCTTTGGCACTACGTGCTCGCCGACCGCTATCTCGCTAGGAACCCATACGTTCCATCGGCCAGCGCAATTCAATTTGTCCTACCGCCCAATAGTCCAGAAGTTCATCCAGCCAGTCGACCTGAAAAACGCTTCCATAGTTTTCAGGAAGCAGGGCACTTTACCTCAGCCTGTGGAGGCATGATCTTCGGTGACAGCCGATTGTTTGGTCCAAGCGAAAAGTTACACGCATTCACATGCGAACCTTTTCACAACTTGGTCCAGCATAATATTCTGACCGATAGCGGTGTTAGCTTCTCGGCGGAGCGTCCGACTGGCGAAGGTAGATTCGATTTCTTTGCCAGCGAGGATCGATGGTGCCGACCGGTAATGGCGCGCACAGGGCCCGATGGGGCATTATGGATTGCGGACATGTATCGCTACATGATTGAACATCCAGACTGGCTACCGCCGGAAGGCAAGGAAGAGCTTTTGCCTCACTATCGCCTAGGAGACGACCGAGGACGTATTTATCGCGTCGTGCCAACTGAAAGGCCATCGACCGCATCTCCTTGGGAATTGCTGTCTGGCGATACTGCCGCGATCATCAAAGCGTTAGAGTCTCGAAACGACTGGCAACGTGACAAAGCACAGCAAATTTTGCTTTGGTCTAATGATGTTTCGGCTGTTCTGATACTTGAACAACTAGCGACCTCAAGTGCAAGTCCTCAAACGCGGGTTCAAGCGTATGCAACGCTCGACGGCATGGGACGGCTATCGAACGCCATGAAGATCAAATCCTTGTGCGATAGTCACGCAAGGGTTCGAGAAAATGCAGTGCGAATGGCGGAAGCATCGACGGATGCTGCGGTTCAAGCTGCAGCTATACGGCTGGTGACTGATCCGGATGAAAAGGTATGTCTCCAATTGGCACTAACGCTCGGCCAATGGCCCGGAAAGGTCAATGGCGAAGCGCTGGTGTCCCTCGCAAGGAGATTCTATCGGGAGCCGATGATCCGATCCGCAATCATGAGTTCTGCATTGGAACATGCGAGTACGTTTGCGATTGGGATTGCCCAAAGCGAGATGCAAGTTGTTCAGGCGTTTCGAGAGCCGATTGTGCGACAATCGGTGGGGCTCAAAGACACCAAGGTGCTGAACTTACTGCTAGTCGATGCCCTGAGTTCTGTGGGCAAGGACAAGACTCACAAGCTCGACGAATTGCTTTGGACATTACAGCGTGTGGGAGTGAGCTTAGAGGAATTCTTGGCATACGATGCGGATCAAAAGCTGCTCGGTAGTTTGAAACAGTTGGAGACTTCCTTGCAGCAGTTGTCTGTGGACGCGAAAAATGATGGATTGAATTGGGATGATCGAATCGCTGCCGCGAAGCCTTTGTGCCGGACCAAAAAGCATAGGGAAGAAGGTCTTTTGGTACTTTCCCAAGGGTTGAAACCGAGCGTCGCTTTAGAGTTCCAGCAACAGATCCTCGCGATATTTCTTCAATCTGGTCATGACGAAGCATTAAAGCATTTAGCGTCCGCATGGTCGGAGCTTACGCCAATTCTTCGCACGCAAGCGATCGATGTTTGGATGTCGCGCGCCAACTGGGCACGCGATTTACTCGACAAAATAGAACATGGTGTGATTCATGCCAGCGGTATTGAATTTGGCCAGCGTGATCGGCTCTTGCACTTTCCTGACAAACTCATCGCAGAGCGTGCAGCCAAGCTGTTTCAATCCAAAAATACTGCCAAGCGACAAGACATTGTCGAAGCCTATCGGAAAGCAGTTGAGCTTCGCGGTGATGTAGCCAAAGGACGCGTCGTATTTGAACGGGCGTGTGCAAGTTGCCATCGGAAAGACACGCTTGGAAATGAAGTTGGCCCCAACATGGCGACCGTCGTCGAACATACCAATGAAAAGCTTCTGGTCAACATTCTCGATCCCAATGCAGACATCCAGCCAGGATTTCAAGGATACAACATCTTGCTCGAGAGCGGCGAAGTTCTGACGGGTTTGCTTGTGGGCGAGACCGCCAACAGCGTTTCCATCAAATCGGCCAATGGGGTCACGCAAACGGTCTCGCGTCTCGAAATCGAGCAACTACGCAATTCGAATCTGTCGCTGATGCCAGAAGGACTTGAGTCGATCCTAACTATGCAAGATTTAGCAGATGTTATTACCTTCATTCGACAACCTATCGCGGAGTCGCCATAAGTCTATGCGGAGACCGATTGACCTATCGATTGTGAAGTGGCGTGTCCCCTTTTAGAATCGATTGGGCCCGGACCAGAATCATTTTGCATTCCATTTTAATGGCGGCTCCGTGCTATTGCTCCGTCTTCGCCCCCTACTGGCTTGTCCGGGAGCGAGAGTTTGGCTGCTAGCGTGGCGGGGCCTAGCTGCAAAACTGATTCACCCACGAGTAAACTCGTGGGGGTCTTCTTTTCGGTCACACCACATCTGACTGTAGCTACACAATGCAGTGTCGTAGAAATGCTCTTGCGTCATCACCTTCGGTATTCTGAACGGCTCACTTTCCATCTTGATTCAGGTCGAATTTCATGACGATGTCTCTGTCAAACATTGATGGCCGATAACGAATCTTGAATTGCTTATCAGCGTCTCTTCCAAAGGTGTTTCCCTCGGGAATCTCTAGGTAGTTGTCTACGATGTACTTTGCCGAATCCAAGACAAACTCAAGCAACACATCTGGCTCCATCGTCGTTTCATCCACTTCGATCTCATGAAAACCAAGCGAGTCCATTCCGGTTGTAAAGCAGCGATATACCCCGTCAGAAATCTCTTCGACTCGCACATCTGCAAACACCATCATCGGAACATCGTCGAATTGTGCCTGCTTAGCGGCAGGAATAAAGATACTCGGCTGCATAACAAGCGTGGCGTCGCCCCAGTAGACACCAATAGCGTCCGTCGATGCGAGTACTCCTTGGACTACTTTCGCAAGCAGCACTCTTTGTTCGACCTCATTCCATTCGCCGCCTCGGACCATTGCAATGAAGTGATACTTATGTTTCTGCATGGCCTCAGTGGCTTCTGGCCACCACCATGCGGTCGCGCAGGGCCCCTCCAACTCAGACCAAGGAATCGGGCCGGGCATCAGCATGATGACGACCTGCGCGTCCTCACATTCCAGCATGAGCACTTTTTCGTCCCATTGCTCTTCCGTTTTCCTCTTGCCGAATTTCGAAAGCATGCGTTCAAAAAGAGATCCTTGTAGCCCACAGGCCTTCTTGATCTTGGCTGCGCTGGGCAATCGCAGAGAGCTGGTCGCCACCATGGCTATTGCGCACTCGGAACCACCTTCTTCTGTGTCATCAGCAATATCGTCATCTGTCATTGTTTTAGGCTCCTATTGCAAAATCTAGCGCACGGAAGTTCAGTCTTCTTCACTTTCCGCTTCCTCATCGTCATCATCTTCGTCGTCTTCAAATTCAACGGGCTCGGCCATTTCGAGCCACTCCTGAAATGAGTCAGCAAGTCGCTCGACATCGGCTCCATCGTGATGAAACAGCCAAACCGAGTATGAGTCCTTGGGGTCCAGAAAGACGACATCACCATTGTTGTCACCAATTGCTAGTCCAGCCGCTAAGCGTTCCAACGCATAGGGCTCGCCATCTTGATCTTCAGTTTCTTCTCCAACATGGTCTTGAACTGACTTGGCAAAGGCCTGTAGCTGGTGAATGTTCATCACCTTTTGGCGATCGATGCGAATGATCTCCGTTAGTTCTTCGGTCGTAAAGAAGCGCCAGCCATCGATATCGTCAAAAATGTACTCAGTCTCACCATCATGAGTCTTTAAGAACTTTTTGTAGGCGGCAGGTAGTTTGGGTAGTTTTGTCATTTGCAATCTCAGGGCTTGTTAAACATGAATTCCAGCAATCTTCCAAAGGTCTTTTCCGTCGAGCCAATCACTCATCATCTTCCTCAGTGATTCACTAAACGGCATGAACGAGTTTTTCCAGGAGCGACCATCAACATGGTTGTTTGGTTCAAACAAAACAACTCTTCCTTTGCGGCTACGACAATCGATACACAGGTACATCGCGCACCCCAAATGAAACACAGGTAGTAATCCGTCAGACCATTTCCACTTGGGATCGTCTTTATCTGGCTTTTGGAAGTCTCGAAGTAGCTTGTGAACATCGCGATTAGTGTCGTCGCGAGCGCCGCCGACGAGCCCGATTAAGCCGTACGATTCTCCATAGCCACCGTTGGCGACTTCACAGTACATTCTTTTGAGCAAAGTCGGTAGAGAGTAGCCCAGCGTCTTCTCTACCGCAGGCACAGCAGTTTCATCTAGGGGGACATGACGACAGATCTTATCAAAGCCGTCCTCCTTGAGCGTCCCCGCCTCTTTACGGCTTAGCAGCTCGATGATGATCTCATCTTCGGAGCGAGTCTCGCGATGGTTGAGAGCTGACTTGGACTTCCTAAACGCTAGCCGCTCCCATGGATTCTTAAGTACGACAATCGGCTTTTTAGGTTCGTCCCATGCGCTGTTGATGTAGAAGTCAGCGCGTGCCAACAAGCGTTTCCATGAGACACCACGAAAGAGATACACTGTCCCGATATCAGCGTCGTAGCAGCCAAAACACTCATACTCAACAAACCAACAGAGTTTACCTGTCGAACTGTAATGTTCACAGAAGCAGACCAATTCAATGGTCGTCAAAACGTAATTGCCCGATACATCTCGATTCGGGTCTTGGTTTGCCTCATCAGTCATCCTCATCGAAAACAAATGCTCGGAAATCGCCAAGTACTCAGGCCTGTTCAGAACAATGCGGCCGCATTCCAGCGATGGCGAATCAATCGTGTAGTACGGGTTCTGCTCAAGAAACTGAATCACTTCACTTGGAAGTTGGCTCAGAGCCTGTCCATTGGATCGAGGGCGTTTAAACTTTGTACGCGCTGATGTAATTTTTGGAGAACTCGGCCATCCTTTTGGCTTCGATTTAGTCCATAGCTCTCCAAAAACGGTTACAGGAACAGGAGAATCGCTTTCCAATTCGGCCTTAGTGATTAGGTTCCGCAAGCGATCGAAATCTGCTACCACCATCGAGTCCGCGGCATTGCTGATCGCTTTACATCGCTTTAATCGTTCAAAATTGAAAACCACGGACGAGATTGCTTCTAGTGCCTCGATTTCAATCTCTTCGTCTGCATTAATGCAGCATGTTGTCAGTAAGTACGCAGCCACGATCGCATCGCGGGTATAGTCTTCATCACAGTCGTCACCGCCAGGAGCAACTGACCTCGCGACTTCGGTTAGTTGGCTACATGACCAGAGGACATGTTCCGCTAGTGTTCCGTCAGCAGCGGAGTCCTCTACTTGTAGCAGCGAGAATTCGATCGATTCAAGAATATTCTTTGAGTTCTTGTCGAGCATCTCCGTGATCAATGGCATGGCTCGCCTCAAAGCGCGAGCAATCATTGCAACTCGCCCCCAACGCAGCAGCTTTTTGAGATTCTTCTCACTTGGTAGTTCTTCGTGTTTCATGAATCTTTAACCCAGCTTCACATGCTGCCATTCAAGAGCTTCAAGCCATTCGTCTTTGCCAAATGCGTACGAATTCATGGCATCGACGACTTGTTGTGCTGAAAGTAGAGAAGGAACTCTATAGTGGCTCGATGTGTTGACCAACTGGTACTCCAAAACGAATCCGTCATGCTCGCGATAGGTTTGGATGTAAGTACCGCCTTCAGCGATTCCCAAGACTGCAAACGGGTCGTCTTCGTCTGAGTCAATACCAGTGATCACTCGTCGAATATCCTCTTGGGTAGCCGACTTGAAAAAGCCAAACTGTGGTGCGTCGAGTTGTTGTTCTGCGTACTCGGCGGCAATATCGAACAGGATGTGGTCGGTAGGAATGTCTTTCTCATCTGTCACGACAATCAAGAACGTGTTTGGTTGCTTTCGCGGATAGGCTCGCACATGAAACAGGGAATGTTGACCAAACTGGTAGACGACACTCACGTCCTTCGGGTTTAAGGTTCGAGCTTTAAGCTCAAGTTTGGGGAGCAGCTTTGTCGCGTATTTGAGCACGCGATCGATTTGTGCATCGCTTGCGATTCTCTTCTGCGATACTCCCGATTTCAAGATCTGTTTGTACTGAAGCTTATCAAGCAGTGCCATGACTCAAGTTTACCCTTTGATTTGTTCCTTACTGTACCGATTCTAGCTGCCAAACTGATTCACCCACGAGTAAACTCGTGGGGGTCTCAGGCTCCTTGCTCGCTTTAAGTTTGTTCGCTGCCACAACTGCTTGAAAAGCTCAAGCTCCTGAAGCAATCCTTTGCCAGCGGCATGCTCGATGATACGTGGCGTCCACAATTGCGGCGTTGATGGTAGCAATGTGCTCCGCATCTTCGCTAAGCCCCAAGAGTTGCTTGGCGAGCTTTCCGCTCTTGCTTTTGCCTTCAATCGATTTGAGTTTGTCGCAAGTCTTCTGCTGCAGTTTAGCGCCGATTGCAATAGCACTTTCAATCATCTGCGACAGGAGGAGATGTGAATCGCTAGGTAACTCGGGTAATTCATTGGTACATGCTTCAAGGCATCGGAGCACCAGCCAATGATGAAGCTTGGAGACCTTGGCTACGTCAGACAGCACCTTCGAAACTCGATTGAGTTTAACCAGTGAGTAGTTCACTGCCAGCGCATGCCCCAAGACCTCGGGCACCACGAGCAGTCGCTGACAGGCTTCAACCAACGCGTCTGTCGCAAGAATTCGAATCTCGCCACGATCCTGCGATGCTGCCAGAATGGTTAGGCGACAGATCGCGGCAGTCCAGGTCGCCTCGCTATCCAACAAGTGACTAGT
>CAUJKA010000407.1 GCA_963204965.1 Planctomycetota bacterium | reverse complement strand
TTTGCAATAGGTTCTCGATCATCGTGTAACCTCTTGCGATGTTTGCTCTGCTGCATCCTGATTCGCAACGTTCAGATCTTTGGCCGATGGTTTGCTCAACTGCTCATCGATCCACGCTTGGTCGAAGCAGAGGTGCCGAATCTTCTTCATCTGCCAAGAGTAAACCAAATGGATCAGTCCATCGTTACCACGAATCATCGAAGGATAAGAGAACTTTTCGTTGAGATTGTGATCGAGATTGGCAATGACTTTCCAGTCATTGATCCCATCGGGCGAATAGGCCAAGCTGAATGAGTCGCGTGTGTCGGTCGAGTTATTCAATGCCAAGAGAACTGCGCCGTTCTCCAACGCAATTCCACTAACGGCCGAGTTAGGATTGGGTAGATCAAGTAGTCGAGGCGAACTCCACGTGGCGCCCGCATCCTCTGAGCTCACATATCCGACTCGCCTATTCGCGTTAGCGCACCGCAAGTAGCAGATCGCTGTTGTTGGACTAGTTGGAACAACGCTGGGTTGTAGCCAATCTCTACCACCGCAAATGCGAGTCTTGTTGTATTCAAGTTCTTTGCCCTTAGGATCTAACCACAACATCTCCGGAAAGACACCGGCGCATTCATGGTAAATGGGAATTCCAATTTGACCGTTGGTTAGATGAACCGGTGGACAACGTACGAGTTCGCTGATGTTCAAGAAGGGACTCAGCCAAAGTCGTTGACTGGGCGACCAACGGTTGCCGCCATCATCAGAGTATGTTGCGTTAAGCGAACTGGTTGCCCAACCACCCATGGCGATTGAAACGTAGATCATCCAAAGTCGATCTGAGGCATCACAGAAGATCAGTGCGTTGCCAACTTTACGCACGAACTGATTCGAATCGTGAGCTGCAATCTGATAGTCCATGATCGATTGCGGTTGGCTCCAACTTGACTCGGCTCCCGATTGTCGATCTAGGTCAGACATCCAAATGCGAACATCACGAGCTCCCTCGCGAGAGCCTCCGTACCATGTGCACAAATTGCGACCCGAGGCTGACTGACAAATCGATGCGCAGTGCACAAAGCCCAGAGGGGACAGGTGTTCGATCATGCGGCTTTCAAAGATTGGCTTTGAATCGACACCGCGTCCTTGATGAGCGTGCAAGACAAACTCGCGAGATGTAACTGGCTTGCTGTTCAATGTGGACAAGTATCCCACGCCCACGAGAGCGCCGGTAAGCAAACTACGACGCGAAAATTTGGATCGCGAGCCAGCGGCATTCGAGTTCGGGTTAGTCGTTGAGTTGTCGAACACCAAGATCGGCTTCTCGTTGCGAGTAGTGACAGCAAAACTAGAGAGCTTGTAGTCAAACAACCGCAGCAGAGGCAAGACGACTTCAGTTCGCTGCCGACTTGGTCAACACGAAAGATTTTGCTAGCAATCCAAGTTACACGCCCGCGTTGGTTCGGCGCTGAATCTCGCGAACAACTCGCTGCTGACCAGGAGTTCGCTCTCCGTCGCCCGTGGTCAGCCAAGCGCGATCAAGTTTGGCGCCGTCGGAAAGGGCGCTACAGAGGCTGGAGGCAACCTCCAAATCCGACAGCTTGCGTATCGCAGACACAGACTCCCAGTCAAAGCCTTTGCGAAACAGTTCAACGGTCCAGAACCAATCGGGCTGGTGGCGCGAGGCGGGTCTTGCTTCGCCGGAGCCCGAGCTCCGTGGATCTTGTGCGGTATGTGAGCTAGCTGATGGAGTTCGCGAAGGCATATCGGGGGCATCGCCGAACAAGCTTTGTGTTCGGTGTTGTGCCGAGGACGATTTGGCTGCGTTGCCTGCACTCGAAGAACTCGCCGTGCTGGAAGGACGCGCCGAGCCGTCAGATAGCGAAGAACCTCCGGCTGGCTTAGGCGAAGTTGCCGCAGGTGTACGGTCGGAAGCACGATCTACAGTACGATCAATGCTTGAGCGCTGAGTAGTTGAAGCGACCGTTGTCGTTGTTGGTGTTCGCGGATTGTTCGAGGCCAGTTCCGCAGCGGTGGTCACATGCGGCCGAGGAGCAATCGAGCTGGGAGTGGTGCTTGGTATTGAGGCAGAGACTGGAGTTGCGGTAGCTCGAGCCGCAGGCATGGACTGTGTAATGCGAGGCCCTGAGACTCCAGCGACTCCTGCTTCGCTTGCCTTTGTTTGCGACGGTTGCGAAGCTTGCTTGCTGTTGACTATCCGTACAATCTTAGCGGTGATGACTGGGGTGAGCTCAATTGATCCCAGCAGTTGATCTCGCAGCTTGAGATCGGTTAATTGTGGCGAAACACTAACGGTTGGACGATGACGGTTGACTTCGTCTTGACGGAGCAAGCCAGCGGCCAACATTGCGTCCAGCAGAACAACACCGTCGTCTTGTCGGAAGCCTTGCAATAAACCAAAGCTGCTGAGTCGATGTAAATTCAGCTTTTGAACCTTGGCATTGCTCGATCCGCAAAGGTATTGCGCGATCAAGATCTTTCCCAGTCGTCCATGAACTCGAGCGATCGCATCCAAGATCTGACCAAGGAACTGAACCTTTTGAGTTTCATTCAGTGCGCTGGTTGGTTTCGAGCTGCTTGAGGCGGTTTGAACGTTGCTGCCGATTGACTGTCGAACTTGCTGAGCACGTTGTTGAGGAGTCGCGGCAACGGTGCTTACATCAAATCCTGGCCAACCTGGCTTGCGATTGCATCGATCGCATTGCCCACACGGAGCGGCGTTGGGGTCACCGAAATATTGAAGGATACTGGCTTGCCGACAAATCGGTGATTGGGCGTACTGAACAACTTGATTCAGCCGGTCGTACTCAGCTTCCATGCGTTTGCGAAGAGCTTCGAAGTCGATGTCCAGCTCGGCAAACGGCACGTCTTGTTTTTTGAAATGCACCGCGCGACCACGAAACGGTGGAATGTATTCGACGTCTTCAAGCTTGTTGATCTCTCGTAATGCGCGAGCAAGAGCCTCACGTTCCATGCCGCTTTCTTGAAGTAGCCAGCGTGGATGGACGTAAACATCTTCGTATCGACGATCTCCTACAGCTCGCTCCAGAAGTCGCAAGACTTGTCGACGAACTTTGGCTTCGGAGGGGAACATATCAACCAGCGTATGCAGATCGCTGTTGATCCGCACCATCGCTAGTCCGCTACCAGCCTCGAATCTCTCAAGCACTCGTGTGCGCGAAAGAATCTGTAAGCAACTGCCGATCGATTCGGCCGAAACAGTTGCCCCCATCTGTTCGCGGATCTCCTCCAACGTAAGTTCGATGGGGTCCTCAGTACGTTTCTGCAGAAATTCGTAGACGGCTTGGATCACGTCTCGCGGCGGATAATTGTTCTCGATGAAATACTCTTGGATGTAGCGGTCCTGCATCGAGTACAGCATGACAGCCAACGAGTCCTTGCCATCTCGGCCAGCGCGACCAGCTTCTTGGTAGTAAGCTTCCAGAGAACCGGGCATGTTATAGTGCAGCACATAACGCAAATCAGGCTTGTCGATCCCCATGCCAAATGCGTTCGTAGCAACGATCAGCGGCAGCTCGTTGCTCATGAATCGCTCTTGGATGACTCGTCGCTGATCCTGCTGTAGTCCTGCGTGGTATGCGCCTACAGGGATCTTGAGAGTTTGACTAATCCAATCGACCAAAGCCTCGCAGCGTTTACGAGTTGCCGAGTAGATAATGCCGGATCCTGGTTTGGTCCTGAGGAACTTTTCTAGCTGTTCTTCTTTGTCTCGGTCGGACTGACAGTTGACCACACCAAAGTGCAAATTCGGTCGCGCAAAGCCGCTCATGAACTGCTTGGGCTTCTTTAACCCGAGCACATCCATAATGTCTTGTCGGACTCGCGGCGTAGCAGTCGCAGTCAGGGCAACAGTTTGTACGCCGCCAAGCCACTCGCGGAATTGTCCGATGCGAGTGTAGTCGGGGCGAAAATCATGACCCCACTGGCTTATACAGTGTGCTTCATCGATGGCCAACAACTGAATTGGCGTCGCGCGAATGGCTTCTAAGAACCGTGGATTTCGCAGACGTTCGGGAGCGACATAAACCAATTGATACTTGCCAGCAGCGACGTCTTGAAGCCGCGTTTGTTGTTCGGAGTGAGTCAGCGTGCTATTGATCAGAGCAGCGGGGATTCCATTGCGACCTAAGCTATCGACTTGGTCTTTCATCAAGGCGATCAAGGGCGATACGACAATGGTTAGCCCAGGGCGAATCAGGCTGGGTAGCTGGTAGCACAAGCTCTTTCCGCCACCGGTGGGCATCACACACAAACAGTCATTGCCCGACACAATCGACTCAATCACTTCGCGTTGACCGGGTCGAAACGAACCCAGCCCGAAATGCTCGAGCGCTCGATCAATACTGACAAGTTGGTGGTCCATCGGGAAATTTCTAATTGCATTTCGCGGAATGTCGGGAGGGAAAATCTACCCGAGCTTCTTTAAGCGGCTCATTATAGCGTTTTTTGTCAACTTGGACTGGCTGCGATTGCTTAGTTCAAGGCACAGACTCCGCTATCGGAAAAGTTTAGCCAACCTGCGTAATGGACAGTTCCGCCGTTTCCTGAAGTTGCATCGTCGGATTTCTCGATCCCATCGATAAGACCGCTTCTATCCGAACACCACCACGGATTGCAGGCGTTCGTAAAGCAAGCATTCTAAATCGAATCGCGTTGTGATTTTTATGACTTCAGCCCAACTCCAATTGCCGCCTGCAAAGAGCCAAACGCTCGGCCGTTGGTTTGTTTTGCTGTCAAGTCTGGTGTTTGCTTGGAACAATTGCGGACCGCGGGCCGAGGCTCAACTGATCGAGCTAGCTCCGCCGGCTCAAATCGAACCGCTGAACGCGCCTGACTTCAATGATCCTGAGTTGCTCGCCCGCAAAACTTCGCCGCTTGCTTCGCCAATTTCGGCGGCACCGGAGTTGGAGTTGCCCGTCACCCTGGCCTCCAGACCTTCGGCATTTTCTCAAGGCTTGCCCTTGGGAGCGAGAGAGCTTGGCTGCCAAGCCGCCCAGCGTTGGATGCCGGCCATTGGTCTAAAGCAACGAGCGCAGACGATTCATCGACTTTACCTCGATCAGCCCGAAAGCAAACGACAAGCTGCTGCGGGGATCGTTCAGTTCTTGTGTCTGCAAGCTTATCATCAGGAAGATCTGGCTGCCGCAACGGCCATGCGTTCATACTACTCGCGCATTGGAATTGCTGAACAAAAACAGTTCATTGATTTGGGCCAACAAGCTGTCGCCATGGCAAGAGTCAAGCAACAGAAGCTCTTGGAACAGGGGTTGCCTGCCGGCGTGGACCTGAGTTCGTTGGATCGACAAAGCATCGATCTGCAAGACCAACTTTTGCAAGCCAACGCGCAAGACGATCAGTTGCGTCGGCTACTAGCCAGCATGACATGCGTGGACTATGCAGTGGAGGATCGAATCCTTGAGCCTCTGGTTATCGAAGCTGCCGAGTTGGATTGTGACTGCATGGTAGCGATCGCGTTAAGAGATCGCTACGACCTTCAGGCATGGCGATGCTTGTGCAAAAGCATCAACGAAGACACGGCACCAGTGATTGCAAGTATCTTTGCCACTTCGGTTGGGTCTTATGGAATTCCAATTCCTCAGACCAGCGGACTTCGCACTCTGTTATGCAGTGACTACGACAAAGAGCTGCTGGCGAAAAGTCTTCGTCAAGAAGTCGTCACAATTATTCGTACCAACGAAAGCTATGTCGAACAATCGGTCGTCGAAAAATGCTCGCAGTTAAGGCTTGCCTATCAGCGATTGGATTTGCAAAAGCAACGGCTGGTCAGTTGGGAACATCGATTGAAGCAGGTCGAACGTCTTGAATCGCTGGGCGACGCTCGCCCCAGCGAACGAGCAACCGCAGAGGCCGGATTGCTGAAGGCCAAGTCCGACGAAGCTGCTCGTCGTCTTGACGCCAAGCTTGCAGAAGTCTCGCTTGCAGAAGTTGTCGGCGGGCTTGCCGGCAAGTGCTGCCGAGGCGAAGCTTGGCTACCCAGGTAATTGTTATGATCTCAACCCGCTGCGTTAGCGAGGGATCTTGTCCACTCGCTAACGCAGCGGGTTGTGATCGGCATCGCATTCGCGATTAAAACAGCGGTGCCTTTCCAGTAGCGCGACGCCAAGCGGAAAGCTGTCCCAAGTGAATGGCTAAGTGAGCTACCAAAAGGAAGCCCGCCATCTCTGCAACGGTCGGCAGTTCCTTCTCGAAGAAGCCCAGCTTTTGAGGCGCTGAAAGCTGCTCGGGAGTCGCTTTGGCCAGAAGATCAGCGGCATTCTTGTAGGCTGATTCAAAGTGATTCACTAGGTCATCGTGCGATGGATAATCACTGCGGTTGCTGGAAACAGGCTTCTTGGTATCGGCGCGTTCATTCCAGTCTGCTGGACAGACTCCGCTTCCACCCAGAAGCATGGCTGCATAGTCGGCGGCGGTCGCTAAGTGCATCAACAACCATGCAGGTGGATTCAAGTCCATGGGCCGCTCGGCCATCCTCGCATCTTCAACGTCAGCTAGGATCTGTTTGGCGTAGACAACACTGGCAAGGCAATTGGATACAAGTGGATTCACGTTGAATTCTCTCTTTAGTTCGGTGATTGTTTTTTGAGTTGTCGCAGAAGCGAGGGCAGACCGAATTTCAGTTTGATTTTTTCTGAATTGGTGGAGTCATTCCGCTCGCCGCTTGCAGAATTTGCAATCGCGGCAGTATATCATGAGCCGTTCAATAGGGATTGACCAGCGGCAACAATTTCGTCGGTCTGATACGCACCAAGGCAATACGTACTAGATTCCAACATGAGAAGCTTCACAAACCTGCAAACTTGTTTCTTTTGCTTGATCGGTTGTTTGGCCTGCGCAGTGAGCCTAGCAGAGGTGAACGACAAACCCAACATCATCCTTATCAACATTGATGATCTTGGGTACTCGGATATCGAGCCATTTGGTGGTCCGACTCGCACGCCAAGAATTCAGCAGATGGCCAATGAAGGGATGAAGCTATGTAGCCATTACGCCGCTCCGCTTTGTAGCCCTTCACGTGCTGCGATGATGACCGGATGTTATCCCAAGCGAGTCTTGCCCATTCCTGGAGTTCTCTTTCCAGCTAGCGCCGTTGGGCTTCATCCTGCAGAGACAACCGTTGCCGAAGTTCTCAAACAAGCTGGCTATGAAACCGCCTGCATCGGAAAGTGGCATCTCGGTGACCAACCAGAGTTCCTTCCGACCAATCAAGGCTTCGATTCTTACTACGGCATTCCTTACTCGAATGATATGGGGCTGCGCAGCGAGGGAGCGAAAAGCAATCCCGACAAGCCCATCCCTCCGCAACCTAAGAATGCAAATGCTCCTCAAAAGGACGAAGCTGGATCACGCGGTGATGGCCAACCGCCGCTGCCATTGCTGGAGAACAACAATGTGATTGAACGTGTTAAGGTCGAGCAGCAGCACACATTCACTCAGCGCTACACTGATCGCGCCGTCGCTTTCATTCGCAAGGAACACTCGAAACCGTTTTTTCTTTATCTTCCGCACAACGCGGTTCACTGGCCTCATTACCCAAGTAAACAGTTGATGGGCAAGTCTGGCATCAGTCTCCAAAAAGATTGGGTTATCGAAATTGATCAATCTGTAGGACAAGTTTTCGACGCTCTTCGCGAAGCTAAACTCGATAAGAACACCTTGGTTATTTTCACGAGTGACAATGGCGGTCCGCTGAATCAGGGAGCTACGAACCAACCGCTGCGCGGAGCCAAGGGAAGTACGTTGGAAGGTGGCATGCGAGTCTGCACGATTGCCTGGTGGCCAGGGAAGATCGCGGCGGGTACTAAAACTGATGAGATCACCGCGCATATGGATTGGCTGCCGACATTCGCTAGTCTTTCTGGAGCCAAGCTGCCGGATTCCAAGTTGGATGGGATTGATCTCTCCGGCTTGCTAACAGGAAAGAACGAAGCTCGTGGTCATGAGAGCTTCTTCTACTTCAGCGGCTTAGCCTTGGAAGCTGTTCGCAAGGGACCTTGGAAATTGCATCTTGCCAAAAACGAACTCTATCATTTGGAAAACGATATCGCTGAAAAGAACGACGTTGCTGAATCCAATGCCGAGGTCGTTGCGGACTTGAAGCGTTTAGTCGAGGCCAATGAGTCGGACCTGGGTGATAAAGGCAAGGCCGCACCCGGTATTCGGCAGTTGGGGCGAGTTGACAAACCACTGCCTTTGATTTCGAGCGACGGAACAGTACGTCCAGGCATGGATGGCTTTGCAAAGCAACTG
>CAUJKA010000406.1 GCA_963204965.1 Planctomycetota bacterium | reverse complement strand
TAAAGGAAAAAAGTAGTGGCCATCACAATACAGACTAGTGTCGCGTTGTAGACGATCCGTAAGCGTTCCCATCGATTTAGGATCGGGACAAAGTCCACAACGCCCATACGACGCTCCGAAGGGTCAATTCGGGAGCCATCTATCTTGTTGCCTGGAGCGTATGGGTTGTTCGTCACGTCTGCCATGAAGTTAACGCCTCCGATTTCTTTATCGCGACAGAACGCTTAAGGCAGGCGAGTTGCGAGGAACGGGGCCACCATTAGCAACGACCTTTCCCGCAACTTCGGTCCATTTTCTTCTTCTCTTGCAATTAACCGGCGCCGTTTGGTTTCCGCGATAAAAACTCGTCGATCTCTCGCACGGAGCTTTCGGTTGCGGAAGGATGGTCGGCAAATCGTGCACGACCATCTTCAATGTCTCCCATGGTTCGCAGGCCAAGATCACGGCAAATCATTGTAGAACGAACTGACAGACCAATCAACGATAGTGGTGCAATTCGAAATTCCGCGAGGGAGATGCGTGCAATTGAATGCGGCACATCACGCGGAGGAGACCCGAAGATCGTTCGACACTTACAGCCGCATTTTGGGCATTTTGGATCTGGAGTGACATTTACATCGAATCCAACGGAACCATTCGAGGAGAATTGGGGCACCCCTACGGTCAGATTGTCCGAAGACAGTGTAGCCGCAAACGCCAAGAGAACCTCGCGATCAGATTCCATAGCGCGACGTTGATCCAAATCAAGGTCAGCATTTACTGAACACCAGCACTTATGTGAGATGCTCCAGGCCGGAAGTGAAATCTCGGAACGAAAAATATCAGGAAAGACGAAAACCGAGTATTCATCGCTTATGGCATCACAAGATTCGCAAGTGAAGTAGAAAACGAAGCCTGGCATCGACATGTTTTGTTCTTCTCGATTGGGTTTACGAAAGTACGGTTAAAGTCGCCGAGTTGCGAGGGATTGGGCTACCATTGGCCAACGACCTTATTCGCAACTTCAGTGGATTGTTTTGTTCCTCGTTTTCTGGGCTGCGGGTTTAACGCTCGAAATCACGCGGTTGCATGTGACTTACCATCAGGGAACGCGCCACCCGCACTCAAATGCATTTCAGGGTTCGCGCGCGTTTTGCGCACTGGTTAGGTTCCAATGTTCAGGTAGTTTAGCACCGCACATCGCGCAATAATACCAAGAACCTTTCACAACGCTGCGTTCGTGGCACATAGGGCAAAGTCGGAAAATCACTTCCGTGGTGAATCGCCCCGGATGAGTAAGTCCAATACGGTCAAGTGCATTTGCGACAGAGGCCCAAGATTCTGGCTCCGGACAGAATCCAGTCGATTGATTGGTGACCTCCATGGCAGTCAGGTTGTCGTCGAATGTAATCTCGCCAGCAGAGAGCACTGGACCGCCCGAAGCGCAAGCGACATGCTCAGATCGTCGCGGAGCTAAGAGTAGTTCCTCGTTCCGCGTGATGATAAATGTTGCAATGAACGATCCGTCTTTCATTCGATCGGTCTGCGATGAAGTCAGCCAAGAACGAATGTCAGCAAGACTAGAGATTCGAATACCAGCTGGTTGCGCTCGCGCGGCGTCGCGAATCTCATTCGGCCCAACGTAGTGATACTCGCGTCTGGTCATGCTGTTGAGTGGAGGAACTACTATCACCCAGTTGCCGCCAAGAGACTGTGATTTCAGGAAACGCCCGATCGGCAACTCGGGTGGATTTGCTTTGTTCGCCGGGGTTCGCAGCGTCTAACGCTTTGTTATCCTGTCGTCATTCTCGTTTAACGTGTAAGCCCTTCTTTCAGTTGACCGTTAATCCAACACATTAATAGAGGTGCTTGGAATGCAGTCCTGAATGTTGCGAGCTAGTTTCAACAAAGGCGATTGTACCAAGATTAGCTTGTGTGGCCATCAAGGAAAACGCGAACCGCCTCCACGCCAGTACGATACTGCAAAACCTCTGCGCGCATATCGGCCAACAATTTCTCGGCGGATATCCCCGTGCCACAGTAGGAACCGATGATCATGAAATCGTCCCAGCCAGATTCAGTGGTTGGAGCACTGCGTACAGCGTCGATGATAAATTGCTGCCAGTCCTTGGGGAGCGATGGAAAGTGTTTTGCGACGGGAATGGTTCCAAGTGTCATCAGGGCGCGCAAGCAGGTTTCGCTGCGTGTGTATATTCCATCTTGGTAAAGCTGAAGCAAACGTGACATGGGGATTGCGTTGAACAACCTTTTGTCCACTTCTGTAGCAACTCGCAATTGTTAGAACTTTGCCGCATTGACCGAGAGTTGGCTCAACGCCCGTCAAAACGGCTGATCGAGGACTTGGTGTCCAATGGTTTGTTCTGTAGTTGATTGTAGTGTTAACGACCGACCATGGGTACGAGTTCGAAAAACTCACGCGGAATTACAAACGAGTCTGGTGAACCGCCATCAATGTAGACTCCTCGAAATTGTGGGTCCCGAGTGATCATTCTAAAAAAGCCCATGAAGCTCATTTTGGCATAGAAAGTACCAGGTGGATTCGTGACCAAAAGCCTTTCTTCGTCGGTGTAGCAATATGCCCATTGATCGCCGTTCTGATCGCGAGACACACCCATTTTCAATTTCTCACCAGGCATCCCCCTAAATTCTTCTGACGTGACAACCAATACATCTGTGCTGACAAGTTTGCTCGTAACAGGACCGATTGACCGTTCAATGGGTGTGTTCGCGAACGCTCGAAATACATCGGAGATGGTCATGTCATCCGTGATAATCGGAAGCGCCACACGCTTCCGGCGATTCGCAACGTAAACGACGACCGCAATTACTATTAGTGCGATGATCAAGAGTGCAGTTGTGGATCGCATGGCTCTGCCATTGTCTGTGGTAGTACATTGGGACGTGGGTGCGGGATATAGTTTTTCCGGCCGTGTTGAATGACAATATCAACCAAGTTTGAGTCTACCAAAAGAGCATGACCGGGAACAGCATCGTAGGCATTGGCGCATATTGCCTTGGATGCGATTTCACGACCGATACCGCTTGCAAGTAGATATAGCCAAATCACCGTTGGTGAGCGGTTCCATCCCGCCATGCAATGAACATACACACATCCGTCATCCGCACTTAGTGCCTTGTGGATTGCATCGATGGCATTAATTGCAATCTTGGTAGGCATCAGAATGCGATCTTCAATGTCAAACCACGAAACCGAGCGAAAGGGGCCATCGTCGATTGTGAGTTGGCTTGGGGTGTCGCTAACGTTGACAATGTCCGTCACACGAAGACGCTGTAGCTCTTCGAGACGATCACGCGACGCAAAACGTCCGACATACAAGTGTGAAGTAACAAGGAACAGTGATTAGCCTCAGTAGTTTCTGTAAGTTTGGTTAATGGCAGAACGACCAAGGAAACTCGGCGGCGGCCCAGTGACCTTGATTTCAGAAAACGCCGCATCGCCGCTCGGTTTCCCTCCCCTCTTTGTTCAAGGAAGGCGCTGCACGGCAGGTTGAGCGGACGTTAGTTTAGCCGATGACTGACTGGTATTTCAACGCGTGGGAGAGTTCAGCACTCGTGCCACAGAGACTAACGAGCTGCTGAAGACTCGTTGGCTAAGTGAATAAGCCAATTGAATCCTGCTGGCTTGCCCAGCAGTTCTTTAGGCTTCATGCTAGTCGGTGGATAAGAAAAAGACCTTAATTCTTTTGCGCTCGTGGACTGTAGCGAGAAGCCTAAAAGACCATCCGGGCAAGCCGGTGGGATTGAAAACCTATGACTGCAGGCGGGCGGGACGCCCGCGCACCCTACCTCGGGCGACTATTCCGGTAGCTCGGTAGCCTCGATCAGCCGCACTCGCTCTTCCGTCAGTGCTTGATGCTCGCGACGCACTGATGCCAAGCAATCGTCGCAACGATGCACAGCCATCTGGACTTTGGCAATGGTCTCGCTGCAAGCTGTACTGGCGCGTTGGATCTTGGACTGCATCATCCAATCCATCATGATCCCATCGAAGAAGATGTCTGCGAACTTGGAAAACCCATCTATTTGAAGGGAAGCCTGTAGATTGTGACCCGTGTCAGCAAGCTCCTGCTGGAAATGTAGAATCGCTTGGTGAGCCTCATGCGCTTGATCTCTGGCTCG
>CAUJKA010000405.1 GCA_963204965.1 Planctomycetota bacterium | reverse complement strand
AGAGCATTCGACTTTATCGAGCGATCTCACAAACGCCGCCGGATGAAATGGCTGCGAACGTGGCCAGCTATCGCCAACAAGGCTACACTCGCTTTCAACTCAAAGTTGGCGGCAATCCCGACGAAGATATTCAGCGAATCCACGCTGCACGTTCGATCATTCAGCCCTCGGATCGCTTGGTCGCAGATGCCAATACCGGATGGACTCAGCACGAAGCGGTGCGAGTCGTCCGAGCTGTCAGCGAACTGGACGTTTACATCGAACAGCCTTGCTTGACGTATGAAGAGTGCTTGGCGGTACGTCGCAACACGACTCATCCTTTTGTGCTCGACGAGAACATCGATGGGCTGGACATGTTGTTGCGAGCCAAGGCGGATCTTGCCATGGATGTCGTCAATTTGAAGATCAGCAAGCTTGGCGGGCTTACTAAGACTAAGCAGGCTCGCGATCTTTGTGTCAGCATGGGTATCGCCATGACCTTGGAAGATTCGTGGGGAGGCGACATTACCACCGCCGCGATTGCTCACTTGGCTCATAGCACGCCTGAAGAGTATCGATTCACCAGTACCGACTTCAACAGCTATGTAACCGTCAGTAACGCCACGGGAGCTCCGCAACGTGTCAATGGCTTCATGCAAGCTTCTCAAGCACCGGGACTAGGAACATCACCGCGATTCGAAGCCCTCAGCCCAAGATTGGTTGAGGTCAGTTAACGAATCGCCGGACTGGGATCTTGATCGAAGTAGTGTCTATGTCCCAGTTTTTGCCAAAGTGCAGAGCATCCGATGTCCTTCGACTTCATGCTCGACAGTGAAGAGGACATTAAAGTTCGCTTGACTCAGCAGACTTGGGTAGTTGTGAGAGAACGAAAACTCATTGCCGTGCAGTCGCGAGTGTTGCTCGGCATCCAGATCGAAGTCGGGCGAAATCGGTTCGACAAAGAGAACGATGGACTCTCGATGACTCGAGCGAATCGCTCGAAAGAGCTTTTTCAAAGTCGATTCGCTAAGGTATTCAAGAACTCCGCAGTGAGTAAGGAAGAGAGTTCGATGGCTTTCATTGGCTGATACCCATTCAGTCAAATCGCTGGCTACGAAGTCTAGATTAGCGTGCCGTTGATGGTTCTCCCGAATCTGATCTTCGGCTAGGTCGATTCCCAAGAACTGTTTTGGAAATGACCACGTCGACTTAAGCCAAGCCAACCAATCGCCATTTCCTGTTCCGAACTCCACGACGTTTTCAATTCGATTGGCTATTAATTCAGCATGGACTTTTTCCATGAGCGGACCGAAGGTCGGCACGTAGACGGTGTGCAGTCTTTGCGAAGTCGAGCCAAACCAACCTTTGGAACTTTGCCGACGCCAGAAATTCTTGTGTAGCTCCTCGAGCTTTTGTTGATCATGTGCACCTTTCCGTCCAATGTGCGCACGGATCAATCGCCCGATGATCCCCGAATTGGGTTCTGCACCAAAGTAGGGTATCGTGAATCCTTGCTCTACCTGAACCGCTTTGCTGGGAAACAGATTGGCCAAGACCGCACCGGCAACAGATTTGATCATGGAGTACTTTGGGTTGAGTGTGGAAGGCGTGGAGTCGTTCGTATGCACTATGGAGTAAGCGGTTGCACATGCCGTGCCATCCGAAGCACTGTAAATTCAAGCGTGTTTTACCGAGTTAGATTGGCCTACAGGTCATTGACGTTGCCAAAACGCAACCTGAGTGTTGCAAGAACGCCTCAATTCGCAAAACGCGACCGGGTAACCTGGAAAATGCTAGTGAGCCTTTTGTGCCCGCCTGTCCTGCTGGAGTTTTTCCGGGAACTAACTTAGGGCAACTGGCGTTTAACCTGCTACTAAGCTGTGAAATACAGCTTGCATGCCACCCAATTGGCGCGAATCGACTTATCCGACCGATGGCTTTTCTGGCGAAGATCTCGACAATGAAGTGTTGCGAGAAGCTGCGGTACCTTTGATAGAACATGGAGCAAATGCCGTGACTCAGAAATTTCTGGCTCTAATACTCCTTTTGGGAACAGCGTTGATCATGCGACCAGCACAAGCCTTACAAAATGGGGTGGTGGACGATCCGCTTTGGAAGGCGTTTCAAAAAGAACTCGACGAAGGCAAGCCTAAGTCGGCTCTGGAAAAGCTCGTTCCCATCGCCGCTCAAGCCGATCGAACTGGGGATATTGCCGAGAAGATCCGAGTCTTGGTGACACGAGTCGAGCTGGAAGTGGCTACCTCGGAAGCCGCGACTCCTGATTCGCGACTCAAGAAACTGCGAGCCGCCATCGATACAGCCGATGCATCAATGCGACCTGGGTTGGAAGCCGTTCAAGCAACTTGGATGTGGCAATTCTTTCAGCAGAATCGCTGGAGATTTTCTCAACGCACCGCTGTCGCCGGCTCGACATCGCCCGATCCATCTGACGACAAACCCGTCCCTGGTCCAGACGACGATATGTTGACGTGGGACTTGCAACGCATTCTGAGAACAGTCGATGGTCAATTCTCTCGATCGCTCAAGGCGGCCGATGAACTAAAAAAAGTTCCGATTGAGAAGTACGCCAAGCTGCTTAGGATGGGCAATGTTCCTGCTGCTTATCGCCCAACAATGTATGACGTTGTCGTCCATCATGCACTACAGTTTTACTCGGCAGGCGAACAAGCCGGATCACGATCGATCAACGCGTTTGACCTCACCGCCGACAGTCCGATTTTTGGATCGCAGGAAGAGTTCTTGGCTTGGAATCCCGAGTCGACCGATACGCGAGCTCCTTTATTGGTAGCGGTTAAGCTCTATCAAGATCTACTTCGCTTTCACTCTGGTGACGCAGAGCCAACAGCTAAGTTGGATGTCGATTTGGCTCGACTAGATTTCGCTTACAACCATGCCGTCGGCGAAGAGAAGAAAGCTCGCTATGAAGCTGCTCTATCGCGATTCTTGACAGCAAGCTCCGACTCGCCGATTTGGGCACAAGCTAAAGCTACCCTAGCGCAATTGGCTTATGAATCGGACAATCCTGCCGGAGCTCGTCAGATTGCTAAAGAGGCACTCGATCGATTCCCGGAAAGTGTTGGAGCCAATCGCTGCTACAACTTGATCGCTCAGGTGGAATCTCGCGAAGCTCAAGTGATGACAGAGCGTATTTGGAATGCGCCCTGGCCGTCGATTCAAGTTCGATATCGCAACGTCACCAAAGTCTACTTTCGACTTGTGCCGTTTAACTTCGCTCAGTTTGCGGCTTCACCTCAAAGCTGGCAACCCGAAAGCTTAGACGAAGAGGGAATTCGAAAAGCCATCGCTGCGAAGCCGACGAAGGCTTGGTCGGCAGATCTTCCAGCGACTGAAGATCTACGATCACGATTGCAAGAATTGCCCGTCCCCGAGGATGTCAAAGCCGGTTCATACTTATTGCTCAGCAGCCATCGCGAGGACTTTGCCGATGCTGACAACCAGATCAGCGTCACTGAAGTTTGGGTGAGCAAGTTAGCTCTGGCGATACGCACTCACGAAGGCGAAGGACTTGTCGGCGGCCATGTGTTGGATGCCGCAACGGGCTTGCCGATCAAGGGCGCCACAGTTCAAGCTTGGCAATACGATCGCGGCGGTCAACGTGTCATCGAAATCCCCAGCGTCACCACCGATGAAAACGGGGAGTTCAAGTTTGCCGCTGATAATCGACAGCGAATGTTGTTACTTGCCAGTTCTGGAACCGACAAGATCAGCTCAATCAACATGATTCATACGAACCTCTACCGTGAACGAGCTGCCCAACATGAGGTTACGCAATTCTTTACCGATCGCGCGATCTATCGCCCCGGCCAAACCATTCGTTACAAAGGCATTTGTCACTCCTTTAATCAGCAGAGCGATGAATATCAAACGTTGAGCCAACGGAAGGTGACAGTTGCACTCTTCGACGTCAACAATAAAGAGGTCGAACGCATCGAACACCGATCGAATGACTACGGCAGCTTCTCGGGCAGCTTTACCGCTCCACGAGGCAAGCTTACGGGAGTGATGTTTGTTCGCGTCGTAGATGGACCGAATGGTCAGGCGAATGTGCGAGTCGAAGAGTACAAGCGACCCAAATTCGAAGTCGAAGTATTGGCTCCCAAAGTTTCGGCCAAGTTGAATGAAGAGGTCGAGGTACCGGGTAAAGCGACTGCGTACACCGGCGCGGTTATCGACGGAGCCACGGTTCAATGGCGTGTCGTTCGTGAGGTGCGTTATCCGGCTTGGTGGTACTGGCGGATGTGGTGGTTGCCCGTCGGAAACAATCAAAGCCAAGAGATCGCTCGCGGTACAACGACGACTCTCGCCGATGGAACGTTCAATGTGAAGTTCAACGCTCAGCCTGACAAGTCGGTTTCTCCTGAATCCGAACCCACGTTTAACTACACAATTCATGCAGATGTCACCGATGGCACCGGCGAAACGCGTTCGTCCAATCGTTCGATCAACGTTGGCTACACAGCATTGTCGGCGACACTAAGCTGTGACCAATGGCAAACGACAGCGAAACAGATCGAGGTTTCGGTTCGCACTACAACGCTCGATGGCGAAGGCCAAGCGGCTGAGGGCTCCGTCAAGATTTACTCACTCAAGCAGCCTGACAAAGTCACGCGTCCGTCGCTGCTTTCCATCAACCAACCTCCCATCGCTCGCGGTGCGGTTCCTCCCAAGGATCAAAGCAATCCCAATAGCTGGCCCTTGGGCGACGTTGCTTTTGAATCCAATTTCAAGACCGACGCCAGTGGAAGTCAAACTCTGAAAGCCGAATTACCCGCGGGGGTCTATCGAGCCGTGTTAAGCACACGAGATCGATTTGGCAAAGAAGTCACAGCCGAACTTCCTTTAAAGGTCTTGAACCCGCAATCGCCGAAATGGTCCGTTCGTTTGCCTCACGACTTCAACGTTGAGAAGCAATCGGTCGAACCAGGTGAGACGCTGCGAGCTCTTTGGTCAAGCGGCTACGATCAAGCTCAAGCCTTCATCGAAATCGAACATCGCGGCAAGATGATCAAGCGCTACTGGACCAGCAAGGATCGTACGCAAGAGTTGATCGAACTGCCGATTACTGAAGAGATGCGCGGTGGGGTTACTATCCACCTCGCCTTTGTCCATGAAAACCGAGCCTACTTCGTTTCTCATCGAGTTGATGTACCGTGGAGCAATAAAGAACTTGAGATCAAGTGGGAACGATTCACTTCTAAGCTTGGACCAGCGCAGAAAGAAACCTGGACCGCAGTAATCAAAGGCCACAAGGCGGAACAAGCCGCTGCCGAAATGGTTGCGACGCTCTACGATGCTTCGTTGGATACCTTCGCTCCGCATCAATGGATGGAACGCTTCGGAGTGTTTCGACAAGACTATTCGCGACTGAATCGCCAATTCTGCAATGTTCCTAAACACTTACAACACGTTCGATACAACTGGCTTGTAGATCAACGTGATGCCAGCTGGATCTATCCCGATTTTGATCTGCCAAGCTATGTGATGCAGGAAATGATGTTTGGAGCGCCTGGGGGCGGCGGCTTCCGGGGCGGTCGAGGAATGATGCGCAAGGGAGGTGCCATGCTTTCCGATCCTGCCCCAGCGGCGGCGATGAGCATGGAGATGCGAGCTGCTCCTGAGGCGATGGCTGCTGGCGGTATGGGTGGCGGCGTAGAAAGCGACAACCTTATTCTTGCCACGAGTGCATTAAAAGACGGTTCGGGCAATGGTGGCGATAGCACGAAGTCACAAGTCAAACTAGATGGAGTTCCTGTTCGAACCAACTTGAATGAAACGGCGTTTTTCTTCCCGCAAGTCGTCACCGATAAAGATGGTACTGTGAAGCTTGAGTTCACCATGCCTGAAGCGCTGACACGATGGAAGTTTATGGGCTTTGCTCACGATCAAAAGCTTCGTGGCGGCTTCTTAACCGACAGTGTTACGACCAGCAAAGATCTGATGATCCAGCCCAACGCGCCGCGATTCCTTCGCGAAGGCGATATGATCGAGTTCACAGTGAAAGTCACCAATCTCTCGCCAACCCGTCAGACTGGACAAGCTGGACTCAACTTCACCGAACCTATCTCAGGCGATTCTCTCAATGCTCAATTGTCGAACTCGGCAGGACAATTGGACTTCGATATTCCTGCCGGAGCCAGTCAGTCTTTGGCTTGGCGTATCAAGGTTCCAGATGGAATCTCGACGCTCACCTACCGAGCGATGGCTTCGACCGGAAGAATCTCGGATGGCGAAGAGGGTTACCTACCAGTTCTATCGCGACGCATTCTGATTACCGAGTCGCTGCCGTTGGCAATTCGCGGCAAACAAACCAAGGACTATACCTTCCAGCGATTGTTGGATTCGAAAAAGTCGACCACAATTCAACACCAATCGCTAACGGTACAAATGGCTTCGAATCCATCGTGGTACGCTGTGATGTCGTTGCCTTACTTGATGGAGTATCCTCATCAGTGCAGCGAGCAGATCTTCAGCCGACTATACGCTAATGCGTTGGCTCAGCGCATCGCCACCAGCGATCCCAAGATCGAAAAGGTCTTCGCTCAATGGCGCGGAACCGAAGCACTCGACAGTCCACTTGAAAAGAATCAAGATCTGAAGGCGGTCATGCTGGAAGAGTCGCCGTGGCAACGTCAAGCTGAATCGGAAAGCCAATCTCGACGCAACGTCGGAATTCTGTTCGACCAGAATCGATTGAATGACGAGATTGCCAAAGCGATTGCCGAACTTGGCGAACGACAACTTCCCGATGGTCGATGGTCTTGGTTCCCTGGCGGACCTGCCAGCGACTACATCACCCTCTATATCACCACGGGATTTGGCCGCTTGCGACATTTGGGCGTCAAGCTTGATCCAGCTCAAGCAATTCGATCGCTGGCTTCGCTAGATGAGTGGATGGCTCAAGAGCATCGCCGCGCGTTAGAGCAGATCGCACGAGTCAAGCCAAAGCCAGGAGACAAGACGGCCAGCTACCTTAGCTCGACTATCGCTATGTACCTGTATGGTCGCAGCTTCTATCTACCCGAGCATCCCATCGCGCCACAACATCAAGAGGCGCTGAAGTTTTGGATGGAACAAGCCAAGCTTTACTGGCTTGACCTGGGCAGCTTGCAATCTCAAGCACATTTGGCATTGGCGCTGAATCGCTTAGGAGACAAAGCCACCGCACAAGCAATTATGGTCTCGCTTAAAGAGCGATCGTTGAGTAACGAGGAGATGGGGACTTATTGGAGAGCGAATGCCAATTTCTACTGGTGGTATCACGCTCCGATTGAGTCACAAGCTGCCTTGATTGAAGCCTTTGATGAAGTCGCTCGCGACGCGCAGATGGTCGAAGACTGCAAGGTCTGGTTGCTCAAGCAAAAGCAGACTCAGAATTGGAAGACCACGAAGGCCACCGCCGACGCAGTCTACGCTCTAATACTTCGCGGCACCGATGTGTTGGCTTCGGAAAAGATTGTCGAAGTCTCATTGGCTGGTCAAACGATCAAGCCTTCCACGGTCGAAGCTGGCACGGGCTTCTACGAACAGCGACGAGTTGGACCAGAGATCACTCCAGAACTTGGCAATGTAAAAGTTACCAAGAAAGATGATGGAGTTGCTTGGGGAAGCGTTCATTGGCAGTACTTTGAAGACATCGGCCAAGTCACTTCGAACGTCGAAAACCCGCTCAAAGTAACCAAAGAGCTTTACGTCAAGCAGAACACCGACGCGGGACAACAGTTGCAACGCGTTGGCGAAGGCGACAAAGCGGCGGCAGTCAAGGTTGGCGATGAATTGGTGGTGCGAATTGTCCTGAAGGTTGATCGAGACATGGAGTATGTCCACCTGAAAGATCATCGTGGTAGTGGAACCGAGCCTGTGAATGTCCTTTCAGGCTATCGCTATCAAGATGGCCTAGGCTACTACGAGTCCACGAAAGACACGGCCAGCCATTTCTTCATCGATTACTTGCGTAAAGGGACTTATGTGTTTGAGTATTCTTCACGAGTCCAACTGCGAGGCGAGTATCAAACCGGAATGGCTCAAGTACAGTGCATGTACGCTCCAGAATTCAACAGTCACAGCCAGAGTATTCCTTTGGAAGTTAAGTAGTTCTTATACGGTCGATAACGCAATGAAGGAAAATGAAGACACTTGATGTACTGTCGCTTTGGGAAGACCGAGAGATTCCATGGTTTCACTTGTTTGAACTCAACATCGATCGTCAAAGTGCAGCCCAATGGTTCGGCACGCCAGCGCACGTGGCTTGGGTTGATGGATTAGGCGATGCAGATTTTTGGGCGATTGAGTTCGACTGTGGCCTCAAAGTTGGATTCGAGTTTCTGCATTGCGGATACCCGGCCTCGGTCTCTGCAAATGTACCCGTTCCTCAGCATGTCCAAAGGCACTTGCGGCATTGGCAAAAGGAATTGCAAGAGTATCCTCCTGAGATGTTTGAACTTGATCGAGCGTTCATGATTGAACGCTACGCCGCTCGTATTCCTGAACTTAAAGAATTACACTCGTATCAACTATGGCGTCAGGGCGACGATGGCAACCAAGTCATGGTAGGCGGCCCAACCTCAAAGCAAGATGCGTTGTGCTGGCAAGCCGAACTTGAGTCGCACAAGCACAAGCAGATTTACTGGGTATCGCCAGTCGTCGAAACGACGCTTGAAAGTTGATGAACTCGCGTCAGTTCCAAAGTCGTTTCCTTACTCAGCGTTTCTGCGGCCAGGAGCATCCCGTGCGACAATTACAATTTCCACCCTTCCCCGCCCTGTTCTGCGGCTTGGTGTTGTTACTCGCGAGTCAACTGGCGCATGCGGGCGAACCGCAATCGCAACGGGTCTTGCAAGCGTTTCTCGCCTCTGAACAAGGTGGCGAGATGCAGTTGCTGTCCAACTGCCTAGAAACGTTCAATCTCGAACAACCGCAGATCGAGCAGCTCCTCGCGGCGGCGCGCGAGACAACCTCCGAGGAACGACGAAACCTTGTCTGGCAGGCGTTACGGCAAACGCGGTCCACTGCAGCGCGCGACTACTTGAATCTTCATCTCGTCGAGGACTGCGACCACAATTCACGTGTGCGTTACCTGCGCTCGCTTGAAAATCTAGCACCCTTCGATGTGCCGCTGCTGACAGCACTGTATCAAGGTGCGGACAAAGCAGCCAAAGAACCGACACCCCCTGCTCCCTTGCCAGGAATCCGTGAAGACGATCTGCGCGATGTGCTAATCCAACTCGCCACGCGCGAAACGAGTACGCTCACCGCGGCGGTGCCCTCGTGGCCGGAAGAATTTCGCAAGGAAAAAGTATCGCCGCCGTACATGATCACGGCTCGGCGCACAGAACAAGCCAAGCAGGCCCAAACGCAACTACTTCGCTGGATCGCGCAGCACGCCGAGTCCGAAAAGCATCGACTGGCCGCGATTGCATCGGCGTACAAAATCCTTGACTCCGGCGAGCAGCCTCAATTCTCGCGCGAGCTCTTGGCCGCGGCCAAGACCACCGAGGAACGCGTGCGGCTATATCCGCTGCTGCTGCGAAGTTATGGCATGGATCT
>CAUJKA010000404.1 GCA_963204965.1 Planctomycetota bacterium | reverse complement strand
AGAACGACAGGCGTTGGATTGACGCTCAAGCAAACGCCTAAGCCTATTTCGCTCGCCGGTACAGTCTGGGTCGATAGCAACGAAGACTTAACTATAGGAGCAAGTGAGGAGCGATTGTCAAACGTAGACATCGAACTGTATCGCCAAGAAGGAACGAACTTCGTAGCGACTGGTCTCAAGACGAAAACTGACGCTCAAGGTCGTTACAGCTTTTCGACATCGCTCAAGCTTCAACCAGGCATCTATCAAGTTCGTCAGACTCAGCCAACCGGTTACTACAGCGTTGGAGCGACTGCAGGTCGTTTGACCAGCGGCCCAAGCGTTGGCCAAGTGGTTACTGGCAATCCCGATATCATCACGCAAATTGATCTTTCGCTCGGCGATCTTCATGCCACCGAGTTGAATTTTGCTGAGAACTTGCCTTCGAAGATCAGCGGCCACGTTTGTTATGTCGTCACGGGCATGGACTGTGATAGCGCTGACTCGGTGAAGGCTCCTCAGGCTAACGTTCTTATTGAACTACTTGATAGCTCCGGCAAGGTGGTTGGTTCTACCCGAACCGCGACGGATGGTACCTATTCGTTCACAGAAATTCGCGCCGGTCAATACACTGTCCGCCAAACCAATGCGACTGGAATGATTGACGGTAATGCGCATGTTGGTTCAATCGGCGGTAATGCCACTGATGCAAATAACATCACTCGCATTATCCTTGTGGGCGGAAGCAACGCGATCAACTATGACTTCTGCGACCTAGTACCAGCCGAAATTAGCGGACATACTTACTTCGATGCCAACAACAACGGCAGACGAGACACGGGTGAAGCGCCGTTGACCAATGTTGCTGTCCAACTGCGCGATAGCAGTGGCACTATCATCGCGTCACAAAATACCGACGCTCAAGGCTTTTACTCGTTCAAAAACGTTCGTCCAGGCGTTTATCAAGTCACCGAACAAACACCATCGGGTTACTTGCCAGGGCAAGCTTCGGCTGGTTCCCTCGGCGGTCAAACCGACTCGACTGGTGATGTTATTAAGACCATCCAACTGGGCTCGGGCGCAAAGGGCGTGAACTACGACTTCGGCGAGATTCTGGTTGGATCGTTGTCTGGTACCGTCTACGTCGATTCCAATCGCGATTGTATTCGACAAGAGGATGAACGTCCGCTTGCTGGAGTGATCATCACCTTGCTATCTGCAAGTGGTAGTGTGGTTGCAACTGCAGTCACCGACAGCAATGGTGCTTACCATTTCGACAATCTGCAAGCTGGCAACTACACGGTTCGTGAATCACAACCAGCCGGATACTTCCAAGGCGGTCAGAAGGCTGGTTCAGGCGGCGGGGTTGATACGGTTCAAGATGTCATTTCACAAATTGAGATTGGACCCGGCGAAGACTTGGTCGAGTACGACTTCTGCGAAGTTGAACCCGGGTCAATTTCCGGAACGGTCTTTGTCGACCGCGACTCTGATTGCGTTCAAGACACAACCGAACGATCGCTGGCGGGCGTTAGAGTAGAACTACTGGACGACGCCAATCGCGTTGTAGCTTCAACCGTGACCGATTCGAACGGTAACTACAGCTTTACCAATCTCACGCCAGGCAAATACTCGGTTCGCGAGACGCAGCCCACGGGCTTGTTCCAAGGTGGCCAAGTTGCGCCGGCTTCCGGTGGCGATGCCTCGGTTGACGATCTGATTAGCGAAATTGACCTCGCCTCGGGACAGACGATTACGGAAGCGAACTTCTGCGAAGTCGAGCCCTCAAAGCTCAGTGGCTACGTCTATCAAGATGGCGCAGTGCTTAGGACGCCTGACGGAAAGCTACCTGCTAACGTCGGTGATCTTCGCGACGGACAGCGTACTTCTGACGATACGCCAATCGCTGGAGTGAAAATTCGCCTGTACGACATGAATGGCCAACCAGTGAAGGCTTCCGACACTCTACCCGGAAGCTATGGCTCGGAATTCGTGGAAGCGGTTACAGACAACAACGGCCACTATCAATTCGTTGGTCTACGTCCTGGGATTTATTACATCTTCGAGACTCAGCCCGACGGCTATGTTGACTACATCGATACAGAGGGAAGCACCGGCGGATTTACGCTCAATAGCAAATCAGAGGTCGAAGCGATACGCGCTGACGCGAACATCGATCTTGGAGCGCTAGCCGCCTTAGACGACTCGCAGATGATGGACATGATCTGGGCTGTCGTACTTATGCCCGGCGATCATTCAGTGGAAAACAACTTCAGTGAACTGATCGTCGTTACCAATCCACAGTTTCCACCGCCTCCTGAAAATGAATTTCCATTCGAGCGAATCAATGTCTCACCTGAGATTTTCCCGGGAATGCCGCCGTTGGGATTCGCACCTCAGACCTACTCGCCACCACCGATCATTTTGGGAACGGGCGGAGTCTCCGATGTTACTTGGCACTTGAGTATCATCAACGGCGGTACGCCGCGTGGTGCGCGTAATGGCGAAGATGTTGCGCCGGATGTGATTGTAGAGAACTCCGATCATCTCAACTTCCGCACTTGGACTGTTCGAGGTATGCGAGCCAGTAACTATCGCTACATTAGCCTCTCAGCACAAAATCGAGACAAGCTGCAGTCGGTCTTTTACGTGCCTGGAGCTAAACCGTTGATGGGCGACTTCAATGGTGATGGCTACGATGAACTTGCCTTGTTCTTGGATGGTGAGTGGTTCATCGACGCTAACGGTAACGGGCGTTGGGATGAGGCCGACATTTGGCTGAAGCTTGGAACCAAAGGCGATCAGCCGGTCGTAGGCGACTGGGATGGTGACGGCAAAGACGACGCAGGTGTTTTTGGTCCGCGATGGCAAGGCGATGAAAAAGCAATAGCCTCTGAGCCAGGAATGCCAGACCCCGCTCACTTTGTAAAGACCAAACGCCCTAAGAACGTGCCTCGAGACAAAGACGAAACTCCGGATACGCCTCGATTGATGCAACCAAGTCGCGAAGGTCGATCGCGAGCCGATGTGATTGATCACGTGTTCCGCATGGGATCCAATCGCGACATCGCAATCTCTGGTCAGTTCAATGAAGACGGCGGCGTGGCTACCATCGGGACGTTCCGCAACGGCGTTTGGAAGATCGACACCAATGGCGATGGCAAACCAAACAAGACTATTGAGTTTGGACAGAAGGGCGACTTGCCACTTGTTGGCGACTTCATCAATCAAGATGGCGTCGACGAAATTGCGATTGTCCGTGGCAACCAAGTGATCGTTGACAGCAACGGCAATGGCCAGATCGACGCTACCGACCAAGTGTTCTTGCTTGAGTCTACCGAAGGCGATGTGATTGTTGGCGACTTTGACGGTGACGGAAACGACGAACCAGCTTTGTATCAATCACCTGAACAACAACGCAACTTGCAAGCTCGTCGCAACGCGGGCTAATAGCCTAGCCCATAGCCAAATCTCCCCTCGCTCCTGAGGAACGAAGGGGAGAGGGGTCGGGGGAGAGGGGCAATTCAATTCGCTCACTCGGTAACAGACTCACGACTTTATTGGGACTTGTCCTACTTCGAATCGGCAATCTTTTCGAATCGGCTTTTCCATAAGGCATCGAGAGTAGGCGAAGTGGCAAGAAGTAACTTCGCAGACTTTGCCGCTTCCGCTGCTTCTCCGCTGTCGCGTTGTATGCGCATGAGGCACCATTTCGCGCTCAACTGCGTCGGACTGCCAGAAGCAGATAGGCCTGCTAGTTGAGCGGCGACTTTCTTCGCGTTTGCTGGATCACCTGCACTTGCCAGATGGTAACAGTACATCAATTTAACCGTTCCATCACGCGGATGTTTCTCGGCGATCGCTTTCAATCTTTCGGAAGCCGCACTATCATCCATCCAAATCGCGATCTGGTGCAAGGCTGCCTGCGTCGACGGATCAGGCAACGCTCCATCGAACTTGATCCAATTGGCGGACAATTGAAGCGACTTCCACACCGCGACTCGTCGATCGGGTTCTAGTGCGTTGATGGCATCTACTAAGGGAATCATCAGAATCAATCGAGTCGATTCAGGGAGTCCATTCCAATTCGCGGCAGTCGTCAATTGACCAACGTTTTGAATCGTACCGATGTCTCTGACACAGTTGAAATAAGCCAACAGCGGTGATTCTTCTTGTGGGTTGGCAAGTTCGGAGAATTCGCTCCAGTTCTTCTCGCGATCGTTTCTCGCGGGATCGTTTCTCTCGCGATCTTCGCCCTCGCGAATGAAACCAATCGTAGAAACGTCCGAGAGAATAGCGATGGAAGCTGCGGCTTTCTGAGTCCACGCCTCATACTTTGAATTGCCCGGTGCGTCGCCCGTGGTTTGTTTTATCCATCGACTGGCAATTTTCCAGCGATCGCCGGAGGGTAACTGCAAGATCTGTTCGCAACACTCGAGCAACCAATCTTGAGTAACGTTGGCTTCCGTATTCGCTTCAATCGCGTCTTGGAGTGATTCAATGTAAGCGCCGCGTTGTTTGGTTCCCAGGCACCAATCCTTCAGCCACTGTTTCGCTTTTTGGCTCGACTCTGACTCGGGCCACAGTTTCAACTGTAGTCGCAGAAGATCGATGTAGGCAGAGCGAAGTTTGAGCTCTTCGGGTGCTAACTTGATCTGTTCGATTTGAGCTTGTACGGCCAACAGATGAGCCTCGGCGGCACCCGTATCTTTCGCAAACTGAACCGAAGTCCCCTGCACCGCTTGAATCAACAGATTCCATTCTTTCAGCTCGTTGAATAGAGCTGCTGCTTTTGTTGCCAAAGAAATTGCCGCAGCGCCTCGATTGCCAGCAGCTTGAGCGTCGCGACCTTGAAGCAATTTATTGGCTGCATCGCGCATCGAGTTAGCATCGCCTTGAGCCACCAACTGTCGAACTTCAGCGATCAATAGGTCCATTGCTAGTTGTGAATCGGTGACTGAGCTGCTGGACAGGCGGCCAACAAGCAACGCTTCGGCTCGAGTCCGCCAATAGTCGCCGTATTGCGAGCCCAATTCTTGAGTCTGGCGTACTAACTCGGACATCTCTTTTTCATTCTTGGTTCCCTGGCTTTTCTCGAGTCTAGCTAGGGTCACTTCAATGCGTGAGAGGACCAGTTGAGGCGTCAACGAAGGCTCTTCGTTCGCAGTTCGTTCGAGGAGATCTAAAGCTATTCTCGCTCGGCTTTCTTGACCTTCACGAGCCAATGATCGAGCCAAGTTACTCGCGGCCAGCATTCGAATCTGAGGTTGGTCAGCAGTTTGAGCTAGCTGCTCAAGTTTGAGTAACGCCGCGGCGTCTCCAGACTCAAGCTCAGCCACAGCCTGCGCCAATTGTAAGGACGATCGTGTCGGATCGTCGGCTCGACTTCGCTTTAAGAAATCAGCCGCCGTTGTGCGAACTTCGGCCAACGCTGCGGCGCGATCTTCACTAGCCACGGGATAAAGTTGCCATCGCACCATTAGTGCTTCACTGACCAACAACTGAGCATCGGCGTCGAGATTGCGCAGTTGCTCGGCCGAAGCTTCGGTATTGGAATCTCCCGCGGCCATTCGCGAAGCGAGAGCTTGGCGTCGCTTCAGCTCTTTGACTAGATCTTCCATCCGGGAACGAATCTCACGTACCAATTCCAACGCACGTTGACGATGCGTATCGTTAGTGGGAGTGGCGAGATAACTGGCTAGGTGCGATTGAGCTCGGAGCAATCGGCAACGTGCAATCTGCCACTCAATCCAGGGCCAACGCGAATCCGATTGCGTAGTTTGACCGGCCAGTTGTTCGCGTTGATAGTTTTCGACAACAGTATCACACTCCGACCACTGTTTTTCCGCGACGGAGGCACGTTGCAGTGCCCATCGCGCGTGACACTCCATTTCACGCATGGCCCACCAGGCCTTTGATGCACGATTTTCGTCTAACGCGGATCTCGTTCGAATGTAGCCCAAAGCGGACTCCATCAAGCCATGTGAGTACATTGAGCTTAGAGTCAGATCTTCGGTGGAAGCCGATCCCTGCAATGCACTATTCTGTGCACTAGAGACCGATGCGAGGAGCAAACAGGCACCAGCAAGGGCCAAAGGACCAATCAATTTTCGCAGTTGCTGCTGATGGGACATCATTCGTGAATTGGTAAGTGCGATTCCATGCGTTCAATTAGGACACAGCTAGCCAAGTCTGGCTCAGAAGTTCTTAGTCAGCTAGCAAATCATACCAATTTTGCGAGCCGCTTCATACATCACGATTGAAGTCGCGCTAGCCTGATTCAAACTGCGCACAGGTCCGGGCATGGGAATGTTCAGGCATCGATCAGCGTTGGCTTGTCGCAGCGATTCTGGCAAGCCATTGGATTCACGACCGATGACCAACACACAGCCTCGTGTGAATTCTACTGAGTAGTACGGCGTTTCGCCAAACTTGGTCAACATCCACATGGGATGACCATTTAGCCTCTGAAGTAACTCTTCCCAATTGGCTACGCTTTCCCAGTTTAGGTACTGCCAATAATCCAAGCCGGCTCGCTTAAGATGCGACGAATCGAGTCGAAAGCCGGTGGGCTGAACGATCCATAGCTTAGCCCCCAGTGCCGTACAAGTGCGACCGATGTTGCCAGTGTTTTGTGGAATCTCGGGTTGATAGAGCACAACGTGCAAAGGAATGTCGGTACCAGTAGTTTCAGAGTTGTTCATGTCGCGAAGGGCAAGAGTGACCAGATTTCATTCAAGTTAGCAAGTACGGAAGAACAGCTGTGACCAATACCGCTTCAATTTAACAGCGATGCTTCGTCGAATTGGACATGCTTGATACTCTCGCCGGCTTTGGTTGAGTGACTGTAGACAGCATGAATCTTTCCATCGCGGGTTTGAATCACTGCCGGATAGTGGTAAGAGCCTTCCGGATGGCGCTCAAGATACTTGGTGACTTGCCAGCTTTGTCCTTCATCATTGGAAAATGATACAGCCAATTGATTGCGACCGCTCTCACTATCGTTGTAGATCAGAATCCAATTTCCACTTCGCAAGCGAACCGCATCAAGGCCTGAGCCGGGGTTGGGTAGGTCAATCTTGCCGACTTTGCCCCAAGTCATGCCTTCATCTTTCGATTCACAAACACGGATTCGCTTTTGCGGGCCGTTCTCGCGCATGTAAGCGACGATGGTTCCATCATTGCGACGCAACAATGTGGGCTGAATATTCCCGAAACCGATCAACGGTTGGCTGGCCGTCCAGGTTGATCCGCGATCATCACTGATGGCTATGATGGAAATGGAATAAGTGTCTGTGTACAAAGGCAAAAGTAGCCGACCAGAAGGTAGTTCAATCGGTTTGCAACGCGTCTGCCAACCCAATCGCTGACTTAGTTTGTCCGGAAGCAATTGTCGCGCGCGATCGATGTAGCCTTGAAATCGCTCAGGGATAGGCTGCGGCAGATCTTTGACCATATCGTCCAGAACCTCGATGGCCGTAGCTGAAAAGTCCTCGGGTTTGAGCCAGAGGGAATCGCGGCGCGACCACTTGGGGCAACCCTCGCCCTGCGGATTTTCGGAGATCAACATTTGTGTGACGCACGATTCCCAAGTATTCGCGAGCACTAGAGGCCAGAACAGAAGCAGCCGCCCGTCTTTGTCGGCCATCAAGCATGTGTTGCCATCTGGAAAACCAGGCGTGTCGACCATCAGAAATGCGTCGCTCCACTGCTGCCCCAGCTTGCGTCGCGCGCCGTAAACAGCCACATCATCCGCGCGTCGTTCGCCCGTCCCGCGGAACCACGAAACAATCAACTCGCCATTGGATAGCTCGGCAATTCCCGGCGCATGATTGTGAAGTGATTGAGGAGCAAAAATCAGCTCGCCTTCGTAGGGTAAAAGCGACTGGCCAACCGCGGAATTGGACCAAAGTAAGGCAAGTGAAAGGCTTGCTAAAGCCAAAAAACGAGAGCCCAAAAGTTTAGGCAATTGGAGATGAAGGGTGAGTAAGTGCATCGGTGAAGCTTGTACGAGTTCAGCAATTCGGCATGCTGGGCCAAATGAGGCAGGTGTTCAATAATAGCAAAAACCGAAGTTTTTCGGTCCAGAAGACGGCTAGAATCCGGAAACTGGAAAAAAGGGGGAGTATTTGGCTACTCTGCTAGATAAAAACATTCGGGGTGAAGCATCCTCCCGATAAGGGATCTGAGATGATCTCATTCGTTCCGTCAAGGATGACGACGCTTCATGTCCGCCCGCATGCACAAAGTACCCTTGCTATTGCTAGCCATCCTCAGCTTGCATCTGAGTGCATGCACCCGTTCCAAATATCGGGCGGCCGCCGATCGGCAGTCGGTACAGTTGATTTCCAGTCGCAACACGGACTACCGCTGGAGTATGCCCTCACGCCCGGTCGAACCTGCACCTGATTCCAGGATGAGCATTCCGGCTAACTTGGATTGTGCTCCGAAGCCACCAGACGACCCCGCTGCCCAACCACTTATGTACTGTCCAGACGGGCACAAGAATGAGAAGTACTGGAAGAAAATTCCCGACGCTCAAGCCATCGAATCGCCGCGTTGGCTAGACAGACTACCAAGGCAAGCTGACGGTTCCGTCCGACTCGACCAACAAACGGCTATCGACTTGGCGCTGTTGCATTCGCGTGACTACCAAAGCCAATACGAATCGGTCTATCTAACAGCGCTTTCGCTAACGGGAAACGAATTCGAGTTTCAGACACAGTGGAACGGTGGCACCGGTACGCAGTACACGGCTACTGGTAAGGATCTCGGAAACAACAAGTTACTCCAGGTCTCGGATCGATTGGGTTTCAATCGCAACCTGGCTGGAGGTGGGCAGCTTGCCACCAACGTACTCAATTCGTTCTTTTGGGATTTTGGAAACAATTCGCTTGGCAGTAACGGGCTGCTAGTCACAACCTTCACGCAACCCGTACTACGCGGCGCCTTCCGCCATGTTCGACTCGAGAATTTGACGCAGGCCGAACGGAACTTGCTGTATCAGGTTAGGACCTTCGCTAGATTCCGTCGGCAAATGTATGCCGATGTTTCAGCCGGTTATCTTAGCCTGTTGACTCAAAAGCAATCGATTCGAAATGCACAGTCGAATATCGAGAGTCTGAAGACGAACTTGGTTGAGCACCAAGAGATGCAAAATCTCAAGATGGTCTCGCAGATCCAAGTGGATCAAATCTTCCAGGAGTACCAAAATGGTCGTCTTACGTTGTTAGCCGCCGAGCAAGATTTGATTGCTGCACAGGATGACTTCAAGTTTCAGCTCGGTCTACCACCTTATGTACCGTTTGAAATTGACGAGCGATTGCTACAGCCTTTCGAACTGGTGTCCCCTGAACTTGAGTCGCTGAATCAGGAAGTCGAGCAGTTATACTTCTCGCTGCATAAGTACACACCAACAGAGAGTATGCCGTTTGAGTTTGCTACTCAACAGCAGCTCTACGAATCCTTTGAACAGTATCAACAACTTTACAAGCGTGTTGCTAAAGCCCTACCAAGTATCAAAGACGAATACGATCGTTGGACAGATCATTTAGCACAGCTCAAGCTCAAATCGCTCAACGAGACCGATCAAATTGATCTCTTACAGCAACAGGAATTGGCCAAACGCGTTGGCAAAGAACTCCGCGATCTAGAAGGCGGATTGGCTAAGCAAGATGAAATTGATGGCGAAGTCAAAAAGAAGATAGATGCATACTCGCGAGGCGTTCCCGACAGCGATAAGTCCGAGCAGCAGGCCGTGTTGCCTTCGGATTCAGACTTGAATCTAGGTACAGAAAAGACACTAGGTCAAGAGTTGAGACCCGAAGTGGTCGCTTGGCAATCGCTATACTCCGCCATCAGCGGCCCGCTGCGCCAAGATATCTCCAATTTGTACATCTATCAAACGCAGATTCGACTGTTCCTTATTGATGTGCCACCATTGACCGTTCCGCAAGAGGTTGCGGTCAGCTATGCGCATCAAAATCGCTTAGATCAGATGAACCGACAAGCGAATGTCATGGATGCTTTTCGGAAGATCGAAGTCGCCGCGGATGCGTTACAAAGTTCACTCACGCTCAACGGACAAGTCGGTCTGGGAACGGACCCCAACAAAGTCAACGCTTTTCGCTTGGATTCGTCAGCCAACACCTATCGAGCCGGGCTGGCGTTCGATGGTCCCTTAAATCGATTGAATGAACGCAACATCTATCGAGCAACACAAATTGCCTACCAGCAAGCGGCTCGGGACTATACCGCCGGAAAAGACATCATCGCCAATGAAGTTCGATCGGCGTTGCGGCAAATCGAACTGCGCAGACTGAACTTCCAAATTGCCAGGCAGCAATTGGTCGCCGCGACGCGACAAGTGGACCAAGCTCAGTTCAACCTTCGAACGGCGACGATTTCAAGCACCAACCTTACGCGCGACCTTCTCCAATCGTTGCAGGGCTTGCTGAGTGCCAAGAATAACTTGATTGGAAACTGGGTCCAGTACAAGGCGCTTCGCATTCGCATTTTCGCAATCCTTGAACTACTCTACATGGACGAGAACGGGGTTTGGGTCAACGAAGATATGGACCTGGGTGAGCTTCAATCGTTGATCGGTCCGTCCGACTATTTCCTGGATTTCATGCAGGCAACTTCTTCGGCGATGAACTCGTCTAACTCGGCTAACTCGACAGATCCCATCGGACAGGATAACGCAGGACAAGCTGATTCGACCGGACAAGATAACTCGCCTGAATCGACAGATCCCAATTCAGCTCAAGCGCCTACCAAATGATCCTCAAACATGACTGAGAATTCCAACAACGACACAGCTAGCCGCTTTCAGGCAAACCCAAGAACTGGTCGAGCCTTCCGTTTCCGCGCACTGGGAGCGTCGACGCTTCGTTGGCTTGCCTTCTCTGGCTTCATGGCTTTAGTTGGTTGGGGAGTTTGGTGGGGTTACTCACGATCGTTTGCTGGCGAGGCAAGTGACGAAAGCCTGACGCACCGCGTGTCTCGTAGTACGCTTGACGACACCGTGGTCGAACGTGGAACGGTCGAAAGTCAAAACACGGTCTACGGGAAGTGTGATCTGTCTGGGGTCGAAACCAGTATTACCTTCATTGTCCCCGAGGGTACCTTCGTCAAGAAGGATGAAGTCATCGCGCGGTTGGATGGTACTAAGATCGAGCAACAGGTCGCTCAAAAGAAGTTGTTGCTCGCAGAAGCTGAAGGAAAGTTGAAGGAGGCTGCGCAGAATAAGATCGCTAAAGAGAATGACGGAAAAGGAAAGATCGTCGTTGCAAAACGCGAACTCATTCTGGCTGAAATCGAAGTCAAGAAGTACATGGAAGGCGACTACAAGGCCGAGGAAGCCGAGCTGTTGCGATTGATCGCTGACGGGCAAGCTCAATTGCAAAAGTTTCTCGACGAACGTGCCAACATCGAAGTGCTAGTCAAGAAAGGCTATCGATCGCCTGAGCAGTTGGATGAATACAAACTGCGAGTGAACAGCTTTAAGAAGGCTGTTGAGCGTGACCAGCAGAAGCTAGAAAATCTCCGGAAATACGATTCCGAACTGAAAACGACAACCTTTAAAGGCAAAGTTGAAGATGCCAAGTTGAAGGTGATCCGCGAAGAGGCTACTGCGACTGCTGAGGTCGAAAAAGCCGACATCGCCATTCAAAGCGCGACAAGCGTAGTTGAATTGCACAAGAGCGAGCTCAAGGATTTGGAGGAGTCGCTTTGCAAGGACGAGATGAAAGCGCCGCAATACGGGAACGTGGCCTATGCGAACCAGACTTGGTATGACGCGTCGCAGCG
>CAUJKA010000403.1 GCA_963204965.1 Planctomycetota bacterium | reverse complement strand
TTGAGAACTTTAAATCACCCGGCGAACACGCGAATTTGGTCGATACGTTGCGCAAGGCAGAGATCGAAGTCGACGTGATGCTCAGCAATCAGCTGTTCAGCTCGCTCGCACAACTTCAAGTCTATGATTCGGTCTTGCTGGCCAACGTGCCAAGAAGTAGCGGTGAGAGCTTTGAAGACATCGCGAGCTTTTCCGACGAACAGATCGAGATGTTGGTTTCGAACACTGAACAGTTCGGAAGCGGCCTGATCATGATCGGTGGTCCCGACAGCATGGGTGCCGGCGGTTGGTCGAATACTTCGCTGGAAAAGGCGATGCCAGTTGATTTTCAGGTGAAGAACACCAAGATCGAAGCGGTTGGCGCGTTGGCGATGGTGATGCACGCCTGCGAAATCGCTCAAGGCAACTATTGGCAAAAGAAGATCGGTGAAGCAGCGCTGACCGTTCTCGGCCCAATGGACTATTGCGGAGTCTTGGAATACTCCAGCTCAGGCGACAAATGGCTCTGGGGCGACAAGAATGGCATGCTTCGCGTTGGTCAAAATCGCAATGCGATGATGCAGCGCATCCGTAACATGGCGATGGGGGACATGCCGGACTTTCAATCGTCGATGCAAATGGCCATCGCTTCATTGACCGCCGTCAACGCTTCGCTCAAGCACATGATCATTATCAGTGACGGGGACCCTTCGCCACCATCTCCTGGTGTGATTAACCAATTCATCAACGCACAGATCAAAATCTCTACCGTCGCAGTGGGAACACACGGGCCGGCTGGTCACAAGACATTACAGGACATTGCACAGCAGACAGGCGGCAACTATTACGTAGCCACAAACGCGACAGCATTGCCGAAGATTTTCCAACGTGAAGCGATGCGAGTCGCTCGGCCATTGGTCCGTGAACCAGACGGTGGCTTCACTCCTGAGATTACCTATCCACACGAAATTCTGACAGGCTTGCCCAGACCGCTTCCACGAACCGACGGCTACGTTCTCTCGACGGTCAAAGATAGCGGACTGGTTGAAGTCTCGATTCGCGCGCGAGATCCAGAAATGGAAGCCGAGAATCAAACAATGTTGGCGACCTGGAGTTTTGGGCTGGGTCGCACCGGAGTCTTCGCGAGCGATGCCGGTCGTCGATGGACCAAGACGTGGACATCGCAAGAGACATACGACCAATTCTGGACTCAGTTCGTTCGTTGGTCGATGCGACCCTCAGATACTGATGCCAAATTTTCAATCGCTACCAATGTCGGTGATGGACGAGTTCAAGTGGTCGTCAATGCTCTATCTAAAGAGGATGAGTTCCTAAACTTCCTAGAGATGCAAGCGGTTGCGGTCGGCCCCAGTCTTGAACCCTATCCAATTGTTATGCGTCAGGTTGCTCCTGGACGCTACGTAGGTTCGTTCGATGCCGACAATGCGGGAAGTTACTTAGTGAATGTGGTTCCAGGCCCAGGGGCTCCGCCGCTGGTGACCGGAGCTAGTATTCCTTACTCCGACGAATATCGCATTCGCAAAACAAACTACACCACACTTCAGCAGCTTGGAAAGCTGGAGCCTAAGGGTGGCGAGGCCGGCGTGGTAATGAAAAACCTTGACCAAGGCTCGATGGCAGAGCTTGTCGGTAACGATAGTTATCGTGGAGGCTTACCCAAAGCGTTCAGCATGCAGGACGTATGGCCTCTGTGTGTTTTGCTCGGATCAATCTGCCTGTTCGGCGACATCTTTGTTCGTCGAGTCGCTCTCGACTACGCATACCCATTCAAGTGGGTCGCTAGTCGTCTCTCTGGAAAGAAGATGACCGAACAGGACGTCGAGCGTCAAGCGAGCCTACAACGGTTGCGATCAAGAAAGAGCGAAGTCACCGAACAGGTCGAAATCGCCAAGGCATCGACTCGCTTCGAAGCTGCCGAATCGGGCGAACCACAATCGCTGGCTCAAATCCTTGATTCTGCTGGAGCTTCTTCGGCTCCGACCGAGAAACGTGCTTCGACTCCTTCGATGTCCCAAAAGGATGAAAAGGAAGGGTACACCTCTCGATTGCTGGCCGCCAAGAAGGCAGCTCAGAAAAAACCGGATAGCGAGTCCAACTAACATCGGTGCGTGGTTGATTTTCTATCGAGCACGCTTTAGCCTAGTTACGCAAGTCATTTATCAATTACGCCACTTAGATAGAAATTATTGCACATGACCAACATTGCCGAGCAGATGCAGCAGCAAGCTGAAGAGTTTCGAACACGTTACAAAGCTGTACGCGATGAGATTGGCAAGATAATTGTTGGACACGACGAAATCGTGCACGGTGTTTTGACCGGTATGTTTGTTGGTGGACACTGCCTGCTGGAAGGCGTTCCTGGCTTGGGAAAGACCATGTTGGTTAAGACCCTCGCTGAAACACTCAATTTGCCTTTCAATCGAATCCAGTTCACGCCCGACTTGATGCCTGCCGACATTCTTGGAACAAACATGATTGTCGAAAATGAGACTGGTGCAAAATCATTCCAGTTCCAGAAGGGGCCGATCTTCACTCAAATCTGCTTGGCTGACGAAATCAACCGAGCCACTCCTAAGACTCAATCTGCTTTGCTTGAAACAATGCAAGAAGGTACTGTCACCGTCGCCGGTACCCGTTATGTGCTCGACAAACCGTTCTTTGTATTGGCAACACAAAACCCAATCGAACAAGAAGGAACCTATCCGCTTCCCGAAGCGCAACTCGACCGCTTCATGTTCAAACTAGTTGTAGGCTACAGCTCGCGTGAGGAGTTAAACACGATCGTCGATCGGACGACTCGAGGGACCAAGATCGCAACCAACAAGATCATGGATGGAGCTGAAATCCTTAAATGGCAAGCACTCGTTCGCGACGTCATTCTGGCACAGCATGTTCAGGATTACATCGTTCGCTTGATTCTGGCGACGCATCCCCAAGGTCAATTGGCTCAACCTATCACCAACCAGTACGTTCGTTGGGGAAGTAGCCCACGGGGCGCGCAAACACTGGCTCTAACTGCGAAGGTCCGAGCCCTCTTGGACGGTCGATACAATGTAAGCTTCGAGGATATCCGTCGAGTGTTCTTGCCAAGTATGCGCCACCGTGTCGTGCTGAACTTTGAAGCTCAAGCCGAAGGAATCGAAACCGATCAAGTGTTGCTCGAAATCCTTGAAAAGGTGCCTGAGAAGTCCGAATAGAGCGATTCACGCCTCAGTGGGTCAACTTTAGCAATATCGGGGAGTACCATCGAATGGAAAATCCGTATTCTCCACCCACTGCATTCATTGTTCCGATCGAAGCTACAGAAAACCGATTGACCTATGTTTGGATTTGGTTGCACGTAGCTTTTTTGGGAACGTTGGTTACAACTCCTGCCGACATGTTTTCGATGGTTCAGGCCATGGCTTTTGCCTTACCCTGCTACCTTGTCGGTGTGATCTGGGGATCCCCTGCAACTCAAGTCCAACGCACATTGGTAACTTGTATTTGCACAGTAGCAGCGGGATATTTGTTTTCTTCAATATGGGTTCCGCTCGACAGCGTTGCACACATTCCTGCAGTGATCTTTGCCGCGACTAACGTTTACTTGGGCTTCCGATCAGGCAAGATCATTCAACATCATCACAAGCGACTGTTTGTTACCATCGCAGCGGCCTATCTGGTCGGATTGCCACTTGGACCAGCAGGAGTGTTGCTTTTAACCATCCCAACAACTCTAGTAGCCGGTCGCAAGCTAAGATCGACTGTTGCATAGCCAATCCCGCGTTTTTTGATGACTTGCCCAGATTATGGCGCGGGTTTTATCTAGAATGGCGTCACGCTCACCGGATCTTCTTCCGTCCCGCCAAACTTTTCTGATGCTTGGTTTCGACCATGAAATTCAAGATTGCGTGTCCGCATTGTAGCCATTCACTTTCTTTGGCAGACCCCAAACCCGGCAAATACAAACCCAAGTGCACTGCTTGCGGAACTCAATTCGCAATCGTGGTTGAACCAAGCGATCCACCCAAAATTCGCGTTGGGAAACTGACCAGCCAAGCAACTAGCCCTACTCCTGAAGCATCGCAGTCGGAGGAGCCGGTCAAACCTCAACCACAGAAACCCGTTGAGCCCTCTGCACCCCCGATTAATTCTCCTCCGTCCAACTCACTTCCGTTGGATGCAACGCTGGTCAATGCTAAGTCAGACTTAGCTCAAACAGTTGATAGCTCACTCACAGTGGACGATCTCTCTGCATCTGCCGTAGCGAGAGATTCAAGACTTAACGAGACACTATCAACCGATCTCCAAGCTACCGCAGGGATTGCTCACGTAGCAAAGAACAATACTTCAAGCGAGCCAACTGGATTCGACGTTACGCTTTCTCCAAGTTTGATCGATGTTTCAAAGCCAACTGGCTTTGATGTCACGATGCAGGTGGATTCACGCCCACCAACGCAAGCTCAGGAAATGGATCAGACATTGCCAGGTCAAGAAGCTGGCAAGGTAACAGCAGGAACAGGCGGCGACTTTTCTGTCAACCAAGCCGATCAAGTAGCGAGCAAACCGAATCCTCGCCCTCAAGGTCAAGTTGAGCGACTGGGGGGCTACCGCATCGTCAAGGAACTTGGCGCGGGCGGAATGGGAAAGGTCTACTTGGCTCGACAACTATCACTCGATCGCCCCTGCGCGATCAAGACCATTCAAGCCGACTGGGCTGCTAATCCGCGCGTAATTGCCCGCTTCATTCGTGAAGCCTATGCTGCCGCACAGTTAACGCATCATAACGTCGTGCAAATCTACGACTTGGGCCAAGACAAAGGCACGAACTTTTTTAGTATGGAATTGGTCGCCGGCGGATCGCTGGACGATCAGCTTCGAGCTAAAGGGAAGCTTCCTCCAAAGCTGGCCGCCACACTAATTCTGCAAGCTTCCCGCGGCCTCAAGTTCGCACACGATCACGGAATGGTCCATCGCGATATCAAGCCCGCAAACTTAATGCTGACGAACGATGGACTGCTCAAAATTGCTGACTTGGGTTTGGTCAAAACCCCTCAAAATGATGATGCCAAATCGGAAGATCAGGATGATGTTCAGTCGATAATGCTGGCCTCGGCAAAAACACAAGTCACCATTGTCGGCGCGTCCATGGGAACGCCCGCTTATATGTCACCCGAGCAAGCAGAAGATGCGGCCAGCGTCGACAAACGAGCCGACATCTATTCCTTGGGTTGTACATTTTATGCATTGCTCACCGGCAAACCACCCTTTGATGGTCAGACTCTGCTTGAAGTCATTACCAAACATCGCCAAGAGAAAATAACGAGGCCCGAGGTTATCGTCCAAGGCTTGCCTGGAGTGCTAGGCGACATCATCGAACAGATGACCGCTAAGTCGCCCGAAGATCGCTATCAAGATCTCGAAGATGTGATCAACGACTTGGAAGTCTTCTTGGAACTTCGCGAGGATATGTCGAAAGCCAAGATTCGCTATTTCGATGCTCGCGATCACCGGAGCGGAGGCAGCGGAGCGGATTCAAGTTCTTCAAGTCAGCAATCTGAACAACAAAATGCGAAAGGTACTGACAGCCAGGCTGAGCTATCGAATTCATCGGGGCAACCTGCGCATGCAGCACCGAAAGTTGCAGCACTTCATGCCGATATCCCGGCTGAGTTGGCTGGCAAGATTCAGGCTGCGGCACGTAACTTTCAAAGTTCGCCGCTGTTATGGGCTCGCAAAATCGCACCCATGGCCTGGTACGGACTGTGTGGCTTGTTGACAATCAGTGCGTTGCTGATGGCGTTGATCTCGGGTGGCAAACTATTGGCCTCTGGGGCTCAATCCATCGCATCGAGTGCCAGTGCGGCGGTTGGTAATTTGACAGGATCGAGCGGTGAAGCATCAACTTCAGGCGACTCGGCGGCCACATCCGGCAGTACTCTGTCGAGCAACTTTGATAACCTCTTGTCGCGAACGAAGAGCGCCCTTGGCTACGCGCTCGCACTAATTCTTGGCCCCGTCTTCGCCGTGATCTTGGGCGGTTGGGAGGGTAAGAGCCCATTGGCTCTGCGTTACCGCGAGTCGTTTGTGTCGGGCGGCATCTTTACGAAAATCTACTGGGGTCTTGCGGCAATTCTAGCCCTACTTGTCGTGCACTTCCTCGGGCTTTGGTTGCCTGCGATCCTGGGTTTGATTTCCGGAGCGATGGCGGGTGCTGGTTACTATTTTGGTATTGAAAAGCCACTAGCGGCCAAGCGACGTGAATCTGTCGAGACCTCGCAGGGCCTGCTCAGACAACTGCGTTTGCGAGGTCTTGAAGAAGCGCAGGTACAACATGCCTTTGCCAAACACAGCGGCAAAGACTGGGAAGAGCTCTTTGAGAATATCTTTGGCTACGACTGCATGCGAGCCATGCGCACCAAGCTGGACAAATCCACCAACGCTTCACGCAAGGTCTTTCGCGCCTACCGCGATCGTTTAATAGATCGGTGGGATGCGAGACTTTCCGAAGCGAAACGAGCCAATGAAGAAGAACTTCTGGCGAGAACCGAAAAGGCTGAACTGATTGCCGCGGGAGTTTCAGCCTCTGAAGCCCAAAAGCAAGCCAATGCCATGGCGGCTTCTATGGTTGACGCAGCCACTGAAACGAAACAAACAATGCGTGAACTTGCAGACGGCAAGCTAACAGATCAAGCAGCGGAAGAAAAACGTCGACGAATCAAAGCGATGCTCGCCGAAGCGCGGTCGGGCAAGGCTAACCCCAAGGCTCGTAGCAGTCGTCGCTTGGATGCATTGCTTGGGCAATTGCTTGGTAGCAAGTTCCGTTTCGCTTGTGCTGCCGTTTTACTGTTGGCAGTAGGGATGTGGGTCAGCAGCAATCGTCAATCGCTCGAGAACTACTGGCAACAGACCAAGACCACAGTATCCAACATTTCGATCGAAGGCGGAATTACCGGCGCAGCCGAGTCCGCGAAGAACACTCTCAACAAGTCTACCGAACTCAAATGGACGCCAATCCTGGGCGGTTTGGTCACGCAATCGAATGTGATCTATGTTGCACTGGCCGGTCTGTTGATGGCCGCTGGAACACTGTTCTATGGATGGAAGAAGAGCCTCATTTTCGCTCCGCTGACGTTGTTGATTCTGGCTATTCCCATCTTCGTGTAGTTGCAGCGTGCTCGTAGCGACTCGGCGCCAGCCGGTCGGTCAGCGAGTGAGTCAATGCACATCTTGAACCGCAGGCGCTTGCCGCAGTCAGCAATGCGCTCCTTATGACGGCGGCTAGCGCCTGCGGTTCAAAACACCTACCACTCAGCCTTTTCGACTGTTCGACTAGTTAGATTTCGCCAAAGCTGCCAAAGAAACTCGAACACAGGCGGCGAGATGGCGGAGAATCGCAGGACAGCCGACAGGCCATCCCAACCATAAGCGGCTACAATTTGGGCAGCGATTGCTACAACAACCATGATCATCATGACGCCTAGAATCCGAAACTGAAATGGCTGCCGCTTGGCCGTCCTGGCAGCTTGATCAGGAATCGATTCTGCGCGGACATGATCTGGAAAATGGCACTTGGGACATCTCTCGGATGGAACTGATCGATGAGTTCCACATTTGGGACACGGATGCTTCGCGACCATGGCTCACAGTCAACCTCGATCGAGGTTGACCTACTTGAAGTTTGTTCTAAGCCCGACGGAAACGACCTTTGATTAGTCTATCCGACTCGACGAGCTGGATCGGCTTCGGTACTTTCCGTATTGGGACGGATTGGAATGATTCGAGGCTGAGCCATCGCATGAGCGCCGATTCGCCATGTGCGACTGGACTTACCATCCCAACGACGTTGAGCGACGGCTTCAACAATGCGACAAGCTATATCTACTGCTCGAGCGCCATCTTCACCTGTCACCGCCGGTGAACTTCCAGTGGTGATGCTCAGCGCAAAATCGTTTTGCTCGTCCAGTATAGCATTACGTCCAGGCGCTGAGAGATTTTCGACGCTGAAAAACTGCTCAAAGATCTTGTCTTTGACAGCCAGCCGTTGTTCCATTGGCAGATCGTCTAGGGCGACAAGCCGAGAAGCAACCTCCTGCGATGGTCGAATAATCTGCAGTTGATCGGCGTTGAAGTCGATTTCTGCGTAGCAGTCAGTTGTATAAAGTTGCATGCAGCGGCGAGCGGAAGTCGCGACGCGCGAGGCCTTTAAATTCGCTACAAGTCCACTGGAAAAGGTTAGCCGAGCTTCGGCCATGTCCTCGTGTGAACCCAACAGAGCCAATCCACTGGCTTGGATGTTTTCAACTTCTGAACTATCAAGCGATAGAATCAAATCCAAGTCGTGGATCATAAGATCCATGACAACGCCAATGTCGGTACTGCGTCCGCTATAGCCGCCGCATCGAATCGCTTCAATGAACTTGGGCTTGCCAAGCTCGGGTAGCGCAGTGGTCCATTTGGGATTGAATCGCTCAACATGACCCACTTGCAAGACGCATGAATGGCTGCGAGCAATTTGCACCAAGCGACTGGCTTGGTCAGCAGTAGTCGCAAGAGGCTTCTCAACCAAACAGTGAATGCCAGCGCGAAGAAGTGCACTGGTAACTTCGTAGTGACTGGTCGTTGGAGTGGCAACAATGGCTGCATCCACTTTTCCAACTAACTCGTGATAGTCGGATACAGTGGGTAAACCCAGTTGTCCGGTAATAAGAGATTGTGAGCTTGGGCTTGGATCGGCAACAGCAATCAGATCGAACTGTTCGTTTACACTTGCCAGCTTTGCGTGAATTCGTCCAAGATGGCCACCGCCGACAACTGCCAACTTCAGCTTGCTCATGCTGCCTTTCTCCGATCACGGCCGCGCCCATGCCGACCAACTTGAGAGTCTTGAATGAAATCAAATAGTACTTGTAGCTCAGGCATCAGCGGCTCGCCGCCAGCCAGAATCTCTCGAGCGTGTTCCATGCCAACGCGCGAGCGATATAGCAAGCGATAAGCTTCCATAAGTGCCTTGATCGCTTCGGCTGAAAAATTCTTACGCTTGAGTGCAACGATGTTGATCGTTCGTGGTCGTGCTGGAAAGCCTTCAACTAACATATAGGGAGGCACGTCGTGAAGAACGCGACTTAGACCGCTGACAAAGCTGTAACATCCGATCGATGCGAAGTGATGCACGGCAGCGCCACCGCTGAGCGTTGCATCATGTTGTACGTGAACGTGTCCGCCAAGCATGACATTGTTAGCCATGATGACTCGATCGCCAACTTTGCAATCGTGAGCGACGTGGCTGCATGTCATGAAGTAGCAGTTGCTACCGACGGCTGTGATGCCATCTTCTTTTTCTGTAGCGCGGTTAATCGTTACCGACTCACGCAGAACATTGTTGTCGCCAAGAATGACTTGCGTGGGCGAACCTTGATAGCTCAAGTCTTGTGGTTCGGCACCGATGACAACACCCGGAAAAAGGTGATTGTTGCGGCCGACCGTTGTATTGCCGGTCAACGTGACGTTGTTTTCCAATCGAGTTCCTCGACCGATTCTCACGTTAGGACCAATGACGCAATGATGGCCAATGCGAACTTCCTCATCCAGCTCGGCTCTTGGGTCGACGACTGCGGTGTGAGCTATGATAGTGGCCATAAAAAACTTTCTCAGATGAATTGCTTTGGATTCTCGTTGGAGCTGGTGTTAATCTCACTACTCAGCCAGCCTAGGCTGCGCTCTGTTTTCTCACCGTTGCGATGTAAGTTTCACGCAGTCTTCTCGCCAATTCAGCATTCAATTGGTGTCCGCTGCGGTTAGCAATAACTTTTCCTACCAAATCAATCCCGGCCACCGCTAGGTCACCTAGGACGTCTAGAGCTTTATGTCGAGCACATTCGTCAGGAAAACGTAGTTGGTTATCGATAGGCCCATCAGAACTGAAAACCAAGAGATCGCGATAGGTTACATGCTTAGCTAACCCGCGAGTCTGTAACAGCTCGGCTTCAGCTCGAGTAACAAAGGTGCGAGCGGCAGATATTTCTGTTGCGAACTTCTGTTCGGTAACCAAACTATTGAAGGTACATTTTTTGATGGCACTGTCTGGGCCGTAGTCCAAACGATATTCGACTTCGTAATGCGAAGCTGGTTCAATTGCGATCCACTGCTCATCGGTACCAACACGAATTGATTGAGTTACCACTAGCGTTTCGCGTTTGGTCCGGAGCGGAACTTTTCCAACGGATAGCAAAGCGACGGTCAGCGGAAAACTACTGCCATCCATGGCAGGCATTTCCGATGCAGTGCAAAAGACTTGAACGTTGTCGATTTGCAATCCTGAGAGAGCCGCCATGACGTGCTCGATCATCTCAAAGCGGCATTTCGAACCGCCGAGGCAAGTCCGTAGAGACATTCCTTGACTGTTTTCGCAAACAGCTTCAATGCCCTCATCGTTCGCGTCTTGCAAATAGAAGCGAACTCCAGTTCCTGCCGGAGCAGGTAGGAAGGTCAGCGTATTGACCGCTCCGCTCCAGTAGCCGCGACCAGTTAAGGTACAAGGACCCTTGAGCGTTGTTTGATACCTGAGTTGCGTCATAACCAGTTACAAGTCAGTGGAATGGTGGGCTCTGACATTTGTGCTTCAAGCCAACGGAGGCCAGTTGCGAGTCGGCTCGGCAAACTCGCATACACCAGCCGAACCGTGGCCCTGCGGAAGACAAGGCCACGTCGACATAGACGCTTTAGTTACGTGGGTTGCCTTGAAGGCCACCGGTTCTGGCTGCTGGTTGGTTGTTAGATGCAGGAGCTGCACCAGTACCACCCAGTTGTTGTTGGAGAATCTGTAGAACTGTGTCAGTAACGTCAACAGACTTGTTGAAGTACAACACGCTTTGGCTCATCGCCATGTCCAAAGTCTCAGGCTTCTTCGGATCAACTTGCTGACGGCTTACTTGCAGAACGGCAACGTAGCCATTCTTCTTGGACAGCCAGTCGAGCAGAGTCGAGATTTGTGAGTGCACTTCAAACAGTACATTCGCTTGAGCGGCTTCGAACTCTTTTCGCTTCTTGACCAATTCCAAACGGAACTGAGTGTCTTGATCGGCGATTTGCTTTTCAGCTTTGTCGTACTCAGGTGTGCCTTCGCGATAGCTTTCCTTGAGTTGTTCCATCTGCTTGATGATGGCTTCGCGCTTGGTTTGCATCTCTTTGTCAGCAGATTCCATCTGCGACTTGATCGTATCCATCTTAGCCTTGAGCGTCGGATGGTTTTGTAGAATGTAGCCTACATCGATCACGCCAATAGGACCAGCAGCGGGTCCTGCTTGTGCGGCAGGTTGATTCCCAGCGGCAGGGGCTTGAGCGTGCACTTGTGCCATTGAAAAAAGGCCGCCTAAGGCAATAGCGGCGACTAGAGAGCGAACTCGCATTGAAAGCACTCCTTGCTTGTTGAAAGGACTTCATGGAGACGCAAACGTGCGCGCCATGTGATCCGAGTGGTTCGGGGGTCTGCCCCTTGGCTGAGACCTGATCCATTCAGGTCAACGCGTTGTGAATCCATCGTGATCCACAGTCAGCCCGTATTTTGCAAGGATTCCAAGCCCAGGTAAATAGCGATTTCCCAATGAAAACCATCTGTTTCTTACTTTTTTGTCCAGCAATGCCCTTCGGTATTTACGCACTGAGGCTGAAAAACAATTGCTAGCAAGAGTTCTTTGGTGGGTTGTTAATCAACAGCGAGAGCGAGAGTTCGTACCCTCCCAGGCAGTTGCGCCGCTACAGCCGTTTGACTTTTTCCTGGGAGGGTCGCAAGCGAGCCCAGGCGAGTTCTTGCGGGGAGGGCGATAGGGAATTGGAGTAGCGAGAATGGTTGCGTTAAGTTCGTTCTAACCGTCTGCCCATTTTTGCCCTCACCGCTTATGGCTCGCATTACTCGCCACGCGACTCTCCCGCGAATTAGTCAAATGCTAAACGGCAATGTTAGCGCGCGGGAGAGTTCATTGCTCGTGCTACAGAAGCTGTTGGTAAGAAGATGGGGGTAAGAAAATGTAGCCATAATAAAAACAGTATCTCACGCGAAGTCGCGAAGCCCGCAAAGGAAGAGGTAGAAGGAAGAGCCTTTTATTCTCTTGCCCTCATTCTCTTGCCTACCGTTCTTTGTTTTTTAGGTTGACTTGCTAAGGCTTGAGCATTCTTAAAACATGTGGAGCAAGTTGTTTTGGTGAGCTTTGAAAGGCTTGGCGGAAGTCGAGCTGTCGATTCTCTGCGGAGTAGGCTTCGAATCCGCGCTGGCGTTGCAGAGCCATGTACTGAAAGTACTGCTTTGGCATACGTTCCGATAGATAGAAGGTCATTGCCCAGGCCAAAGCGTAAGCCTCGTTGGGATTGGAACGAAAGAGGTGATCGTCTGATACAAGGTCTTGAAATAGATCGCCTAGTTCGTTTGGATCATTGCTAACAAGCTGTAGTACCTCACTGGCGCGACTGGCGTAGAAGCGATCTTCGATTCCTGCGCGAGCGGCATTCGTGTCATAGACAGCAGGGACTTCGAACATCGTCGCGAGACCTTCGACCATCCATAGCGGATGCTCGAACAATCGTTCGTGCAAACCGGAGTTGTAGGCCAGTTGATGGACGGCTTCGTGCACGATCGTGGCTTCGGTAGCTTGCCAATTCGTCGCATTACCGGCTGGCAAATTGAATAGCAAACATCGATTGGTTCGCGGCACATACATACCGGCTAAGTTATTACCGAGCGTAGCTCCGTCGGTCTCTCGCGAAGCCACCCTAGCGAACTCGTCGCGATTAGTCAGCACGATCACCACCAGCGGAAAGTCCGGCTTGCGCAGTTGCCAGCCTCGCGTTTCAAAATACCGCACATACCCACCGTAAAGAGTGCGAAAGCGATTCTCCCATCGCGCAGCTTCGCCTTTAGGCGCTGCAATAACATACGGCCCCGTAACTAAAGTCTCGTAGTTGGCCCCAAGCTCTGACTGTAGTCGCGTGCGCGCTTCCTGAAGGGTAACGGGTTGAAACGGTTCTTCCAGAAGCTGGTGTTGCCGAATCTCGTTCTGCTCGAAGATCTGAATTCGCCCACTCTTTTCCAAGAGCGCCGCGTCCTGCGAACCCCAGTGAATTGGCAAACCAACGAACCGCCCAGCCGTCGCTTCGATGAGCAAAGATTTAGGAGCCTGTGCAGCCGCCGAATTGGCTAAGAAAATCAACAAAACAAGGCTTGCTGTTCGCATAACTCACAAAGCGTCGGAGCGAGTTGATTAGGTTGAAAAGTAGTTCCGCAGGATAACTCTAAGATTCCGCAGGAAACATGTGACCGTTGCGAGGGAGTTTGGTACCATAAACTACAGTCGGTAAGAGATGAGAAATGACGTTTGTAAGGGTTGTGCGAGTTTAAACATGCAGAAGAAGCTCTGGTTTTGCGGTGTGGTTTTTGGAGTCCTGGTTCTTAACACCTTTTCCCTTGCGTTGGTCGGTCCGACTAGTGCACAGGAACCGGCGGCGAAGACGACCACCGACGAGGAAGATCCAGCTACGCTCACTCGAATTCGTACGCTCATTCGACAACTAGAGGCCAATGAACTCGACAAGCGCGACGAAGCGGAAACGGAATTGGTCAAGTTGGGCGCTTTGTCTCTGAAATTCTTGCCTTCGATCACTCCGCAAACATCTGGTGAATTGAAGGTTCGTTTGCAGCGGATTCGCAAGGAGCTTGAAAGCGCGAAAAGCGAAACTCACTTTGAAGCTAGCAAGGTAACGCTGCAAGGCACGATGAAGCTCACTGAAGTTTTTGCGAAGATACAAGAACAGACTGGCAATGCAATTCAAATACAAGGTGGCGAGGCGGCTGGTCAAGCGGATGTCACTGTGGATTGGAACGAAACTCCTTTCTGGGATGCTATCGATGACTTGATCATCGACAAGAGCTTACGCTTGGTAGCATTTGCGACAACTGAGAACATTCTCATGTTAGCGCCCGCCAACGAAAGTGAAATGCCTTCGCCATTCATTTCGGGACCATTTCGATTGGACGTCATGGGTGTCGAGAGTCAGCGTACGTTCGGAACCCAACTGGAAGGCCTAACCCGTGTCAGTTACATCTTCTCTTGGGAGCCTCGATTAGATCCAGTCTTCATGCAGATACCAATGAACACGGTCAAAGCAAAGACAGCAGACGGTACCGAGATACTGCCGACCAATCCTAACGCGACTCCGGAAGTTCGCCTGAACATCGGTGGTAGTTCCGCGCAGGTCGATGTCTCGATGCTTCGGTTGGATCGAAAGTTAGAGGAGATCGCATCGATCCAAGGCCAGTTGATCATTTCAATTCCCGGTGAACGACATCAGTACGAGTTCAAAAAGTTTGGCACGGGCAAAAAGCAATCGCAGCGATTTGGCGACGTCGGTGTTACGCTGGAGGGAGCCAAGCGTAACGGTCGCGTTTACGAGATGCGATTGTTTGTGGAATTCGGAGATTCGCAAGGAGCGTTGGATTCGTATCGCGGTTGGATTCTTTCGAATCGAGCGTACATCCTAGATGCCAAAGACAAGCAGCTAGAGAATGTTGGCTTCCAAACCTATGGAGCTTCGGACAACGGAGTCGGCGTTTCCTACATGTTCCAGTTGAATGAAGATCCAGATAACTATCGGCTGATCTACGAATCTCCATCTTCGATTCGCAAAACAACGATCAACTACGAACTCAAGAATATCCCACTTCCCTAAACGCGATGCGTCTGGGATTTGTAATCGCTGTCACAAGGGTGTTTGTGCGTTCACAATCGGGCGATCACTTATTGAACCGCAGGCGCTAGCCGCAGTCAGATGAGCCAGTCTGCGTCTAACGCCTTTCGATGTTGCACTGTTTGAAGACTGCATCAAGAAATCCTCGTGCTCAATGAAATGGTGCTCGTAATCGTGCTCGAAAAACCGATTTCGAGCACGAGCACCGTCTTCGACTGAGCACGAGTACGAGCACGAAAACCCGAAGAACGAAGCGTTGCGAATGACCAAATAGTGCAACATCAATACTAGCGCCTACGGTTGAAACAAATGCTTCTCGGCATTGGGGTTTCGAAGGAGTTCCTGCTATTGGCAGCGCCTGAATTGCGGTAAGCAATTGTGCTATACTGTCTGCTCTAATCTTCTGACGATTGCTTTCCTATTCCCACCTACGAACAACTGATCATGATTTGGACTTCAAGTTGTCAGCGATTCTCGCTGAACGTCTGGCCGATCTCATTTTGCCTCGCCAGCCTGAGCGTTCTCTTTTGTCTTACTGCGTCAGCCAATGATGAAGAGAAGTGGAAGTTGCAAAGGCTCAATTACAACAAGCCTGACTTAGTAGTTGACCTGGGAGTTGGACTTTGGGCTTGGCCGATGCCAGTCGATTACAACAACGACGGTAAGATGGATCTGTTGGTGGCCTGCTCGGACAAACCCTCAAACGGAGTGTTCTATTTCGAAAATGCAGGTCAGCCAGGGGACAAGATGCCAGTGTTCAAAGCGGCCAAGCGACTTGGCCCTGCTACGCACAACATGCAAATCTCTTACGTCGATGGCAAACCGCGTATCTTAGCGCCTGGACAGGAGCATGTCGACTTTCTTAAGCAAGGGTTCGACAAGCCGAGCAAAATCTATCCGCGATCCAATGTTCACGATACAAATGTCCGCGCCAACATGTGGCGTTATGTCGACTTCGAAGGCGATGGCGATCAGGACCTAATCGTTGGAGTTGGCGATTGGTCGGATCTGGTTTGGGATCATGCCTACGATTCCAAAGGCAATTGGAAGAACGGCCCATTGCATGGCTATGTCTACATCATTGAGAACATGGGAACTACAGATCAGCCCAAGTACAGCGAATCCGCGCGGCGGCTGACAACGATTGACGGCAGCCTGGTCGACGTTTTTGGATGGCCGTCACCTAACTTTGCCGACTTTGATCGAGACGGCGATCTGGATTTGTTGTGTGGCGAGTTCTTAGACGGATTCACGTACTTCGAGAATATTGGCTCGCGAGCCAAGCCTGCTTACTCAGTCGGTCGAAGGTTGAGCACCGATGAAGGTACACCGCTGACAATGCATCTCCAGATGATCACTCCCACCGCTTTTGATTGGACTGGCGATGGTCACATGGATCTAATCGTTGGTGATGAAGATGGTCGAGTGGCTCTCGTTGAACATACCGGGCAGATTAAAGCTGGGTTACCCATGTTCAAGGCGCCCGTCTACTTTAAGCAACAGGCCGATACGTTGAAGTTCGGCGCGCTGGCGACACCCTATGTCGTAGACTGGGATCGCGATGGACGAGAGGATATTCTCTGCGGCAACACGGCTGGCAATATTTGTTGGTTCAAGAACTTGGGAATGGCCGAGAATGATCGTCCTAAGTGGAGCGAGCCACAGTTGCTTCAAACCGGTACTGGAACGCAAGCGAAGCCTTTCAGAATTCTCGCTGGCCCGAACGGTTCAATTCAAGGACCGTGTGAAGCCAAATGGGGATACACCTGTTTGACCAGCGCAGATTGGGACAAAGACGGACACTCCGATATCGTTTACAACTCAATCTTTGGACGGATCGGATTGTTGAAGGGAACCAGCGATCCCAATCGAATCGAACCGGCCGTGTTCGATACAGGAGTTCGCGAGCTTCCGCCGAAATGGGATTGGTCGCAGTCACCCACGTGTGATGCGTTGACTCAATGGCGCACTACACCCCTGGTGATTGACTGGGACGGCAACGGCAATCTGGATCTAATTGCCTTAGATCAAGAAGGCTACCTCGCGTTTCGACCTGAGGGCCGCGAAGCTCAGCGCATCTTTATCGACGAAGACAACCATCCCTTGCGATTGAACGCCGCATCGGCAGGAAAAAGCGGACGCGTCAAGCTTGCTCTTTGCGATTGGGATAACGATGGTCGTGTCGATTTGCTGGTGAACTCCAAGAATGCAACTTGGTATCGCAATACCGAGACCCGCAATGGCAAAGTGGTGCTAAAGAAGATTGGCGATTTAGCCGATCGCGATGTATCGGGCCATACCTGTAGCCCGTCCGTGGGCAAACTTGACTCGAGTGGAAAGCTGGGCCTAGTACTTGGTGCTGAAGACGGACATATCTACTACATAGCGCATGACGATTGCATTGCGTTTTCAAAGGAGCAATTGCAGTCGCGTGAGCCCAAGGAGATGGATCAAGGAAAATTCTCTGGGTTGGTCTCTGAAGAGTTCATCTATCAAAAGGCGAGCTTCCCAGAGTGCCATGCAAGTACTATTGTCGAAACTAGCCGCGGTCTAGTTGCCGCTTGGTTCGGTGGAACTCACGAACGAAATCCAGATGTTGGAATTTGGTCCAGCTACCACGATGGAACCGGTTGGTCAGCGCCCGTCGAATGGGCCAACGGCATACAACACGATGGCAAACGGTATCCCTGTTGGAATCCCGTACTATACCAACCACCAGGAGATGCTCCGACGCTGCTGTTCTTCAAAGTTGGTCCCACGCCGAGTACTTGGTGGGGCGAAATGATGGTCAGCTACGATCGCGGAAGGAGCTTTCGTGACCGACGCCGATTGCCTGAGGGAATTGATGGACCGGTTCGATGTAAGCCTATCTTGCTCAACGATGGTTGGTTGCTCTCCGGTTCCTCCACAGAACACGATGGTTGGGTTGTGCACTTCGAGAAGACACAACTCAAGCATGGCCAACCAACGGGAACATGGAAGCGAATTGGTCCCATTCACACCAAGGAACAATTCAACGCTATTCAGCCTACGTTCCTAACGCATCCAGATGGCAAGATCCAAGCTCTGTGTCGTACGAAGGAAGGCGTTGTCTCATCGAGTTTCTCAACTGACAACGGCGACTCGTGGTCACCGATGACCGGTATTCAGTTACCGAACAATAACTCGGGTATTGAAGCACTGACGCTTAAAGATGGGCGGCATTTGCTGATCTACAATCACCTCGGTCGTGACAAACAAACCGAATGGGGCAAGCGAGGACTGCTGAATCTGGCTATTTCCGATGACGGATTAAGTTGGAAAAAAGTGGGAATTCTGGAACAAGAAGCGGCCGCTGAATTCAGTTATCCAGCCATTATTCAAACCGACGATGGACCTGTGCACATGACTTGGACTTGGAAACGCCAGCGCGTCAAACATGCGGTGCTCGACCCATCCAAGATTGAGGTCGGTGAAGTACTCAGCCTTCAACCCTGGTAATAAAAGCTCTTGGATTTGACTGGTTACTTGTTGCGTCGATATCGGCGACAACGTAGTGAGCAACCTCCGATAACTGCTCAAATCTGAGAAAAGCCATACTTACAAGGCTTCAAGTTGCCGTAATACTCACTTCTGCCGCTGTTCTTTGTCCGGGAAACGTCGATAATGCTTATGCGGTAGTCGGTTGAGGCATTCGAGACGCTCCGTTTCTCAGATTGTCGTGCTCGTGCTTAGTCGAACACGGTGCTCGTGCTCGAATCCCGTCTTTCAGCACCATTTCATTGTTGATCAATCCACCGTCTGACGATCTGGCGACGGTGGCTACGCGGCGGAAGTCCGAGGTAATGAGTAATACGACCATTGATCTGCCTGTAACTGGTATGACTTGTCAAAGTTGTGCCAAGGCTGTCGAGCATGCGTTAGGGCGATTACCCGCTGTGAAAAGCTCGGTGATTAATGTTGCCGCTGGACAGGTACAAGTAGTCTTTGATGCAACCGCAGCCTCTCGCGATATGCTTGTTCAAGCAATTCAGTCGGCGGGATTTGAAGTCGTCGAAGCAAGCTCGAAGCAATCTTTGGCAGAGGCGCGGCGTAACGCTGAGGAGTTAGTTCGAGCGCGGCAGTGGCAGAGATTTAAGGTTGGTGCGGTCTTAACGCTTCCAGTTTTCTTGATCAGCATGAGCCGCGATTTTGGCTTGATCGGCCAATGGTCACATGCGCCCTGGGTCAACTGGCTTTTGTTACTCTTGGCGACTCCAGTTCAATTCTATGTGGGTGGCGAATACTATCTGTCGGCATGGCACGCGATCAAGATGCGCTTTGCCAGTATGGATGTTCTTGTTTCGATCGGCGCGTCTACTGCTTACTTCTATAGTGTAGTGATCCTGTTGGAACAGACTTGGGGTAGCGGATGGGAGCACCAACACGTCTACTTCGAAACCTCAGCAACAATCATCACGCTGATTCTGCTTGGACGAATTGTCGAGACGCAAGCTAAGAAGCGCACAGGCGCTGCGATCGAAGGTTTGCTTGGCCTACAAAGCCAAACGGCAAATGTAGTCCGAAACTTGATCGTTGTCCCTGTCCCCATTAACGAAGTACATCTCAACGAAGTCGTCGTCGTCAAGCCAGGCGAGCGAATTCCTGTGGATGGTCTTGTCAAAAGCGGTGGATCGTCCGTCGACGAGAGTATGCTGACTGGCGAAAGTCTTCCGGCGAGCAAGACCAAGGGCGACCAAGTCTTCAGCGGTACAATCAATCAACAAGGTTTGTTGCACGTTATTGTTGGTAAACTTGGTCATGAAACCGCTTTAGCTCAAATCGTCGCTCAAGTTGAACGAGCACAGGCTACCAAAGCGCCGATCCAGCAGCTTGCTGATCAGATTTCCAACATCTTCGTTCCGGTCGTTCTAGCCATTGCCATGGCAACCCTATTGATTTGGGGCTTTGTCTTTGGCGACTTCACCATCGGGCTGACGCGAATGATCGCTGTGTTGATCATCTCGTGTCCTTGTGCCATGGGCTTAGCAACACCACTAGCTGTCATGGTGGGAATGGGACGCGGCGCCGAGATGGGAATTCTGTTTAGGTCGAGCGAATCGTTGCAGCAGTTGAGCTCCGTGAGCCAATTTGTTTTCGACAAGACGGGAACGTTGACAACCGGTAGGATGCAAGTCACCGACTTAGTTTTGAATCCTGCGTTAAGCTCATCGGATTTGGATGTATCCAAGTCAAAGCTCTACGCTGCCGCTATGGAGAGTTCTAGCGAACATCAGATCGCTAAGGCAATTGTCCGTTATGTTGTTGATGAACTCGACGGGGCTTCATCGACTCAACTCAAGCATTTGGAAGTGCGAGAATTCGAAGCGGTTGCGGGCAAGGGTGTCACGGGAAATCTGGAAGGCCACAACGTTCAACTTGGCACCGAAATCTGGCTTCAAGAAACGGGATGTCGGCTTCCAGAAGAGCTTACATCGCGAGCCTTAGACTTAGAGAATCAAGCTAAGACGATTGTCTGGCTGGCCGTCGATCAGCGTGTATGCGGCTTCTTTGCCTTGGCGGACACACCCAAAACCGACAGCCGGGAAGCTATTCGACAACTGAGAGAGATGGGCTTACAAACCAGCATGTTGACAGGCGACAACGCACGTACTGCGGCCGCGATCGCCAAGTTGGTAGGAATGGAGAGCTTTTCAGCAGGCGTCTTACCAACCGAAAAAGCCGATGCTATTCAGAAGCTACAGTCGGGCTCAACGCAAGGTGTAAATTTCGATGTATCACCGGCCACAGTACGCGTGGCAATGGTCGGTGATGGAATCAATGATGCTCCCGCCTTGGTTCAAGCAGATGTTGGAGTAGCAATTGGAACTGGCACTGATATAGCCATCCAGTCGGCCGATGTGACATTGATGGGAGGCGACTTAAGCTCGGTACCGAAAGCGTTTCTCTTGAGTCGAGCGGTAATGCGGATCATTCGCCAGAATCTTTTTTGGGCCTTCGCATACAACGCGGCACTAATCCCGATCGCAGCAGGCGTTTTGGCAAAGGTAACCTTCTTTCCAATCTACCTTCGTGAGCTGCATCCAATCCTGGCTGCCTTGGCAATGGTCATGTCCGACCTAGTCATCGTAGTCAACGCTTTGCGACTCAGAGCGGTAAAGCTATAAAGAGCGTGCCGCTTCGAGGACTAGCCGGAATCGCGTTAGCGTCCGGTTCTCTCGTGCCTTTATCGACAGCCTCTAGTGCCGATCATCCCCAACTGTGTAGGTACTTCAGTGCGGTTCCATTAATACTGCCGAAACCGGAGGCTAACGCCTGGCGGCTAGCATGGAAAGCCGGCTCCTATTGCGACTTTCTTCTATTCTCCATGAACCAGAGACACGGAATCTTGTCTAAATGGACAACACGCATTGGTAGCTTTCTTGCTAGCGTGCGCTCAAGCCCCTTTCGTTGGTTCGAGCCCCTTCGACTACTTTGCGGAGCCAACTAAGAATTGAGCCCGCTCGCAGCCGATGCCACTGAAGCACCAACGATCATGACTCCTAATTACTGCTTGAAACTGATTTCACACACCGGTGTGGTGTAACCCTGAGTTTTCCCGCGCACGACAGGATTTACTTCGAAATCAACCATCAACGCATAAAGTAACCACGGGATTATGGAAAAAACGATCCAATCGAAATCAGACATCGCGACAGAATCACCACTGACCTTAGCTACTAGACTCGCGCCGGAGGATATTCGCCCGAAGGACTTTGTAGCAGTCTTGAATCAAGTCTACGAGCTACCATCATTTCTTTGGTCGTGTTCCGGCACCATACTATCCAATGACGAGCCCGTCCGACTTTGCTTGATGTCTCGCGATCCAGGCAAGCCCTTTAAAGTAAGGGCCGTATGCCTGCCTTTCGTCTACGCAGTTGACAGTGGAGGCAAGCAGGTCGCCTTTGATGTACGGCAGCACCAACTGGTTCGACTAGACTCGAAGATTGGTAGAAAAGTCTGGAAGAAAATGCGCAAGGCACAGAAGTCATCTTTAAGATGATCAGAAGTCGACGACCATGCCATCTTCGGCAAAGGACATGCGGAGTGCTTCATGATCTGCGGTGTATCCCGAGTCTTCCGCAAGCACTTCTGCAAGCGGATTGACGTGGATCAACAATGTTCGCTTTGGATGGACCTGTTCTACGATCGATGTGACAGCGCCAAGCCAACTGTGTCCGGTTCGCAGCGATAGTTCCTGATACTTGTCACTGAAGTAACACTCGTGAAGCAACAGATCCAGATCCTTAAGTTGCTCTAGAAACGGCGAGTCACTCTTGGGAGTAGTGTCCGTAACGTAGGCAAACCGCTTGCATACTGCTTCGATTCGCATTCCGATAGAACCGCCGGGATGTTCTAAGGGAAAGTAGTCGAAACTGCAGTGGGGTAGTTTTACGCGTCCTTCGTCACCAGCTAGCGGATGCAGTTCCAGCGAAAGAGGTACTGGAAACAAAAGCGGATGAAACAGGTGTTCTTTCACTGCAGCTAGTTTATCTGGCTGGCCGAAGATGCGAACCTGCTTCAACGAAGTCACGGCCATTACGTCGAGCAGAAAGGTCAGCCCAACGACATGATCCAAATGTGCGTGCGAGAGAAGAATATCCAATCGTTCTTTGGGTTCGCGGATCAAATGTTCTGTCAGACGATGCAAGCCCGTTCCGGCATCCAACACCAGCTCCAGGTCTGGAAGGTAATAACAGGCCGTCTGTCGCGATGGACTGGGGTGATAGCCTGTCGTTCCTAGGCAGTGAAGTCGCACGAAAGACCTCTATGGAAGTCGGTAAATACAGATAATACGCTGAATACAGAATAGCTGGAATGCGATTGCAAGCCTAGCAGGGCATCGCTTCTCCTACACCGAATCGCCAGAACTGTGCGCCGCCGCATCCTTCAAGGAAGGTCGAAACACACCAAAACTGGTCGTTCGTGGTAAGTGCCTTTTCGAGCCTTCCATCAAGAACTACAATTCCACCCCATCACCCGCAAATTAACTCAAGGAGATTTCGATGAGCAAGATCGTATTTAAGGCTGGCGAAGCAACTGTATTTAGTGAAGGCAAAGATGTTACAGCCGCAATGCCAGAGATCGTAATCGGTGCCGTTGACGGCCCAGTCGGAACCGC
>CAUJKA010000402.1 GCA_963204965.1 Planctomycetota bacterium | reverse complement strand
GTTCTTGGGCTGAGCAAGAGCCAGGACAAGCTCCAGATCATCTGCGGCAATGGCATCGTTCAGCCACGCGATATCCAGCGGCTTCTGCGGCTCGGTACTGACCCATCTCCAGTGATAGCCGAAATCATCCATCAGACCTTCACGGACGATCTCGTGTCTATCAAACTCAGGCGAGTTCTTTTTCGCAGAGCGATTGATGTACGGCGAAAAAGTCTTGTAAAAATCTTTCGGCGAGAGAGTCTTGAGACCTGCATCGAAGACCGTACTGAAGCTGTCTGTAGGAATGGTATCGCGTTGCTGGATAATGAACTTGATACTTGCAGCATCGCCTTCGGACAAAGCGTACACTGCCGTCTCGACAATATCCAAGCCGCCAGGAGTGGACTTCATCTTCTCCAGGCTGGCTGTTGATTCAACGCAGTTTTGCAGGAACTTTCTCACATCCGCACTGACCTCATTGCGCATGATCTGGATAAGTTCAAGCAAGCGCCCCACCTCTTCGCCTTGCTTCTTCTTGTCTTTGATCGAAGGCACTTCGGCGATCAACTTCTTGGCTCGATCCAGGGCGACTTCGATCAGCTTCGTAGGCTTGCACTTGCGAACCGCATATGTGACAACTCCCAGATCTTTGCCATCGATCGCTTTGACCAAAACTGCCAGCGCGTCGGCATCGGGCAACTTGCAAAGGGAGTGGTAGGCCGCTTGACGCACATCCTTAGCTTTAGCTTTGGATTGTTCAATCAAGAACGACAGATCTTCGGGAGCATCGCCCAAACACTCGATCGCCGCCACCTTCACTTCGGCCGAACCAGCAGTTAGAGCCTCTTTTACTGTCTCACGTGCGAACTCTGGGTCGATCTTATGCATCAGCCGAAGCCGCCGCGCATGACCGCCTTTACCTTTGACATCGAAGGTCGACTTCAACTCGCCCAAGATTGCCTTGCCATAGGAAGGCAAGACCTTCTCCGTAATCATCTCAGCGATCTCGCCGTAGACATCATCGATGGCTTTGAAGGCGGGCCGAACCAAACGCAAGTCCGCAAACAGGCCCATTTCGATTGCGCTGCGAATCTGCTCCAGTCGACCGGAACCCGTCGTCGTCAATGCTTCAATCAGCGGCTTGAGCATACGAGCGCTGATCTGAGTGCGTTTAGCCTGAACCGATGAAGACTGAATTCCTTCAAGCTTTCCCTCAGCTCCCGTTGCTCCTTGCGTAAACAAGATCGAGCAAACGAGAGAGCTGAGATTCAAAAGACTGGTCGCTGAAGTTTTGTCGGTCGAGTTGATCACCTCCTCGACACTCTCGGCGACCTTTGCAAACACCGGTGCCTTGGCCCCAGCCTTCTTGAGCGGCTCGACCAACTTCTTCAATCGGAAATCACCCGGAGCGACAACGCTGCCCGCAATCGCCAAACGCCGAGCCTCTGTGTAGACTTCGTTGAGAACTGCAATACTCATGATCTGGTCCTAAAGTGTGAGACGAATGACTTCGGATTCGGTGACGATACTTAGCGGCTTGACCTCCAACTGACATCGATCCAAGTCATGGCGGAAGCGACCCACCAAGACTTGATCCTTAATTGCGTCGGCGGGAACCAGTCGCAAGAGCTCGACGCTAGAAGGCTCTTCCGACATGCCGCGATCGGTGAGCACAAGTCGATTGCCCGCTTTGTCTTCAATCACGAATTTGTCATTGACCAAGCCGATGGTCTTAAACCGGAGCAGGCACACCGGTTGCTTCTCGGAAAGTGGACCTTTGAGATTATTCTTCACTGTTTTGGTGAGTGCAGTAAAGTCTGCCGAAGCAAGGCTACGGATTTTCTTGTAATCATCGCTGGTTGCTGGCCGAGGCAACATCTCATCCCAACGACATCGAGGATTCAAGTCACCTGGGTAGATGCACAGCGTAGGGACTTGCGCGATCTGGAAGAAGCTATCTTCAGACTTGATGAACTTCGCCGCTTTGTAGGGTCGGTAAGTCTTTGTGGTGAGCACCTTTCCTGAAGCGAGCTCGACCCAAATTCCCGTATCGACAAACTCGCGTCGAGCAACATCGTCGTGCGAGTTGAAGGCCAATTGTAGTAGCTCGGCCTTTTCCTGCGTGAGTCCCGCTTCGCGAAGTTCGCTCAACTGCCACGCATGTCCTAACCAAGCTGCGATGGGAGATTCCGTTTCGGGCTTAAGCTCAGGATCGGAAAGCCGCTTTTCAAGGTACGCTCGTCCCTGTTTGACCAAGGCATTAAGCCTACTTAGCTGATCCAGAGCATCGCTGTACATCGCCTCGCGGACCGATGCTGGTATCTTATCGTCGAATTTTCCTGAGCTATCTGAGAAGTTCGAGGTGTAGGCCAGCAATGCACTTTGAGCGCCAGGAAGATAGGCATCGCCTAACTGCTTGGCTCGCGTTTCAATAGTGCTGGCAAGCTTCGCGTTCATATTGCCAATGCCGATACGAGCCAACTCGATCGTCAGTTGCTCAAGCAAGGTGATGCCATCCAATTGCATCTGAATCTTCTTAGCCAAAGCTGCTTTGTTGACTTGCTTAGGTACAGCTTGAACCTCTTTCTTCTTCTCAGCTCGCGCGACAACCTTTTCTCGCTTGCCTTGCAGGTCTTCGGGTACTTCGGCGACTTTGAATGACGCAGCGTTCTGCACGTAGGCATACATCATGCCGACCGAGTGCTTGCAAGGGAACTGTCGACTAGGGCAGTTGCAGCGAAAGGTAGGTGCGCCAGGTCGAATGAAGTCGCACGAACATTGGTAAGGCGACTTACCACTACCCTGGCATTCACCGAACAGAATAGTCTTGTCGTCTGAGATATTCAGCTTGAGGAACTTCTTCTTCAAAACCAAACTTCGACCATTCTTGGCTGCATCCGCATTGGGAGCTGCAGAATCGACGTAAGACTCATCAATAGAGATCACAACGACTACCTCCTCGACATTGGCAAGAATACCGCAACGCAATTCGGCGACATTCTAGCAATTCAAAAAATGAAAGTCGATCATAGGGCGAGCAATTCCCACTAGAGGATTATTAAGGCCAGATGAAGCACCAAAAGGCAATTCCGCAACAGTGTGCTTGATGGTGGAAAACCACAGTTTTAGTCTTCCAGGTTCAGCGAATTGAACGTCGAGCATGCCGTTTGCTGCGAAGGGAATCAATGCCGAACAATGGGACCCATTGACCGCTTTCGAAGCTCGCGTTTTGACGGTAGTAGTCGCGGACGCGACGATAGTTTACAGCCTGGGACGCGAGTCCCAGGTAAGATCGAGCGAACGATGTTGAGTCGCGAAGCGACGGCATTTTCTGATGGATATACTGGATCGCGGGTGGCATGCTCTGCGAGACCGCGTTACCGAGCTATGCGTCTGGCGGAAGCGTTCGAGAGACAGGTCTCTTTCGAGATCATTTTTGGAAAGTACTAAAATGGAAGCTATTGAACTCTTACGAGCCGTTCAATTGAGAGCAATGGAGTATCGGTCTCGATTCCCTACGGATACTGCTATCGTGTCCATCTTGAAGCAACTTGAGTATTTGATTGAGTTGTGCGAAGGAACCCGATGCGACTGCGAGCGGCTGAATGACATTATTATTGGCGTGTTGACGGTCCGAGAAATTGAACCAGTAGATGAGGCTTTCGCGGAAGAACTCTACGAAGCAGTTGAAGTCGTAGAAGAACTGAAGAGAGCAAAAATCGCAGATATAAGCTGATGAGTGGCGCGGCGAATACCTCTGTGCCTCAATGTCTTTGTTAGAGGCTTGGGTTACATAGTGCGAGAATACTCTAAGTGACCTGTCACAAGCCAACGGGCGATGGAGTGTTGCGCATGCGGGTGAAGTGACATGCTGGGCGGATTATAGTGAAGTATTTCTTTCGTAAACTATTTGGATTGTAGAACGCAAGCTGCACACACCCTACGAAGCACTATTCCTTGGGATAGAATTGTCGGTCAACCTTCCAGCCATCCTTAGTACCCGTCATGCGCATCCACGTTGATCCTGAGTCGAGTGGTAAAGCTAAGTTCTTGGTTGGAGGAACCATGTAGAAATCAATTGGGACCATAGGCTCGATCGAGTAAAACAGATCAAGATGCAGCGTGTCGCTTTCTGTTTCGACAACAAACATCGGTAGTCTCGACAAGCCGTTTGGAACCGAGTCGACTTGGAGAGCTCGGTTGAATTGATCAAATGCGAAGACATTGATCAAGCACTCCTGCAATGGTTCTGCAAGCTCCAGCATGACCAGAGGTCGTTTAGCATCGAATTCCAATTTTGCCGGTTCATTGGGTTTGGTTGTCAAGGTGAGTTTCAGCAGTTCTTCATTGCGGAGAAGCGTAAATTTCGCGACGCTCTTTCTTCCACGGCTCCCTCCCACCCTTGAGCAAGACATACAAGTCAGTCGTTGTGTTTCGTACCCAAAGTTCAATGAGCGTAGCTCTATTTCCTTTTCAGCAAGAGCTTGAGATGTCGTTGCATGCTTGCCTACCGGAACGAAGAGTACCGATTTACTCAAAAGTTGATCGTCAGAAATTGACAGTTCGCTTGATGCAGTTAGGTCGCTTACTCGACCAAGCGGCCTTAGCTCTTTGGCTTGCTTGCTGGTGAGATAATCTAGCCGAGCAACCTTCATTCGATATCTCCATAGATGTTGGTTATGGGGTTGAAACCACAGGGTAGCAGGATTTCCCAAGGCATCAGAGAATTCCGTTTCTATCTGCGAAACGTTTTCCTTTTCTAAGAGGTTCCCCTCGTATTCGCAATGAAATTCAGGGGGATTAAACTGGTTTGAGTAAGGATACTGACCATCTGCATACCACATGCTGGTGATCTGAGCTAACTCGACCGTCCATGGTCCATTCTTCGCCTGCAAATCATGTGAGCGATCGTAGAATCCTGCCCCTGGCTGATCGGCAGGGAAGGGTGAGCCGATCCGTGCCACAACCTCATCGTTCAAGTCTATAGCAAGAAACTCGCAAGGCTTGATAGTTTCGACTTTGGGAAAGTGAACGATGCAGTAGAGTTCGCGATAGTTTTCTAACTTGCTTTCAGCAATGGTTCTATGAACTTTCCATTTGCCATCCTCAGAAACCGTGATAACAGTGACCATCTGG
>CAUJKA010000401.1 GCA_963204965.1 Planctomycetota bacterium | reverse complement strand
GAGGCCTGCATCGACGGCATTCGGCTGCTTGCACGCCAGTACAATGCATCGCCATTCTATGCAGTTTCAGTCTACGTTGATGGGTTTGACGGACAATTTGGCTTGTATGCTAACACCGAGGATGAGTTCAGTCGCACGCTTGAGAAGTACCGTGCCGAGTATCCAGAGGTGTACGTTCAAGCAGCTTGTGTCAAGGCTCTTAAGTACAATTGCGGAGATTGGCAGTACCAGAGCCTCTGTCATCCCAACGACTTTGCAAGTTGCGTGCAAACGAAACTGGAAGCATGGTCGGCGCAAGTCTACGATCTCTCCTACAATCAGCGCGTTCTCACGGAAGAGCACCACCAGTTGTTTGAAGAGGTCGCTTGCAGGATAGCTCTATCCACTGCCTTCACGCACGAAATCATATCGCTAAATCGAACAAATGACTTCCTGGTGACCGTGTCAGTTCATGACGAGCCATAAATTGCCAGCATCTATCGTCGGATGTGGTACAAGGACAAAGGATGTTTGGATGGCTTCAACCCGTACATATACTCCGAGTATTCCTAACAGCTAAGCTTTACAGCATTGCACTTATGCAATCGGAGCATGTAGAATCGGCGACACACTGAAGCCAACCTTGAGATGCATTCGCGTGCTAGGTGATGACCGACATTCTTGCGCCAGATTATTGCTAAACCGCAAATGACCACTCCAAACGAATACATTGAAGTATACGCAGTAATACGTGTTGATGGCGACACCATTGACTCAGATGCTCGCGTCTCCGTATGGGAGATTGACGGCAAGGTTCAGCCAACGGCTGGCCCCGCTAATGTGAAGGTCAAACAAATTGTGATGACAGCGCAGGAAGCCCGCGATGAAGTAATTCGGCTAAGCCGACTCAATGCCACTAAAGGTTGTAAATACTATTGGCAGTCAACGCATCTATTCCTGAATGGCGGATCTCATGGCAGCAATAGCAGATCTAACTCAGTGCACCCAAGTTCGTGATCGCGTGCTATGGCATGGCAAAGTCTCTCCGCGAACTGTGGTATCGTCGGCGCTATTTCGATTGAGTAATCATGAAACTAACTTGGTTGATTGACGCTGACCAGAGCTTTGAGCGATCAGCCGAATTCCAAACGCTTATTCGTACTCGAGGCTACGAATGTCGACCGGTGAAATTCTTCCCGGAGTCAAAACAACCCGGCGACATTGTGGGGGCAGAGCATATACCAATCGACGCTCGAGTTGTCTTCTTCGGTGGACCTGCATTGATGAATCACATCCAAACAAACCGTAGATGGAAACCGGGTGGATGGTGCACGTTCGCTAATTTTTGCTGCGAGACTTACTACTGCTACTTCGGAAAGTACTTACTCAACGAGGATTACGTTATGTTGCCGGCAGCCGAGGCGATACGGCGATCTTCGCAGCTATTCGATCAACTGGCTATAAATGGCGAGTTGTTTATTCGCCCTGCTGTCGGCCGCAAACTCTTCTCAGGTACTTGTATAGATATCGACGCCTTTCGTTCAAAGCTAAGCAATCGTCTGGATCCACGAACAATGGTCGTGATTTCGTCTCCAAAAACTGTCGTTCGGGAATGGCGCCTTTTCGTTGCACAGGACGACGTTATCACGTCATCGCAATACGCAGTAAATGGGCAGCTTGAGTTGCGACAAGGTTGCCCAACTGATGTTCTAAACTTCGCTGAAACAATACTGAGCAGTGTTTCATGGCGGCCCGATCCGCTGTTCACTATGGACTTTTGTGAATCTGAGGGCCGTATTGCCCTTGTTGAGATCAACGGCTTTAGCTGCTCTAATCTTTATGATGCCGATTTGAACTCGATTATCGACGCTGTAGCGGAACAAGCGCGAAGATCGTAGCGAAGTGATCTTCTTCGCGAGTCAACGTTCAGGTCATTTTTCTATTCAACGTATCTTGCGCCGACAGGCATGCGCTGCGTTCGGCAGAAAAGGAACGTCCAGATGACTTCATAATTCACATGGACTCTACCTTCGCAATAAAGTCGTCGAAGGAAACCTTCGGTCCAGATTTACCCATACGTGATTTGGCAAATCGAATCTCTTCGTCTGTAGATTGGCGTCGAACAACGCCCAGTCGGTTACCCATCTCGTCAACCAATTCAACTTGACCATCCTAACGTCAGATTCGCTCGGCGACATCTGCTTGCACTGAGATTCGGAGCATAATTGTACTCCCAATATGACACCTGTTATTATAACATTCGCCTAGGCGATTGGCTTGAGCGGTTCAACGCTGGTCGATATCGTGGGATTCGCTATCCAAGAAATGCTCGCAAGTCGCCGAGGAAACTATTCATCAATTGAAACTTTCATCTGAGCCGCAGAACCCAGAAATGCGTCGGTACGTGTACCAATGTTGGGAAGGTGGGCCGCACATAGTACTTCCGAATTCAGTTGCTTCCAATTGGAAAGGCAACGAGATGGCCGCGGACATACTTGCCCCAGAAACTGACTATGGACGTGCCTGTCAGATTCAATCGCCATTTGGTTTCATCTCTGTAGGTGGCGTGGATGCGTTGGTACTTTCGGATCCGCCTCTTGCTGCTTGGGATCTAAGTTCGACACCGGAAGAGCATTATTTCTTTGTTTTGCTAGGCTGGAACTCTGTGGATACTGATGCATTAATCGATCGTGCAAAAGCCCATGCAATCCTAACAGCCACTGATCAGTGTTGGGACGTTCCCGAGGGTGGCGCTCGTATGATTTTTGCTGGAGATGATTCGGACGGATCAATTGTTGGACGAATCGACATTCCCTCGCTCGCTGGAAAATACAACCTCTCGACCGGCGTTTACAATTTGGTTCCCGATGGACGCGTGCTCGTTCTTTGCTTCCGCAAGGCGGTCTGAACACCTTAACCCAAATGCAAACAACCATGGATTGCAGACGACTACTCGATCAGCAGGACTAGCGGCCGATTTAACTGCTCTTACTTACTGACCCCTAGATCCTCTCAGGACAAAAATGGCAACCGCTACTGAATTCATCGAGCGAGTGGAAAGAGCTTTTGCTGGCCTGAAATTGGGTGAGGGAGTCTTACTACTTGAAGCGTTCGTTATCGATTGCTATGGTTCCGACGAAGAACGTGCGGCCGCGAGGCAAAAGGATGAGCATCATGACTGGCGGAAATTGATTGATTCCAAACTTCTCTGCGGCTTAGCTTTGTGTTTCATGGATGACGCAGGGATGCGATTTCACTTGCCTGCGTGTCTGGTAACCGCGTTACGTCCTGAGAGCACGAACTTCGACATAGCTTATGACGCACTGCTCTTCCATTTTACACGAAAAGGTTCTGTGAATCTGTTTGCTTTTTCCGTTGTAGAGATTCAGTTAATCCTTGAAATCATGCTGTTGTTAAGAGAAAGAACTCCGAATCACCTCCTCGAAAAATCATCACGATGTATCAAGAACTTGAGATCGAAACTTCTGTTGATGGAACGACTCAATCAACAATCCAAGGATTGATCCCATGTTCGAGCGTTATAGCTTCTTGGCAGTAGAATACACAATTCCGCGAATAGGGTTCCAATCGTTTTGTTGCTCTGCCACTTTCCACGCGACTTCCAGAGAACTATGCCTGACGTAAATCCATACCAGCCGAGCGCATCCAGTAACGAGCAGGTTGTTCATTCGTTTCGACTTCGTCTAGTGCCTGCAGTCATCTTGGGGATAATCGGTCTTGCAGCCCTTGCTTGGGGCCTCTTCGCGTTAGTTGTTCTTGCCTCAATTGTCTTTCGTGACTACGACACGACAGATCCATTGCAAGCAGGGGACCTCGCGTTGATGCTGACTGCAACTGCAATCTTTCTCAGCGTTGGTTTCCTAGCCATAACTTCAGCATGGCACCTCTGGAAACAAAACTTTCGTCATGCTATGGCATACATCGCCATCGTACTTGTGCTTATTGCCATTGCTGTGACAATGAGCACTATCTGGTGATGAGCTCAATAGAGTGAGGTGGTTGTAGCTGTGAATAAGAGTTAGTATTTCGAGTTTCATCAGACTAGGCTTTCAAGATGTTGAACTTAAATATTGCAATCCCTCTGGCAATTTCACCGCTTGAACGCGGGGATCGTTTTGAGTACCCAATCTGCGACCTGTTTGAAGAGCGTGGAGAAGGGCGGTTAATCGGAAGCGGATCGTTTCGTGATAGCAACGGTATTCAATGTTGTGATATTCAACTCCATATTCCTGATCGTGGGATGATCCGGGAGCTGGTTCGAATTCTCGTGGACGGTGGAGCGCCAGGCGATACAACCTTGACCTGCTACAACGTTGAGGATGGATCGAATGAGACCGTTGAAATCCTCGCCGAACTTGACGACGCAAGCTCGAATCACGAACATGAATGAAGCTAACGGAGTCGATTTGTTTCTTGGATTTGAGAGAGAAGTTCGCTCGTATGAGCCACGGAGGATCAAGGTGCCGAGCTACACAAGAATCCTGATATTTCGGGTCGACGTGAGATTTGCTAATCTACCCGAAACAGGAGCGAATCATGAGGATGAAGTTGTTCTTTATCACAGCGTTGCTTGCCCTGGTTTACTGGTTTTCCCAATCGCCTGAACAAGAAAAAGCCTATCGCTACCAGCCTGAACACCCTTCTGCAATCCGTGAAGGTGAATGGAAGGGATATATGGTTGTGTCAGGTTTTGAGAATTAGGCCGTTCGGCAATATGGAGTAAGTCATGTTCCGTTTGCAATTCAGGCCAAAGGCCCAATACTCATTGAGGACTATAGTTTGACCACAGTCTTCGTCGCCATTGCGTTAGCCCCTGTCAATCGGAACACGGCGGAAGAGATTTGGTTTAGATTCATTGCCCCCCAACCGCCGACTGTTTGCACTGGGGCGCATTGGGTGACGCGGCACTACTACGGAGACACTTGGATCGCTCGGTACAAAAGCTGCAAAGCTTTGCTATTCCCAACTCCACAGCTCACCGTTGCACCAAGTGTGATCATCTTTGAGGAAGACGATTAGAGCGAGATTGGGACTTCGACTTACGGATATTTTCAGGGGATTGCCAGTTTGAACTTACAACCGCAACGACAGACTGGAAATTCTGCCACTTACTCCCTAGGCAGCATGTTTGCTTGGATGTTGTATGTCGCGATCCCACTTGCATTGTTTCGCCTCTATGTGACGCGAGCTTCCAATACTGTTGACGGTACTACCATTCCGCTCCGCAATGCGCCTGGAGTTGCGGTTCTCTATTTCACTCTTGGCCTTCTTTCCATAGCAATAGTCTGCTTGGTTCTGACTTGGAAACGTAAGTACTTTTCTGCTGGTTCGGCTGTATTGGTTGTTTCTATTCTGGCAATCTTCGGATTCCCGATGCTTGACAAGACTTTGTTTAACCCGGTGCAGGGCAGCTCAGTCGCCTATCGAAACACTGACGCAGCCATTATCGCTGCGTCGGCCTGTAGATCTTTCTGCGAGCGCACTAGAGCATGGCCTCGATCGTGGGACGACCTGCGGTCTGATCTCGAAAGCTCGGCAGCAACACTGAACGCAATTCGACTCACAGAAGTTAATGCAGACCCGAATAGACCGACAAAGCAATTGACGTTTGATGAGCTTCGCAAGTGCGTCGACATCAACTTCACATCCGACCCGAGTGTTTTCGTGACTCAGGATTGGAGCAGCTTTACGGGCATTGTCCCACAGCGTCCGTGCTACAATCTCTATCGTGAACAGTTTTCGAGATTAATTGAGGAATTGTCCAACATGCGGCAATAATCACAACGCCATCGATGGCGTTGCGACCACACTCAGAAGCTCATGCAAGTACAAGGTTCCATTCGCCAAACTGGCCAATGAAGCAAGAGCCCACTTCCACGAAGAGTACCATGCGTAGAATCACGCCTATCATCGTCGCCCTCGTTGTCATCGCGATACCAATCGTCGCGACGATCGTATGGATGTCGTCACGTCCAACTTGGCAGGTTTCTGCACATAACTCGCCTCAAGGCATAATCATTGAGGTTTACAAATCCAACGCAGCACAGCCCACTTACACGACGGTGCTCCCTGGGAAAACGATCAAAACGGACATAGAGCGAGCCTCGCGGATGGATCTACCGGAAGAACTGGGGCAGACGACGTTTCACGACGAAACGCTGCGGCCTGGACGGTGGACCATAGTGATAGAGGAAACCGAGATTGATATCATGGAACGCGCGTTGATCGTGGATCGAGTCTCTGAAGTTGCGCCTCGAGACTGAATCAAAACTTGTCACTAAACAGAGCGTCCCGGTCAGGGGGCTGTCGATCGCCATTCCAAGTTTAGCGAGGTCAAAAATGGAGCACTTCAACGTGACTCTTCTGTATGAGAAGCGATCGCCACAAATAGCAGCTGTTCGGGTTTACGATAGCGATGACTGTCGAATCGAGCTGACATTTGCAGGCAGGTCGTTCGAAGGCGCAGCGGATGACTTTTTTGAATCGTTCTGCTGCATTCGTAGGCAGCTCGAAGCAATCGAACTCACGCCAAACTGCTATGCGGTGGATCTGCGGTCATATCCATCGGGTATGTCTCGGAGCATGGGCGGCCTAAAGCTGTATCGACTCAAGCTTGGCTCGCCAACAAGGACCTCAGACATCGTACACATGTTCGATGTCGATGAGAATGTTGTGCCAGTGACCGTTGATGACCAGCGACGGTTCTTCGACGCGTGGCTAGAGAGTCTTCGGTGATTCATTGGCGAACATATTGAAACTAATTAGCGTGTCGCTTGGATAGAGGAATGGCGGCGAGGAGGCCTATGATGGAGGAGTGGGAGTTGGCGGTGCTGTGATTCTCCAATATGTTGAAATACTAGTCCATCATCGGCTAAACTAACGACGGCTCAACCTGAAGCGTCTCCTGGCCAAACATAGTAAAGAACCTCATGCGAGCGGACACTGACCACCTTCAGTTTCTTACCTATCCCGATGCAAGTGTAACTGCGTCTGTCTCGGAGTGCATAAATGACGGTTGCGAGTTGCTTTTGCGAGGAACACGCGGCGGCGTACTATCGCTCAGCAATATCCTGCTGTGGTTGCACGCTAACAATTGGCGGCGCGAGCTGCTTAGTCTCACAGACTTGTCCTTCTTTGAGGCTGAAGAGCTCGACATCTTGATTCGATGCACAGATGTGGAGGAAACAGAAGATTACGGAACACTTCGCTATGATAAGGCTGCATCCAACATAGAGTGGCGTATTGGCGATTTCGCATTGGAACGTGCTGGTCTTAGGCTACATCGCCTCGCTTGTATGCCTGATCACGAATACGACTACTTTGAAATGTCGCCAGCAAGCGATTTGAATTTGAGAGTTCGCATGTCAGACGCATCGGCTTGGCTATAATGACTGATCAGGCGTTAAAAGCGAGCTTGAGTCTCGCGAGTTTGTAACGTCACTTGGCAAACTATTGGTCGCACAGCGTCGGTATCAGGTTTCGGCTTACGTTCGTCCTTGAAGAGGTGCTATCCCACAAACCAATGATTTCACGACCGCTCAGTTTGTAAAAGCAGTTTGCGAACATGACCCCACTGCTGACATGCCACAGATTGAAGTTGCTGACCTATCTCCCTATCGCTTCAAGCAGATGCGAGATATGAAGCACTATGCGCAATGCGGTAATTCTAGCGATTTTGGCTCATTGCTAAATTTTTCCGTATGGATGATTTACTTCGTTGACTTTGAGCATGATGGATCAGCCATCCGTCGAGTTGCTGCAAACGCGACTTGTGACCCGCTTGAGTTTGAGGACTTCACAAGTACGATCACTGGTTTGACTGGAATGATGAAATCCCAGCCGCCAAGCTTCTTATGCGCCCCATCGTATTCACGAGCAATCCGTATTTACGGTGGATGGATTGATCTTCCCAAAATCCGTCACAATCTTCGATCGACCATTGTTTGGCAAACTGGAGATCGCATGACTGCACTGCACTCTCGCCAGAGTGTATAACGGATGAAAAGACGATTGAAACCAAGTTCTCGATCATCCGTCTTGGCTTGCATTGAGTCAACTGCTCGGCACCGCTGATGCGTATCAATCTATCTTCAAAGCGTGAGCCCAACGATGGCAATTATCTTGGTTTCAATCCATCAGATGGACCAGCATGACAACCGGCATTTGGGGACTGTCGTTCATCGAGAATCACGGATGAATGCGGTGATTGTTGGTCCGATTGAGCGACTAAAAGACCTAATCGGTTGCGAGCTGTCGGTCGAGTACGAATTGACTACGATTGACTCCGTGGACATTGACCTCCCTGAGAATGACGAAGTCTCTGGTATCTATGCCATCGAGCCTGATCGAGTCATAATCGATGGTCGTGTTCACATGATTACTGAAATCGATGAGAACTTTGCGTTCGTTGACGTGTACATTCAGAACGGCGCCGATTTCCTTTCGATCACTACTGATGACGTCCCGCGACTCCCAAAGCTCGATTCACGGATTCGAATCAAAGGGCATGGACTAATCGTTTTCCCGACATTCACATAGGCAATATTGCTGGACCAATCAATGAACCGGAGCACGCGATCCCAAGTATTTTCCGGGGAGGTAGAAGTGGCGTGTACTAAGTTAGGACAGTCTTTCACCAATCGAAGTATGGATCCAACGAACCCTTACGATCCGCCCAAAGACGAGCCTAAGGAACAAGATCTGAAAACTGAGGGAGCTTGGGTTTCAACCTCACTGCTTGAGCTGTACCTTTTATCGTTTCTGGTGACTTCCGCTTTCGCACTTCGTGACGAAGACATGCTAGATTCCCCGCGAATTGCAGAACTCTTCGGATGGGCATTCGCGCCATTGCAAAGGCCACTCTTTCTCGTAACTACGATATCAATCCTTTCAATTCCATTTGCAGCGATGGGAATGGTATGGCAGCCACTTTTGAACACCCTATTTCCAAACAAATTTCCTGTAACTATTTGGCGACGAGGCCGACCGATGGTCGTTGGTGCGATTATTAGAGTACTCACAGTGATCGCGTTTTTTGCGGCCGTATCCGCAATGGCCAAGTTGGAAGACTGACAAACAAGGTGCACTATATTAGTTTGACACTAAGGGGCGAAAACGCGATGAACACGATTCGGTCAATTCGGAAATTGATGCCCTGAGCCGCATGGGCCTTTAACAAACTATACTATCACCGAATATCACTGCAGATTGGGACGAGCGGCCCGAAACTTGAGCCGGAGCTGCAAATGACAAAGGCTCCCGTGCGAAATGCAATTGTTAACTGCGGATTCAGTTACTGCCTAAAAATTGGATTGTGAAATGACGATCGATGACCGCATTTGTGCATTGATGGCTGAATTTTCCCGAGTATTAAGCTCGCTCAATCCTCCGGTGCGCCCTCAATTCCAACCGTCGGCCAGTACAGATAGCATACGGCAGGCTGAAGAGAAGTTGGGCCTGTGCTTTCCTGAGGAATTGAAAAGCTTGTTGTCGTGTCACAATGGCCAACTTGCCTATACCGGTGAAGCGTATGCGGACCCAGTTATTCCATCGCTCAGGCAGCCGACCGGAATCCATTCGTATTATTGGCTTGCTGGAATTGACGAAATTGTTGAGAACACCCTTCATCTTCGATCTGAGTACGAAGAATGCTGGAAGGATGAGGAGTTCACGGTTATCGGTCCTACTCGAAATCATGACAAGTTTGTTGTTTTTACCGTCACTGAAAATGCCGATTGGTTACTCCTCGACTTGGAACCCAGTTCCGATGGTAAGGTTGGCCAAGTTGTCATGCAGTGCACTCAGCCATGCGAGCTGATTGTGGTTGCTGACAGCGTTGCTTCGTTCATCCAACTGCTAGTAGACGGATACAAATCAGAGCGATTTAAATTTCAATCAGACCGACACTTCGTAATGTACGGTGAAGTCTAATTGACGATCCGGTCGTCGTTGTTGTTACAGTTTGATTTCGCTCTTAAGAGTCACTTGAGAACTTAGTCTATGCGCTCCGTCCGTGACAAGAATTTGCCTGACCCATTTCGACTGTGGATCGATCGGACTTACACACTGCCGGCTAATGTTAGAGTCCTACCGCGGATCATCAGCCCAATCACTGAGTTGACGCTGTTCATCATTGGCTTAGCGGGATGTGGTGTCATGGGTACGGTCCTGGTTTCATTCGTCCCATATGTCGATGTTTCATTTGGAGGCTGGGCAGTGATCGTTTTGATTGCTGCTGCATTACTTGGCTATCTCCATTGGGTTGGCAGAAGATTGTGGGTATCGATAGTCGCATATCGTGATCGCAAGGCCGGCGTTCTGAGGCTTGGAATTCTGATAGGTCCCGAAGGCGTGTTGGTGCGGATCAACCCCAACCGCTGTTACCCAGTCTTCATGGCGAAGTTCGTAAAGGCAGATTCATGGTCAGGCGGTGGTGATTCCGGCAGCGACTACTTGCGAATCGTTACTAAAGACGGAGATATCGACATTTGGGACCATGACATTGCCGCAGACGCTAACGAGGTGAATGAAGTGGCGTATAACGTTACTGCTGGAGTTGCGGCGCCCGTAACGAGTCAGAAAACGAATAAGCCGAAGAAGCCAGGGAGTAAGAGTAGTTCTAGCTAGCGGGCTTCCGGGTAGGTCAAATTCCTGCCGGGTTTGACCAAGATTGACTGCGCTTCGAGTGGATCTTCAAGGCAGCGGAAAACACTCCTTCGAACTTGCCAGATGTTGCTGCAAATTGAAACAATTCACACAGTCTGCTCTGGTCCTTTCCGGCAGATAAGGACCTATCAATCCGCCCGGGGACCGCAAAATCGGGCGGGAAGAAAGAAGAACGTGCGGGACGCCCGGGCGACGATGCGTTAGGCAATCTCAAAGATTGCTTCTATCTCAACAGCGATGCCGCTTGGAAGAGCGCTTGTGCCTAGAGCGCTGCGAGCGGCGATGCCGTTATCGACGCCAAAAACATCTGCAAACAGTTGGCTGCATCCGTTGATCACCAGCGGCTGTTGATCGAACTCGGGTGTGCAGCGAACGAGGCCTAATACTTTAACCAAACGCACAACGCGATCTAAAGACCCAAGCGAACTGCGAAGAGTCGCCAGTAGAGCCAGTCCAGTCTGCTTCGCTGCGGCTTGTCCTTCTTCCAACGTGAGATCTGCTCCGACGCGTCCGGTCATTAGCGTTCCGTCGGACTTCAGCGGGCCATGGCCGCTCAAGTAAGCCAAGTTACCTACGACCACCATCGGCTTGTAAAGACCAACCGGCTTGGGAGCTGGTGGCAACTGTAATCCTAGACTTGCAAATCGTGCTTCGGCTGACATTCTCTTGGCCTTCTTGGGGAATCGTACGTGGCTGAATAAAGTTGCCCAAAATTTATCATGCAGGGCAATTCTGCGCAAGCAGACTTGACGAGCAACTTCACTGTTTTTCCCTTCGATAACTCATCCTAATTCTCGCTCCGCGTCATGAATCCCAGGACTTCGTCGATTCGGTTATCGCTCTGCGAACTGATTGTTACGTTAGAATTAGACTAACGCCCAACACTCCTCGCGAATTGGAATAGACAAGATGGATTTGGCGAAGAAGCAAAAGCGAGTCGGAATAGTGCTTTTTGACGACGTCGAAGTGCTGGATTTCTGCGGCCCTTTCGAAGTCTTCTCGGCAGTTCGATTGTCGGAAGCCAATCGACGAAAAGAACTTTCGCCGTTCGAATTGGCCTTGGTCGCTCAACAGGGTCAAACCATCAAAACAACAGGCGGGATGGAAGTCATACCCAACTATTCGTTCCGCGATTGCCCAGCCTTGGACATCCTGTTGGTGCCTGGTGGTTGGGGCACGCGTCGTGAGATTGGCAATGACGAAATGCTGGATTGGATACGCACTCAAGCCGCTCAGGTCGAACTGGTAAGCTCGGTGTGCACCGGCGCGTTGCTCCTGGGCTGTGCAGGATTGCTGAAAGGCTGTCGAGCGACGACGCATTGGAGATCGTTGGAGTGGATGCGAACAGCTTTACCGGAAGTCAATGTGGACGACACCAAGCACTTTATCCAGGATGGCAAGTTCTGGACTTCGGCAGGAATTTCAGCCGGGATCGACATGGCTCTTCGAATCACTGCGGCATACTTCGGCGAAGAGATTGCGCGAGCTACCGCGCGACATATGGAGTACGCCTATCCAGACTCGGACGAACGTCGAATCGATGTTCGGTGGGACGGTCAGTGAGTCGATCGATTGCAAGTTGCAGCCTCGTTGTCGCTGGCTGCAATCGCCAGTTTACGCAGCCTTCAATCGCATGCGCCATAGCCACGCTAATGTCAGCAGGTAAGTCAGCGAAACTAATCGCACCAGCATTACAGTTGACCAAATCTGGAGGTAGTAACTGGGCGAGAGCAGCACGAGAGTTGGGTCAGCGACCATAATGATGCAGGCGGTCATTCCCAGCCCGATGCCGATTTTGTGAGCGATACGAATGCGTGTAAGCCACAGACTGACGGCCACGCATTGTGTAACGACTACTTGGATGCTCAAGATAACGATGCCGACAAGATCTGTAGTTCGTCCAGCGATGGCCAAGCTTATCGATGACTTTAGTGCGTCGATTTCTTGCTGACTGAGGCTCAAGCCAGCCAACACAATTGCGATCGATGTAGTCAGTGCGAACCAATCGATCATCTGCACACGTTTGCGTGTAGCCTTAGTAGATGTCTTTGATTCGCGGGCATCATGTTCATATTCCCTCGCGACAAACACGCGACGAAGAAGCGGCCTACACAGTGCGGCAGCTAGCAGGCTCAACGCTGCAACGCCAGAGAAATGCAACAACGCTTGACCCGGGAATTCTTGCATTACTGTGGGCGAAGTGTAGTTAGCCGCCATCAAGCCAAATCCGACGAGAGCGACAAAGGCAAACCAAGCAATCAGCCGATAGGGCCAACGTGAGTTCCCATAAAATAGATAACAAGCGATAGCGAATAATCCCGTTAACACGCCGGCTTGTACGATCGTTACACTGAACCGCGAGTAGGTTGACCACATGTCATAGCTGAGCATTCGATAGAGCGCGGGCAGAACTAATACGCAGGTCAGTACGACCCAATCGACCGCCAATGGTAATCCCAGCCGAGCAGAATTGCGCAGCCAGAGCAAACACCATAGGATGACAACGATACACAAAACCACTGCTCCCACTAGAGACCAGAACATTGGATAGTAACTGGCAACGACCTGCTGACTAGGAACGTCTAGTACTTGAATCATGCCACCCCAATAATTGGAGGTAACAGCAACCTGATGATCATTGATCTGGTGAGCGTCCGAGTACTCGCGATCAAAAGTAAAGCGAGCAGTCACTTGCTCTTTTACTTCATCAAAGACAACCAAATTGTCTTTTTTGGCAAGCATGAAGAGCGACAGAGTGTTCGCTGATTGCGGATTGCTTGCGCGTAGCCGATCCAAGTGCTGAAGTTCGTCCAACTCTTGTATTGGGCTTAGGTCGGACAAACGAACCGTCTGAAACTTCCCTGTGGCGACATTGCTAATGGTCATTGTTGACCTACGTGCGACTGCACTACCCCACGCCGACAGAATATCGCTTCTCAAGGTTAGTTGATGGGCACTTTTGAGATCCTCAAACGTTCGCACCTCGATTGCACTTTGATTCGGAGCCAGGCTGAGAATGTTCCCTTTGTAGATCAACACCTTAACCCAATAGCCGCCAACCGGCCAATTGGCGAGTTCTTTGATTTGGCCCGATTCGATCGTACAGGCTCGCACTAACATGGGCGTGACGACACTACAGGGCACAAAGAAGATCGAACGCTCATCGACAACATTAACTGCATCAGTCACTGATTGCAGCCCTGGCGTGTCCAATGCAATCATCGTACTTTC
>CAUJKA010000400.1 GCA_963204965.1 Planctomycetota bacterium | reverse complement strand
GTCGCCAATACCACGACAGGCATCGGTATCGTGGCTGAAGGATTTCCTTGGCAACCAGGCGATAACATCGTGGTTCCCGACAATGAGTTCCCTTCCAACCTGCTGCCGTGGCGAAATCTGGTTCGACGAGGCGTCGAATTTCGTTTGGTCCCGATGCCGGCCTCTGGCGAAGTCACAGCGGAAACACTGCGGAGTTACTTGGACGCGAGGACAAGAATCGTCTCGGTGAGCTGGGTCGGATTTTTGAGCGGATTCCGCTGCGACTTGGCCGAAATCTCGCAGATGGTTCACGCAAACGGAAGCCTGCTGTTTGTCGATGCGATTCAAGGACTGGGAGCCTTTCCGATCAATGTCCACGAACTTGATATCGATTTCCTTTCTGCGGACGGACACAAATGGATGCTCGGTCCCGAAGGAGCAGGCCTGCTTTACGTCCGCGAAAAAAACCTCGATCAATTGGCTCCGATTGGCTTAGGTTGGAACAGCTTGGCCACCGCAGGATTTGATCCCAAGTCGGTTCAACTCAAGACCAGCGCAGCCAAGTTCGAAGGCGGATCGTCCAACCTGATGGGAATGATCGCTTTGGGCACCAGCCTTTCGATCCTTCATGATTTGGGGACACACCAAAGCGACAGCGGATTTCACAATGCAATCCTAGAAAATGTCGAGCAACTGAATGAAATTCTGCTTCGAAATGACTTTCAAACCACGCTTCCAATCCAACAGCACAACCGCAGTGGAATCCTAGGCATTCGCTGGCCCAATGCCGAGGCCGAAGGCGATGCGGCTTATGTCCGAGCCCGCAAGCACCTGCTCCAGTACAACGTGGTCTTGAGCGTCCGAGGCAACCGACTGCGAGCCGCAACGCACGCCTACAACACTTTCGAAGATCACAGCCGTTTGTTGGACGCTCTGGTCGATTTTCGTAAGCAATCGTCGTAAGATGCACTAACTCCTTTACGCGACCGAAACACAACGAGGAATACCATGCCGAACACGAAGCGGGTTGGCGTCTACACAGGGTCGTTTGATCCAATCACCCTGGGGCACTTGAGCGTGATTAATCGCGCGAGCAAGTTGTTCGACGAATTGGTCGTTGGCGTTGGTATCAATGCTGAAAAGCGTCCGATGTTCTCTCCCGCAGAACGCGTTGATCTGCTCGAGCAAGTTGTCAAGCCATTTCATAATGTGGTCGTAAAAACCTTCGAAGGCTTGGCGGTTAGCTTTGTAATCTCTTGCGGGTCGCGAGTGATGGTTCGCGGCGTTCGCCCGTTGACGGACATTGCTGGCGAGTTCACGATGATGATGGCCAACCGTCAATTGAACCCAGAGATTGAAACGATCTTTCTGATGTCCGACGAGGAAACGTCGCACGTCTCTAGCTCGTTGATCAAACAGATCGTTCCGCATAGCAGCGATGAGATGTTGGCCAAGTTCGTCCCTGTAGAAGTCATCGGCCCACTGCGTCAAAAGATGCTGGAAAACTAGTGGCGGGCTAAGTCGTTCGAACGCGCATCGCGCCCACGACGGCAGGCAAAAGAAGCAGCACAACGCCGATTCCGTACCATTGGCCTGCAAAGACAAGCACAATGGCGGCGTCAATCATAATGATCGAAAGTATGGCATGCTTCACAGCAAGCTGAACTTTACGCGGAACCGGATGCACGACTCCTTGAATCCCACGATTGAGAATCGTCAGGCCGATTAAGCCCACCAAAACTGGATAGGCCGAATTGGTTGGAAAATACCACGATACGGGACGACCCGCTGTCCACATCGGCAGACAACCGATGACCACCAAACCAGCCAATTCTAGAATTATCCCCAAAGCCAATGAACCTTGGTTGCTCGCCTGTTCTTCGCGACTCGCGTAAACGGTGATACCGCAAATGTAAACTCCCATGGCCACCGCATACGCGACCATCGTGTCAGGGAACTCTCGAACCGTAGAGAAGTCCTTTTCCCAATAAACACCCAGCATCGCGTAACCTACAACCAAGATGTTTAGAGCTCGGCAAAGTCCCATGAGCAATGGACCGAGAAGGGTTGCCTTTAGTTGAGAGTTGTACAAGCGAATGCTCAACCAGAGTAAGCAATAGCACCCGAGTGAATAGACCATCCACTCCGTGTAGCCTTTGGCTCTCACAACCACGATCGAAAGAATCAGCAGTCCCAACATCAACATGGCCGTAGCAACATGACTGGCTACTGCGGGCGAGATTTTACCTGCTGGCAAGGGACGATCCGGCCGATGTTTGCGGTCCTCTTCTAAGTCGTTAACATCGTTGAAAATCATGCCAGCCCAATAGGCCAGGGCGGAGACGAAAAACAGTGGAATCACTGTGTTTAATCTGCTTAGCGATCCGACAGCGATGATGGCTGCCGCAGCACAATTGGCGAACAAGCTAAAGACGTTGGGGAAACGAACTAGCTGCACCCAATCTTCAAATCGCCCCCATCGCAAATGGTCGACCTCAGCGGCTTGCTCGCGATTGTCCGATTCCATAAGGCATCCTTGCTATCAGCTATTTGTGATTGGATCGACTACGATGGCTACTTGGATGATTCGATATCGCTGGGCAATTTCGCATCGACAACGCTACGGATACCTCGACCTGTTCGCAGCCTGTCAGCCACATCGTCGCGAATGAAGTCGTGATCGATCTCCCAGAACTTCTTCATGACTTCCGGCCCAAGCGGCTGGTAGGAACGAAACATTCGGAAGCCTACGCCACGCGTTGGATCGTTCGTGTACCACCAAGGGCTCAGCGGCACATTGGGATCTTCTGCCTTCCAATCATCTTCGTCACCTGAACTCAATCGAGCCGCACTGCGGCATTCAGGAGCAAAGTCTTGCCAACTGCCGCCACGTAATGTTCGTCCATCAACTTTCTTTGGCCATGTTACGGAATCAACAGATTCAACAGGTTGCGGCTTAGCTGCGATTTCCGCATAGCCATCCTCGGTGTATCCGCTAATGGTCCACTCCATCACATTGCCGTGCATATCAAATAGGCCAAAGGCATTGGGCTTCTTCTCGGCCACCTTATGTGGCTTTTCCTCGGCGTTGTCGGCAAACCACGCGTAATCGCCTAAGGCCGCTTCATCGTCGCCGAAACTATAGACACCAGCGGAACCAGCTCGGCAAGCAAATTCCCATTCAGCTTCGGTTGGCAAACGGTACTGATGTCCGGTCAATTTGCTCAGCCACTTGGTGTATTGCTTTGCAGCGTACTGAGTCATCGTGACTGCTGGCAGATCGGGATCTTGCCCGTATTCGTAAGTGAAGGTGGGCTCGTAGAGCGCAGTTGGTGCAGTCACTGCATCAACTTCGGTCTCGTCGGTAACCAGGCGTTTTCCTTTGGTAGCCAATTTGTTAAACGCTTCGTACATGTTCATGTAGACCAAATACTCACGCCAAGTAGTCTCAGTTTTGGCGACCCACATCGGTGCAACCTTGACCTTAACCTTCGGGGCCTCGTCTTCCTTGTCCGAGCCCATTTCGAACACTCCGCCTGGTACGGGAATCATCTCGACTTCGACGAGCGTGCCGGGAATGACCAACTTGTAAGGCACCAAAAATTTTCCGTCGACTTCAACGAATGGACCGCTGGCGGGCTTGGACTTGGCTATTCCCAACTCGGCAAGGTCTGCCTGAAACGGCATCGCCACAGAAGTCAAAGTTAGAAGTGCCAGTATCGCGAATAATGCAGTGAAACGTCGCATTCGTAAATCGTCTAGGGAAAGCGGGGTGGGGATGGAAACAGTCTATTTTAATCGGGACGCGTGATTCTGCCACTGCCAAGCAGTGGCCCCAGTCGCTAGTTTTGATGTTGCACTATTGCGAGATTGGGGGCAGGAAAGCTTTGAATTGAAGGGATTTTCATGACCCGATGCGTTAGCGAGGGACGTCTCGGACTTGGCCGGGAACCTCGCAAAAAGCCAGTCCCTCGTTAACGCTTCGGGTTGCGAACGAGCCCAAAACTCGCAACATCAAAACTAGCGTCTGCGGTTCAAAAAATGCTTCTGAGTGCTGCCCTAAAGCTACGAACTATTGCCCAAAGGGGTTGAACCTCATGTAGCTCATGTGGCGATAGAGCTCGTTCCGCTGGATCAGCTCGGCATGCGTCCCGATATCGAGAATCTTATGCTCGTGGATGAAGATCAGCTGGGCACACTGCCTTAGCGTGCTCAGCCGCTGAGGAAGCACCAAAGTGAATCGATCGGTTCGAACCAGTCCCTGAATAGCTTGAAAGGTCGTCTGTTCGGTCGCTAAGTCTACTGTCCACTGCGGCTCTTCGATGACAACCACCGAAGCTTGACTGAATACGCCTCGAGCCAACCCCAAGCGGAACGCGTCGTCGCCTTTGAGCCGATCGTCGTCGCTGGTGATCAGGGTGTTCAGCCCGTCCGGCAAGCGATGAATCAATTCGGTCAAGTGCGACTGCGCCACGGCTTGATCGACGGCTTGACCGCCTGACGACAAATTTTCGGCAACTGTCCCGGTCAGCACTGAACCGTCGGCTGCCACCCAATGCGATGATCGAGTCAACGAACTGGGCTTAAGGTCCGTTACTAACTTGCCATCGAATAACATTCGACCGCTGGTCGGCTGACCCAATCCGATCAACATTTCCACCAGTGCTCTTGATTCCAGCGGCTGGTTCGAAACAACACCTACGAGCGTCCCTGGCTGGAAGGCCACCGATACGTCTTCCAACAATTTGCGACCCCGCGAGTCCTGTAAGGTCACGTGCTCGAGCACTGCCGAATGTGCGAGACGATCGTGCGTCGACAACTGCGATTCATCAACTTGCGGAACTACGACCGACAGGAATCGATTCAACGCATCGACGGCTGTCGCAATTTGTCGGCTGTCGCGATAAATGTTCAGCAAACTTCGCGCGCTAAATACGGCAGCCGCTAAACAGAACAGAAAGGCGATTGCCGATGGCATTTGTAACGATTGTTGCAGTAGCTGAACGGCCATCACAAACGTTAGCAGGCAGGCCAAGACACCTAGAAACAGTGCAACGATCGGAGTTTTCCAGGCTGAACTCGTCAAACTGCGCGTTGCATCGCGACGGTAAAGACTGATCTGCTGAGTGAACCGACGTTGAATCTCATTTTCATCGTGAACCGCTTCAAGTACCGGGCCACGAAGCGTCAAGCTGACCAACCCCGTGCGATGCTGCGTTGCATTCTCACGAACGACTGGCAATTTAGTGCGGCGTATGCGGTCCAAGAACTGATAGGAAACGACCAGTAAAGCGGTAGCGATAATGGCCAACAAAGTGAACTGTAGCTGAATTAAACTCGCAACAACCACGCACGCTGCGAATTGAACCAAGTGCCTCGGAATCGCTTGCCAATAGCGAGCCAAAACACTTCGCACTCGCGGCAGATGGTAATCCAAGCAGTCAATCAATTCGGTCTCTTGCGCAGATAGTGTTCGAATTCTGGCTAATCGATGCGAGTGCTCGCGAAACGCGTTGAAGAGCGACACTTCAAAATCAACGGCGGCTGTTTGGCTGAGCCGATAACTGAGGTAAAGCATGAATTCGATCACGCACAAGACGACAATGATCGCCACCAACAGTTGCGTGACTTTCAACAGCGGTGAATTGCCATCGACCAAAACCGAAAGATCAGGCAATAGGCTGGATAGAGCGGAGCCCTTTTGCCCTAAGAGAACTTGAAATACGTGCCCGCTAAGGATGGCCAATACCGGTACGATCAATCCAATCATGCAGTTGAGCACGAAGGAGATCGTGCGCGACGATGAACTTGGAACGCGTTGGAGCAGTTGCTTGAGCGATTCGGAAAGCACTGTCATCTCTCAGAAGTAAATTAGGGTAGCTCAACAGGAACTCTAGCGCTGCTTCATTCTGCAATCAAAACCGCAGTTGCTTTGCTTCATTGCCGTTTTGCCGCATTGCCGTTTTGCCGCGCTAGACTTACTCCAATTTAGTCGAAATGTTCGCGGCATGTGAGAATACGCCCCTGAATGGTGGAACCAGCGAATTTACCCGACTCTCACTAAAATAGAAAGAAGTCAACCACAGAGACACTGAGGCCACAGAGAAGCGTAAGTGAGAGATCAACTAGACCAAGTCAACGCAGTCTTGACCCGACCTCCCTGAAAAACCACTTTGAGCCTTAACTAAACGTCGTCTAGAGTCAACGTGCGGGCCTGGTATGTAACCACGAATTCACGTGCAAAATCTAGTTCTGGCAGTTTCAACATTCGAGCAACCAGTTGTTTCACTCGCTGGTCGCTAAATTGTCTGTGATATCGAAACTCGACGCGCCCTGGTTGCACCATCGCGGCAAGAGCATTGCCTTGGTAGTCATCAGCATAGTGAATGCCTGGTTGAGCTGCATCGCGATGCTCAGTCGTACATGGAAACAACACGACGCCTATTTCGTTCAAGAGCATCTTGAACTGGTAACCATCCAGTTCAAGCATCGACGAGATAGTGTCGTATCCGTAAATGATCATTGCCGAGTCATGTAGGGAAAAGGGAAATGCAGCCAACTCAACAACGGAAGATAATTAAACGCAAAGGCGCAGAGACGCGAAGCCGCAAAGTAAGCCAATCGCAGACCAAAAGCGCATTGAACCACAGAGAATTGAAGTTCACAGTCTCACGATTATGCAAATCTTGAGTCTTGCCTAGTCAGCTTACCACGGCAATCAAGCATTTGGCATCCAACTCTTGGATCTAAGCCCGAAGGGCGCCACATCTATGCCGGTGAGCGTCAGCCACCGGAACCAAGTCAGCGAAATTCCTAAGCCCGGGGGCGATACATGAAACCGTCTTATGCGTGCCAATCATTGGAGCATGACCTCTATGCATTACAAGACGAAGCAAGACAGGGAGGAGTCTAAATTTGTGGTAGGCATCCGACTACCTAGCTGAGCGTAGTGGCTTGACTTCGCAGGCTGCTGAGCAGACTGCGATAGCGCAGATACAAACTTCGCAATAGGTGCACCATCCATAGGTTTATCGCGATAGATAGGATGAAGAACACGTAGAAGAAGTAGTTGTTGTCCTGGTTGGGATAGTTTTGGTTTGGATAGCCCGGAATAACCGCGCGTTGGCTTTGTGCAGCGTAGTTTCGATCGGTCGGGTTGGTACTTGGCAAATCGGTTCGATTGCTCGCCGTTGATGCCAAATATCCAGTCGCTGGACTCAAACCCGAATAGTCTGCAAGGCTGCCTGGTCGACGGTTGTCCATGAGTGGCCCACCGTACTGACCATAGCTGTCAGCGAACCCACTCGTACCGCCCAAGCCATTGCGATTGCCATAGCCGTTGTTTAAGTAGTTCGGGTCATTCCCGTAGCTCTGGTTACCCAACGTGTTGAATCGATTGGCGCCATTTGCCAGCGTCGATTGGCCGTTGTTGTAGTTGTTGGCATAGACATCATTTCGCAACGGGCCATACGCACCATTGGTGCCGTAACTATTTTGACCGTTGGCTCCTTGAGCATAGGTGCCTTGGCCGTAGGTACCTTGGCCGTAACCATTTTGAATAGTGCCGTTTTGTAGATTGCCGTTTTGGGTGCCACCTTGACCATAACCGTTTTGGCCGTAGCTGTTTTGACCATAGCCGCTTTGACCGTAACCCGCCGTGCTGTTATTGCTGAGTGAATTCGGGTCGTTCCAACGCGAAGTGCCTAGGTTGTCCTGAGTTCCCGCATAGCCGTTGGAAGCTTGGCCATAGCGACTGTCGGCGACTCGATCATAGCCACCATTGGAATAGCTTCCGCCAGTCGCTGAATTGTTCGGATATCCGTTGGAAGCGTTCCAGTTGTTGCCAGTGGCCCCAGTTCGGCTATTGACGGTACTACCCAGAGTGCTTCCAGCCGAGTTGACATTGTTGGATCGACCACCAGAGATCCCTTGGCCGCTACCGGTGAATCGATCGAGCAAAGATCCGGAAGCAGGCTGCTGGGTTCCGCCTCGGGCTGAATCCATGAAGGCCGATCCCAGTGGAGTCGTAGCAGCGGAATTGTTGTTGATCGGTGGCGGCGTCGACTGATTGAAGTTCTGAAAGCCGTTATCGGAAGCGGGGTTGTTTACGTTGACAATACTGCCGCCTTCCAAATTCTGCAGCTTACCAGTTGGTAGACTGGCAGTCGCTGGCATCAATCGCTCGACTTCGCTCAGCGGCGTGCGTGGAAGCGTATCATTGCCAATGCTGACAACGACTCGCTTAATGCGTCCAACCAGCTCTCGAGGAATGCGACTTTCCAATTCGCTTTTGTTGACCGGATCCTGCATGTCTCTGAGCATCGATGGCGAGATCTGAATCAAGTATTCCAGTTCGCCCAGTTTGTTGATCTGCCAACCGTAGTTCTTACCATCGCTCTCCATGGATGGGTCCATGTTGGAAGCCCCACCAAAGCCGTTTGAGCTGAAGCCTGAACCTGAGCCTTGCGAGCCGAGGGGCGTAGTTCCCGCTTGGGAGCCTGCCCCCATGCCTTGCGCGCCCAACGGAGCCGTGCCCATCCCTGATGAGCCCAACGAGGGAGCGCCCATTCCAGAGCCCACGGTAGACCCCAGCGGCGCGGTACTCGATCCCAGCGGTCCGTTGACTTGGCCGAGTAGCGTCCAGCAGAGCAATAAACTGAATCCATTCATAGCAATTTCCCCATCATGGGTTTCAACTGTGGGCGGCCACACTTATGCGGGAGGCGGGTCGCCATTTCGAGGATTGCGAAGTGGGTCTACACAGAGTCCGTCGAAATCCGCCATCACACTACAGCATTGGAAGTGGAAGTGTAAAGAGAAGTTAAATCAATTCGACTGGATAATTTCGGATAGCTGGAATTGCTAGCATCGAAAGCGTGTGCAACTGGGAGGTCTAGAGAAGCTTTGCAGACAAACCTACTTCACAAATTCCTTTAAGTTTCTGCTCAGTCCCATTTTATGGCTTGGACCTGTCCAAACGAGCAATCTTCCTAAAGTAATTACCCCGGGAAAATCGAATACTAACACCGGACAGTTTGTTCTGCAAAGTCCCAAAGGATCGAATGGTTCGGAAGGTCTTGCGGTTCAACTGAGTCAGTTAGGGGGGAATCTAACTGAGCTGTCTCAACAGGCGTACATTCGTGTGCGTTCGAATTTGAAGATAGCCGAAGAGGCACGATGAAGTCGTTATACACTTCACGATGACTCTGCGCGGACATTCTAATGTCTTGCGTGTTTGATCCCTTATACTTAACTAGCCTCATTGAACACAAGGTACATTCCAAATCAGACCACATTGCCGCTCGGGGGTGTGGTGGTGCTGGTCGAAACTGAGGACGAGGGATCGCGGGGGCACGCTGACCAACGGCTTAATAGTCACAAACCATTTTGGGAACGCTGAACCCAAACTGAGTGCGGGATGATTTTAGGCTAACCAAGCCCTGACCCAAGTGTTTGCCAAAGGGTTGTTAACGGATTGACAACCAAATGTCTCCACGATGGAGACAAGCTTTGACAAGCAGGGGCACTACAGATTGCTTGAATTTACTGAAGTTCAAACAATCGCAAAAACACGTAAGGAAAACGGAGATCCTGCATATGAAGGTGTTCACCACAGGACAGGTCGCAAAGATCTGTAAGGTGGCCCCTCGAACCGTAAGCAAATGGTTCGACTCCGGCCGTCTCAAGGGATATCGTATTCCCGGTTCACAAGACCGTCGAATTCCCCGAGAGTACCTCATCAAGTTCCTCAAAGAACATGGTATGCCTTTAGGCGACCTTGAAGATGAGGCAATGGCCAAAGTCTTAATCGTTGCTCAAGACCAAGTCTTGATCGAAAATCTCAAGCGAGAACTACCGCTGGAGAAATCGTTCAAAGTTGGTACAGCCGCCAGCGGTTTCGAGGCAGGCATTCAGGCAGAAAGCTTCCATCCCGACTGCATGATCGTAGACTTTTCGATCGGCAAAGTGGAAGCTCTACAAATTTGCCAGAACCTGCGCAAGAACAATGATTTCACTGAGATCATTTTGATTGCGTTGCTGCCAGACGACGGACAAACATTTAGCTTTGATCGTTCGGCGATCAATGAGACTTTCAAGAAGCCATTTGATGCTCGATTGTTAGCAGAGCGACTACGTACGCTCGTTGGCGGCAAAAAAGAACTAGTCTAATACGGTCATCCGTAGTAGATCAGTTGCCTCCGATAAGGTCCCATGGCCTAGCTAACACCCCGACATTCGAAAAAGCTAAAAGGCCCGTTTGCTACAATGCAAACGGGCTTTTTTCGTTTCTACACATCAATCCCAACACGCTGCGTCAGCGAGGGACTTCTTCCCAACCCGCTGCGTTAGTTTTGAAGTTGCGATTTTTCTGGGATTTCGGGCCGAAGGCCCAGCGATTTACCTAGCCCAGCCCAACGGGCTGGGTGATCAAGCTTAAGTAGGTTAAGGGCCAACGGCCTGCCGGTTTGCACGCAAACCGGCAGGCCGTTGGCCCTTTGTCGTTATCGCGAATTGCGTACCCAGCCCTTCAGGCTGGGCTAGGTAAACGGTCAGGCCTTCGGCCTTAAATCCAAAAAGCGCATCTCCAACCTCTGTTAACTCCGTCGCCCCTTAACGGTTTAGGGAAAGGGTCTAAGGCGGGGACGCTAACGCGTTGCGGCTAGTGATGCAGATAGGCCGGTGTGAAAAGGCGGGTGATTCGTCGGCAAACTGTCTAAGACTTACATCGCGGCAGCTTGTTTTTTTGGGGTGGCGATTTTTGACAGTTTGGCGATCATGGGCGGCGTTTTTCAATACTTTAACTTACCGTCGGCTCCGTCCAACATGAACGAAAAGCAGTCCTCAAAATCACCGCTAACACATTTGGATGCCCAGGGCCAAGCCGCCATGGTGAATGTGGGCGACAAGCCGATCTCGGTTCGACGCGCAACCGCTAGCTCGGTCTGCTCGATGCAACCGACTACGGCTCAAGCCATCCGCAACAATCAACTGAGCAAAGGCGAAGTGCTTCAAGTCGCTCGACTGGCAGCCATTGGCGCTGCTAAGCGAACTGATGAACTGATTCCGCTTTGCCATAGCCTCGGATTGGATGCGGTCGAAGTAAGTTTTGAATGGCCCGGTGAAACCCAGCTCAAGATCTCGGTCACTACACAGTCGACATCTCGAACTGGCGTCGAGATGGAAGCGATGGTAGCAGCGTCGATTGCCGCACTAACCGTTTACGACATGTGCAAGGCCATTGATCGTGAAATGACCATTGGAAGTATTCAGCTTGAAAGTAAAAGTGGCGGAACGCGTGGTGACTACCAGCGCTGCCCATCGTAGATAATTCAGTACAACCCCGAGAGAACGGAAATGAACAACCCAAGTGCCACAACGTTTCAAGTAAGCAATGAAACGACATCGTCGATGGCCTCCGTTCCCTTTGATTCTTCGGTTCGCTCGGCCAGGACGATTGCAGAAACGGGAATTCCCGCAAAGGCAATTTCAAGCAGTGCAATTTCAGCCGCACTTGATCTTGAAGCGCTCAAGAGAACCATTCAAACTCTGGTGGGACCTCAAATTGTTGAAACTGAACGCCAGATCGCCAAAGCAATCACCAGCCAATTCAGTGAAGTTCAACATCTATCGAACCAAGCTGGCGCACTTGCTGGTAAGCGATTGCGACCAATCCTCGTCTGGTTGAGTGCTCAAGCTTGCGAGTGCTACACCAGCGATGCAGAGCTAGATGCCGAACTCGCGAAGATCGCCGCGTCTGTTGAACTGGTGCACATGGCCAGCTTAGTACACGACGACGTAATGGATCAAGCTGATACAAGACGTCATCAAACTACAGTCTACCGCTTGTCCGGCACCAACGCGGCAGTCTTACTCGGCGATTTTCTTTTCACAAGAGCCTACGCGGTCGCCGCTTCGTGCAAAGGCACTCATCCTGCTCGCCGTATCGCTCGCGCCGCTACGGATCTATGCGAAGGCGAATTGCGACAACAATTGTCAGCGTCCAATTGGAATCTGAGCAGCCGCGAGTACTTCGGCATCTTAAATCAGAAGACTGCGTCGTTGTGTTCGGTAAGCTGTCAATTGGGAGCTTGGCGAAGCGGCAGCTCTCTCGCTCACCAACGTCTCCTGGCAAAGTTCGGTCGATATCTGGGTTTGGCCTTTCAAATCTTTGATGATTGGTTGGATTATTGGGGCGATGAATCCGTAGGAAAGACCTTAGGAACTGACTTAGCTCAGTTAAAGCCAACGTTACCGCTGCTCCACTATTTGAACACAGCTTCCACGTCGGAACGTCAGCGATTCCTAGCCAAACTCCAGTCGCAGAAGAGCGAAGATCTCCGCTGGGCCACAGAGACGATTCGATCCTCTGACGCAGGCGATGCGACAATGATCGTCGCGCGACGCTTCGCCCAAAAGGCAATTGCGCTAATCGACTCGTTGCCAGATTCCGAAGCCCGAAGCCTGCTCAAGGGCCTTGCCCTCTTCAGCGTCAGTCGCGCCAGCTAGAACAAATTTGTTTAACGGCAAGCCGCAGGCGACTGTGTATTCTAGCTACTCGATTGCGCGAGCAGTCGCCTACGGCTTGCCGTTAAACGATTGCTCGCAACGCCATCTCTGTGAACTAGACCGCACAAACTACACCGTGCAGATATTTCGACGGCCAAAAATCGCAGCCGCCACTGACCAACTGATCGCAGCAACACCGGCAAGCACGCCAACGTCCAGCATTGGGAACTGACCTGTTCGAATGATGATCGCTGGTCGATAGTAGCTCACGATGCTAAACCAGCTGATGAATGGATGATCTTGCGCAGGGCCTGCGATGGAAGTGGCAGAAGTTGCATCGCTGAGCGGATTCCAGAATTGGGCGATGAAGTTTAGCAGGAACGAAGCCAGCAACAAGCAAAACACTACGCCGATGGCTCGATATCGTCGATCGCTCATCGCCGACGCTAAGAATGCTACACTTCCCACGGCCAAATAGAGAGCCAAGAGATTGACCATGATGTAAAAGGTCAGCATCCACGGTGGACGCATCTCGGCTTGAGTGAACTGCGAAGTAATAAGATGCCCCGCAAAGCCAAGCCCAATAACCACGAAACCCGATGCTAACCAAGCGATCGTTTCAGCCAGGAAGACTCGCCAGCGCGAGATCGGAAGGCTCAATAGAAAATCGATCGTACCTCGGTCTATTTCTCCAGCCGGAGTTCGCGTGCAGAACATCAACTCGTGTGCCCAAATCAGCGTCAATACAGTCGGATGAACCCACAAGAACGCTTGTGACATTGTCGCCGTCAATTGATCTCCCGGATCAACACCAAGTAGTGCTGTGATCAGCGGCTTGATGAACGGCAGCTTGGAAAACATTTGGTCAATGTCGCCCATCACCTTAGGCAGTAGCGCCGTCAGTAGGCTCATCACAATCGCCAAGCCAAGCCCAAACAACAGACTCTGCCAACGCGTCTCGTAGAATATCTTGCCGAGCAACCCAAGCATCACGTTGCCCCTTCGCTAACTTGTGTTTCGTCCGATGAACCGGGTATCGGCTCACACTCGCCGTTGAGCTCATAGTAATCCCGAAACAGCGCATCCAATGATGGTGGGATGATCGAAAAATCGACGATGGGCTGAGTCACCAACCAATTGGCAAAATCAATTGACGGCCCCACTAAGGTTGCTTCGACCTGAACGCCATCCTGCTTGACCTGAATAAGCGAATTGGGCCAAGCGATCGATCGAAAGACCTCCTCTGATTTCAATTGCATACGCACAACTCGCGGTGCTTTGGCTCGCAGCGACTCGATCGACTGATCCACCACTATCTTCCCTCGGCGAATCATGGCTACGCGACTGCAAAGGGTCTCAACTTCGCTAATCGTGTGGCTGGAGAACAGAACCGTGTGCCCCTGCTGAGACATTTGCCGAAGTTGATCCAAGAGTGCAACTTGAATGATCGGATCGAGCCCCGAAGTCGGCTCATCCAAAACAAGCACGCGTGGTCGATGCGCTAGAGCCAAAAGCAACGACAACTTTTGCCGATTGCCTCGCGACATTTTACGCGCCGGCAAGTTGGGCTCGAGCGCAAAGATCTCGCACAACTCTAAACCATTCTGCCGAAGATCTTGTCCGCGAACTTTACTGGCGAGCTTAATGGCTCGCGAGGCGGTCAGCCATGGATATAGCCGCACGTCTCCAGGGACGTAGCCAACATCCCGCTTAATCGTCGCGCTTTGCGTCCAACAATCTTGATCCAAGATGGTGGCTCGTCCCGACGCAGCTTTCAAGAATCCCAACAAGATGCGTATCGTCGTTGACTTGCCGGCCCCATTGGGTCCGAGAAAACCAAGTATCTCACCGCTTTCAACGCTTAAGCTCACGGATTCGATCGCCTTGCGAGCCCCGTAGCTTTGCGTCAACTCGGCGGTATGAATGATCGGCATAGGTTCAATTACTTCTGTGACTTCAAAGGCGGAAGCTCTAGATCTGCAAGCTTGGCTGCTTTCTGTCCCTTCTCCGTGAACTCAAAGGGAATGGGCGTGTTCCAAGGATCGACGATATCATCGAGTTCCCAAACATTTTCATAGCCATAAATGCGCAAGGTAATCGCCACTGGAACATTAAGTCCGGCTGCTGGCTGCTTGGCTACTATTTGTGGTTCATTATCCAGCAATTCCAACTTTTCCAGCGACTTACTATCCAAGTTATTGCGGCAATAGATCAGGATCTTTGTTTGGTGAGTGGGTATGAGTTTGTTTAAAGTAGCTTCGCCAAAATTAGTGTAGGGTAGATTTTTGCTTCCCTTAAC
>CAUJKA010000399.1 GCA_963204965.1 Planctomycetota bacterium | reverse complement strand
GTGGAATCGGTCGTTGGTGGATTTGCCACGTTCGACTTTGATGGCGATGGGTATGTTGACATCTTTTTCGTCAACGGCACCAATCTTGAGACTAAGCAGTCCAGCACTCGAAATGCGCTCTACCGAAACAATGGAGATTTCACCTTCACCGATGTGACCGAAGCCGCTGGCGTTGGCAAAGTCGGATATGGAATGGGAGCCGTCGTAGCGGATTACGACCAGGATGGAGCCCCTGATTTGTACATTAGCAACTTTGGTCAAAACGTTCTTTACCACAACAATGGCGATGGTACGTTTCGCGAAGTCACTCAAGAAGTTCTGCCACAATTGCCCGACAAAGTCGGTGCTGGTTGCGCCTTCATCGATATTGAGAACGATGGCGATCTAGATTTGTATGTGGGTAGTTACGTGCAATTCAGTATCGACAAACACGTCAATCGATTCATCGGCAAACATCAGTTTCACCCTGGGCCTGTCGACTATCCGCCAAGTCCCGATGTTTTGTTCAGAAATGAAGGCGACGGCAAGTTTACGGACGTCAGCCAAACTTCAGGAGTTGGCAAACAGGCTAGCTATTCGATGGGTGTAATTGGTTTCGACGCCGACGATGATGGAGACGGCGACATTTTGGTAGTCAATGATCAGCGCCCCAACACGCTTTGGGTCAACGATGGCAAGGGAGTCTTTGAAGATCAAGCCGTAGTTGCCGGACTAGCCTTCGATCGATTGGGGAAGGCCAATGGGAACATGGGAGTCGAATTGGGAGATGTGAACGGTGATGGACTTACCGATCTTTTTACCACGACTTACCAAGACGAGATGCCTGTCCTGTATATCAATATGGGGCAAGGCTTGTTTATGGATCAAACCAACGTCGTAACGATAGATACTCGATTGCATCCGCATGTGACCTGGGGTTGTGGTTTGGTTGACTTTGACAATGACGGAGACTTGGATATCTACGTTGCCTGCGGCCACTTCATGGACAACATCCAGTACATCGACGATCGAACCTCGGTCAAAGTGCGAGATTTCTTGTTGGAGAATCGCGGCGGAAAGTTCGTTGACGTTTCCGCCCAAGCAGGAAGCGGAATGCAAATTATTGAAAGTAGTCGCGGAGCTGTGTTTGAGGATTTCGACAACGACGGAGACATTGACGTTGTGGTGCTGAACTGGAATTCGCGGCCATCGATACTACGCAATGATTCGGTGATGACAGCGCCGGGTCTTGGAGTCGAACTGGTTGGTGTCGATTCGAACCGTTCTGCAGTTGGTGCCAAGCTCAGATTGTCGGATACAGGCGGTGAAACTAGTCGCAATCGCCTTCAGACGTCGCATGTCGTTGCAGGCCGAGGCTATCAGAGTCAGTACGGAAGTCGACAACATTTCAGCTTGATTGAAGGAGCGTCACCATCGCTGGAAGTGACCTGGCCCACCGGGAGGGTTGAACAATTCTCAATTCAATCAGGTTCGCAAAGGCCGCTGATGGTCATCGAAGGAACCGGAAAATCGCTGAAAAAGACCGATGAAGGCACCGTAAGATAAGTTTTTGGTGGTTGAATCCCGCGTTGAACCTTGACTGGGGGTATTTGACGAGCTTAGAATGGCATCTGAGATCTCAATGTCGAGATTGTTTACTTATCAGGGTTTTCACTGCCTTTTCTTAAGCTGAGGTGATTTATGTCGAATTCGAATTTGCAGCGAAGGAGCGGTTTCACGCTTGTCGAGCTGCTGGTGGTCATCGCAATTATTGGGATTTTGGTTGGGTTGCTCCTTCCTGCAGTTCAAGCGGCTCGCGAAGCGGCCCGACGAATGAGCTGTGGAAACAACCTTAAGCAATCTGGACTTGCTCTCCATAATTACGAATCAACTTACAAGCGTTTTCCTGCTCACATGATGGGTTCGGGAAATATGTTCACCGGTGCGGCTTCGGGCACTATAGGTGGGCAACGTGGTGTCTATTCGGGTTGGCATGCACTGCTACCTTATGCAGAACAAGGGCCACGTTACGACGCACTCGAAACAGCGCAAATTGTGCCGTGGGCCGATAACCCGGCTGGCAACTTTCTACTGATTGCACAGCCATTGCCTTTCCTACAATGTCCAAGTGACAACGGGGAATTGGATCCATCGCGACCTCAGCGTACCAACACGCTCAGCAGCTATGCATTCTGTACTGGCGACAACTACTCATCATCGCAAGTTACACAAGGCGAGCGAACCAATGGACCTTTGGCGATTCAAAAACAACCGATTAACAATCGTGGGATCTTTGGTCGTTACAACTATCCGAAATTGGCCACAATTACTGACGGAACCAGCAACACAATCGCTCTAGGCGAGCGTCAGCGACCTGTGTCTATTCAGAACATTGGTTCGGTGACGGCTGCGGTAGGAACTGTCGCATCATTCCAACCAATTGTTTGCCGAGCAACTACTGTCGGCAAGAACTACATCGACGTAAGCTTGGTTCCAACTGGCGATAACGCAGTTGGCTATCGCGGATTTGGCGGTAACGCTTACTTCGCTGCCTTCACAACGATTCTTCCGCCAAACTCAGCTTCCTGTTTGTTCGCTGAAGGTAGCATCTCCTATCACCACACCAACGGCATCTGGACTCCCGGTAGCGAACACACCGGGGGTGCTCAGTTTGCTATGGCTGATGGTAGCGTGCGATTCATTTCGCAAACGATTGATACAGGAAACCTAGCAACTGTGGCTCCAGCCGCCAACGGTGGTGGACTGAGTCCCTATGGAACATGGGGCGCCTTGGGAACGAAGTCTGGTGGTGAAGTTGCTACAGTTCCAGACTAATTCGTGTTGAGTTCGAAAAGAATTTTCCAGGGCGATCGAAATACTCGATCGCCCTTTTTTACTGAATGAGGGAGAGCAAAGTGCTGAAGTACATCTGTCTTTTTTTTGTTGTAATGCTGGTTGGATGCGACTCGTCAAGCGGTCCGAAGACTGTTAACGCATCGGGAATCGTACTCCTAGATAACAATCCTGTAGATAAGGCTCAGGTGGTTTTCATTGACGACGCTGGGCAAATCTCAGCCAACGCAACAACAGACGATGCTGGCAAGTTTAGCTTGATGCACAATGGGGAAAAAAAGGGGGCCGTTCCTGGTAGCTACAAGGTACAAGTCAGTAAAACGAAGTTGACTAGCAAAGAAGGTGGTGGGACAGAAATCACCATCAGCCATGGTCTTCCCGAAAAATATGCGAGCATAGCCACGTCGAATCTAAAGCAGGTAGTCCCAGATTCGGGAATTAGCGATATCAAGATCGAGCTGAGTTCAAAATAGGGCGATTTCCACGCTTTACGAAGGCTTGATCTGACAACCATTTGCGAGTCCAAGCTCTACTTAGTATGCTGCCTGAGGCGAATCTGATTCGTCTCAGGCATTTTTTTTTGACTCGTAAAGCTCAGCCCTACTTCGAAGTATCTCATGATCCGCTACCAATCGTCGCAATCCCATGCCAATTCACTGAGTTCTCGTTCTCTTGCTGCGCAGTTGATCAGGGTGCTGGCTATATGTTTGATGGCGCTGATGACACTACGCGCTTCACAGAAAGCCTTTGGGCAGCAACCTTCAGAGCTGAACAACTACTTCACTGAGTACTTGCAGCAGGCCTTCGCGATGCGGCCCATTGAGGCTACCGCTCTTGGCGACCATCGCTTCGACCACTTGATCGACGACATTTCGAAGGATGCCAGGGCGAAGTGGCTTGCGCATTGGAAACAGACTCTAGCAGAACTGCCGAACGTCGTTTCGTTTAAAGAACTCTCGCCAAGCGAACAGGTCGATTATCAGATCTTTCGCGACGAGCTGATTCGCAATATTTGGCTGGCAGAGAATACGCGACCGTTTGCAGAGGACCCTCGCGTTTTCGGGAGATACATCAGCGATTCGGTCTACTCTCTTCTGACTCAGTCAACACTTCCCATGGAAGTGAATTTGCGAAACGCCATTTCTCGCATAAAGGAGATCCCTCGCGTTGTCGCTGAAGCCAAGTTATCCATTGAAAATCCGCCGCGATCCATTTTGGACACAGCCATTCTTCAGAACAAGGGAGCCATCGCGTTCTACGAGAAGGAGATCTTCGCGATCGTAGGACAAACACCTCAAGCAGATGAGTTGAAGAAAGCTGCAGCGACGGCAATTGACGCATTGAAAGACTACCAGACTTTTCTGGAAGGCGAGGTTGCCAGTCGCGCGACAGGCCAATGGCGACTTGGAAAAGATCTGTTTAGCAAGAAGCTGGAGTTGGAACTCGACTTAGGTGTTTCAGCGGATTCACTGTTAGCCGATGCGGAAGCCGAGTTTGACCGTGTGCAAGGCGAGATGTACGTCGTTGCTCGTCAGCTTTGGAGCCGTTACTTTCCAAAGAAGACATTGCCTCCAGACGACGCTGCGGGGCGAAGGCAAACCATCGCTGAAGTTACGAGTGCAGTGGCACAAGAACATGGTAAAGCCGAGACGCTTGTCTTGGATGCTCGCGATACAGTGCAAGCTATCAAGCAGTTCATTCACGAGCATGACATTCTCACGCTGCCCGATCCCGATCGCTGTCAAATTATCGAGATGCCCGAGTTCCGCAGAGGCAATTCACTGGCTTATTTGGACTCGGCTTTGCCATTGGATCCCAACGGTTCAAGCTACTACGCCGTAAGTCCACCATTGACGATTTGGGGTGCAGCGAAAGTTAAGAGTTTCCTGGAAGAGTACAATCGGCACATGCTTAAGGTCCTCACCATTCATGAGGCATATCCGGGGCACTACGTTCAGCTTGAATACTCCAATCGCTGTCCCTCGCTAATTCGCCGCGTTCTTCAATCAGGCGTCTTCATCGAAGGCTGGGCAGTCTATACCGAACAGATGATGTTGGATCAAGGATTCGGCGATGGTGACCTAGCGCTACGATTGAACCAACTGAAGTTCTACTTGCGAGCTGTGGCAAACGCGATTCTCGACCACAAGATGCACTGCACCTCGATGAGCGACTCGGAAGCACTTTCCTTCCTCGTTTTGGAAGCCTACCAGTCCGAAAGCGAAGCTCGTCTTAAGATTGTCCGTGCTAAGCAGAGCTCTGTGCAACTGAGCACCTATTTCGCAGGACGTATGGCCCACTACCGCTTGCGTCAGCAGATCCAGCGCGAGTTGGACGATAAGTTTGAACTCGGACGCTTCCACGAAGCCGTGCTTGACCACGGATCGGTTCCAATGAAGTATCTTCCTGAACTCGTACGAAAACGGCTTAGCGAACCGCGATAGTCCCCGTAGTGGGATTCGCCAGAATTCAAGCTTGCACGTAGTGGGATTCGCCAGAATTCCTCTTTGCGTAGTGGGATTCGGCAGAATTCCAATTATACGTAGTGGGATTCGCCATAATTCCTGAGCAACTAGATTTCCAGCAAACAGATTTCAATCAAGTGTATCTTCACACGAAATCCGCTCGCAAGGCCTAGCCTTTAAGGCTTATGCTTTGTCGCCGATGTACAACGTGGCTACGCCGAATGTGAAGGGATAGAACTTCACATTCGTAAGCCCGCAGGCCTGCATTCGATCAGCTAATTCTTGACCACTGGGAAACTCAATTACGCTGCTGGGGAGATAGCTATACGCGCCGTGGTCGTTCTTGGCCATCGATTGTCCAACTCGGGGCAATATCCTCTCGAAGTAAAACTGGTAGAGTTGCTTTAGGCCGATCGTCGTAGGCTTGGAGAACTCCAGTACGGCGACCTGTCCACCCTGACAGCAGACTCGTACCATCTCGCGAATGCCCTTGTCGGTGTCTTGCACGTTACGAAGTCCAAAGGCCACTGTCACAGCTTGAAAGTGATTGTCTTCGTAGGGCAAGTGCTGTGAGTCGGCTTCGATGAACTGAACTGGATAGCCGGTTGAGTTCGTTGTGTGCTTCTTTCGAGCCACGTCTAGCATTTCAGCGCAGAAGTCGCTGCCAACGACTTCGACTTTGCCTTGAACTGTTTTGGCCAACAACAGAGCCAGGTCTCCAGTGCCGGTACAACAATCCAAAATGGGCAACGATCGATCGAGCCGAAGCTTGGAGACAACTCGCTTACGCCATCGAATATCGATTCCCAGCGAAAGCAAGTGGTTCATCAGATCGTATCGCGGTGCGATCTGAGCGAACATGTTTCGGACTTTGTCGCCTGACTTGTCAACTGCCGTCGAATCGTTCATTCAAATTTGCTTCTGAGAGCGTTCCAAAAAACTGACGTCAACCTAGATCAAAAAGACCTGCATCTCACGGCACCCGTGAGCACCAATCACTAAAGACTGTTCGATATCCGCCGTTTTGCTCGGGCCAGACAGAAACAGTCCAAAACCTGGCTGGGGCGGTTTGGCAAGCTGGTAGGCTTGATGCATGGTGTGAACGATGTTCTTTCGCTCGACCACTAGAACCAAGAATTGTGTGATGAAAAAGCAGACACGATGTTTCAAATTGTTGTCGGTCAGCCAAACCGCGCCGTTTTCAGCTACCGCAAATTCCCCCGGGTAGATAACAAAATCCAGCGTTTCCAGATCATGAGGCTGAGCCGTGTTGTCCATGAAAACATTGCCAGGGATGCCCTCGACACCTGAGAAAATTTGCGTTGCCGAGCGAAATTCGTTGAATCCGTTCAGTTTTTCAACTATTTCGGCAATACTACCGACTTGATGGCAGATTCCGCCGACAAACTGAATCGTCTCCGCAAACTTGGCAATCGGATCGGGATATTCGATCCATGCTCCATTTACGACATCTGGCAGCGCCACTTGTGGTACAAGCTGGCGTTTTAACGTTTTAAGGATCGATTCTCGACTGCTCATCAAATTCTGCAGAATAGAGGCGAAGGATGGTTGGATGGGCTTATAGTACAATAGGCCAGCCGAATAGGCGAGTAGCTTTTTTGCGTTGCCAGAGGTCGCCAATGACAAACTTGGGCCATAAAGTGTGGGGGCTCCGAAAACGGAAAGTCCACTCGAATGGATGTTCTTCGGTAACGACTTGGACTGCGGCAGCCTGCTGCCGCTTTGAACGCAGCAGCCTGCTGCTATCGCGGCTAAGTTTCCGTCGAAAGCAAGCTACCTGATTACTCGCTAAACTGAACTGCTTCTAGTATAGACGCTGGTAAACACCTCGAACTCGACATGCGAAAATAAGTGACTGAGCCTTCCTACATCGGGCCCTACCAGATTCTACGGAAGATTGCCGAAAGCCCCCATCACGAGCTTTTCGAAGCGCGATCGTTACAAGAACCGCAGTCTTCTCGGGTTGCAGTTAAACTCTGCCGATTGAACGGTGACAATTCATTGGCTCTTAGCCGATTCGAACGCGAATTGCAGGTGAGTGGGCAACTCACCAACAGTCACGCGGTTCGCGCTATTGAGATCGGTTTGATCGAACAGACTCGACCCTATCTGGCGATGGAACTGCTAATCGGCCGCAACGTGGCTGAATGGATTCATCAAGCAGGGCCGCTCAGCGAACAGGACGCAATCTCGGTCCTTGTGGAAGTTTGCGAGTATTTAGTCGAGTTGCATCGATTGGGTTTCATTCACTGTGATCTCAAGCCTCAGAATCTATTCGTCCTTTCCGAACCCATGGGCAATTCCCGGATTAAAGTCCTAGACTTGGGGATTTGCAAGTCACTTCACGAACCGCCCCCACAGTTACTCAAGAACATCTCGGGCTCGCCTCACTACATGTCCCCCGAGGCGATTCGGTCACCCGACAAGATCGACACGCGTAGTGATATCTACTCGCTTGGCTGTAGCGCCTTCCATATGGTTACGGGGGCGACACCTTTTACAGGCAATAATCCGCTACAAATATGCTCCATGCAGTTGAAGCAGCAGCCGAGATCGTTTGAGGAATTCGGATGTCAGGTCAGCCAATCGCTTCAGTCGTTGATCCTTCAATGCATGAACAAGAATCCTGACGAACGACCCGCGAGCTGCATTGATCTGCAAGAGGTTCTCCAAGGAGTTTCATAACCCGAAGCGTTACTCTTGAAGCTGCGCTAATTGGATTTAAGTCCGAAGGGCGGTTCAAACCTCGCTGCCTTTGCTAGCCTTGAAATGCTATTGCTTTTTCGGCCTAGAAATGCTCTTAAAACAACTCCAGTTTGCCGCGTTGAGCGGTGAGTGATTCCATCAGTTTGGAGTTGGCTTGGCGTGACTTTGATGCGACACATTAGACGACTATCACTCGTGGCCGTCGCTTGCTTTTTACAAGCCGGTTTGAACCATGATCTAGCCGCTCAGCAAGAAGGTCGTGATTGGCCTTTCGAGGCGAAGGTCGATCAATTTCTACTCCACAGTGACTTTGAATTGAACGATCCGCAGCGATTGGAGAGCATCTTAGGCGGCCTACGCAGCGACATCTCGCAAGCATTGAATTTGCCGGAACAAAAATCGTCGATCCATGTGGTGCTCTTTAGTAACGCAAAAGAGTATTCCCGCTACATGAATCACTACTTTCCATCAATTGAACCGCGACGCGCTATTTACTTGCAAGATCGTGGGCCAGGAATGTTGTTCACCTTTTGGCACGACGATATCGATACAGACCTGCGGCACGAAGCAGCCCATGCGGTCTTAAATCAATCGGGAGTTCAATTGCCACTCTGGCTGGACGAAGGCGTCGCAGAGTACTTTGAAGTTCAGCGAGATAAGCGCTTCAGCCAAAACGGGTATGGAGCGGAGGTTGCTCAGCGCGCGGCAAAGGGGCTCGTTCCGTCCTTGTTAGATCTGGAGAGAATTGCCGAAATGAGCGAATTCAAGGATACGCACTATCGCGATAGTTGGGCCTGGATTCATTTTCTACTCCATCGGCGTCAAGAGACTCGCCAACTTCTGATCGATTACATCGCACGTCACCGTAAACTTGTCCCACAAGCTAATCTATCCCGCCAACTAGCTGAGATCGTGGCAGATCCGACGGTCGAATTTCAACAACATTTTTCTAAGGTTGGGAGTTCGCAACCAACCAGCGTTGCCGCGATAAAAGGTACACTATCGACGGCTAAATCTGCCGCAACTCAAACTGCCGTTGCACCGACAAGCGCGACGCAGAAGTGACAACTCGAATAGTGTCAGCAAGCATTGACCGTTGGTCGATAGCTGACTTGTGTACTCGCGAAGACTTGCAATGAATTTGGACGAATCGGAACAAGCGTTGATACAGATCGCTGCCAAAGGCGATGCAAGTGCGCTTAGTCGCCTATTGACTCTACACCGAGGTCGCTTGGAGCGAATGATTCAAGCACGACTGGATCGACGACTTTCTGCTCGGATGGATACATCAGATGTTTTGCAAGAAGTCAACATGGAGGTCTTTCAACGGTTCGGCGAGTATCTTCGAGATCAAAATGTTCCATTGATCACTTGGCTGAGATTTCTTACGAAACAGAAGCTTGTCGAAATTGTGCGGCGAAACGTAGACGCACAGAAACGTGACGTTCGTCGTGAGCAATCGATACAATCAGGGCTGAGCGATGAATCCTCAGCGATACTTGCTCGACACTACACGCAGCAAGTTTCCAGCCCAAGTTCTTCGGTGTCGAAAAAGGAAATCCGTAAGTTAGTCATGGCTACGATGGAACAGTTGAGTGAAGTTGATCGCACTATTTTGGTGCTTCGTCACGTCGAGCAACTTACCAGCGAGGAAGCTGCCGCAGAGCTTGGCATCAGCGGTAGCACATGTCGCCAACGACATCTGCGAGCACTAAAAAGGTTGAAGGACCTTCTTGAGCAGCATAGTTTGGATTGGAACTCTCGATAGTTGCGCGAAGTTTGAAGATCAATAACTATCTGTCCTGAGTTCCTGTACTTGTCGATCTCTGAAGGTCGGAGGCTAACTGTACAAGCTGAACAAATTCTGAACGCATGCCGCGCGGATCACGACCTCGAGTGGCTCGAGCTGTTTCGAGAATCGATGTCCACTTCGAATCACCTTTCAACTTGCTGTCGCGAAGCAACATGCCAAAGCTGGCAACCGAAGCTGCAAAGCGAAAGTCGTCGGATGCTGTGACGGGAGCGTGATTGGCTTCGACATCTATTTCGCTCGTTGTGTTAGATTCAATCGACTTGTACCGCAGTCGGACGATCGCTGCAGATGGACTGGCTGATGTTTGACTTAGCTGCGTTGTCACAAATGTCGATCCGACCGAGTTGGTTGGCTCATCATACGTCGACTTGGCTGGCTTGATCTCGTACAAGGCTGTTACCGTATGCCCAGCGCCAATTTCGCCAGCATCCTTGGCTTCATCGCGAAAGTCCTGGTTGTTCATGAGGCGATTTTCGTATCCGATCAACCGATATTGCTCGACCCATCGCGGATTGAAATCGACTTGGACCTTTACGTCGCGAGCAACGGTTTGCAACGTAGCGCCAAGCTGTTGAACTAGAACTCGTTGAGCCTCTTGTACAGAATCGATGTAAGCAAAGTTGCCGTTTCCGTGTTGGGCGAGAAGTTCCATCTTGGAGTCTTTTAGATTACCCGTACCAAAACCAAGCACCGTTAGTTCAACGCCGCCTCGAGCTTGCGTCTTGATCAACTCTACCAGCGAGCTATCGTCGGTGACACCTAGGTTAAAGTCGCCGTCGGTGCAAAGGATGACTCGATTGACACAACCTTTTTCGAACTGTTCGGCGGCGAGTTGATAGGCGAGTTGAATTCCTTGACTGCCAGCGGTTCCGCCGCCAGCTTGCAGCGAGTCGATAGCTTCGAGAATTTCGTCGCTTCGTCTTACAGCAGTTGGTCTAAGAGCGACGCCGCTACTTCCCGCGTAAACGGCTATTGCTATTTGGTCTTCGGCTTTCAGTTGACGCACCAACAGACGTAAAGCGGTTTGGACAAGCGGCAATTTGTTTGCATCTTGCATCGACCCTGAAACATCCAGCAGGAATACTAAGTTAACCTTCTTGCGTTCGGAAGTCTCCAGAGATTTAGCGCGCAGGCCAATTCGCATGAGTTGATGATCTTGCTTCCAGGGGCAAGCGGCCAATTCGCAAGTCATGGAGATCGGTTGATTTCCTTGCGGCTCTGCGTATTCGTAATCAAAGTAGTTCACCAATTCCTCGATTCTCACCGCGCCAGGGGGCGGTAGCTGGCCTGACCGCAACAGCCTTCGAACATTGCTGTAGGAGGCCGTGTCTACGTCGATGGAGAACGTTGACAACGGGTGCTCGATCGCAGATTGGAAATCATTCTCTTCGAAGCTGCGGTACTCTTCTGTGTTGGCTTGAGCATCCCCCGGCTCCGTCAAGCGAATCACGGAGCCACGTGGCGAAGCTGCCGACTTAGGTCTAGAAACGTCATTGCAGCCCATCGAAAGCGTCACAAGCAGCAAGACCGAATAACAAGCGAGCGGATGCCAAGTTGAAGCTGAAATTCTCATGGTTGGTATTCCCTGATTCCATAGGACAAGCGAATTAGTTGCGTACGCTGGAATAGACCATCGTGATGAACAACTTATTCCCGTTCATTCTGAGAACCGAAAGAATTCTTCGGCCATACATGAATGTCGCTGGCCAGGATATCTCGCTAAACTAACAATATCGCTGGACGGCGAAGCCCTAAAAGAGAGGCTTCAGTGGCACTTGATTCCCGATAGATTGCAAACGATGAAGCTTGGGTTGCAGGCGAATCTGTCAACGATTAGGCTAAGTGTTATTCGGAGCATGACGTTATGAACATCGAACAAACAATTCTTGATCTTTCTGCACTTTCAGTGGGGGATCGCTTGCGAGTTGTCCATGCCATTTGGGACACTCTGCCTAATGACGTTGACCTTTCACTCTCTGCGGAACAGCAGACGGAGATCGATCGCCGATTGGCAGCACACAAAGCCGACCCATCAACCTCGATCTCACACGAAGAACTGATGCGTCGCATCGGGAAGCGGCGGTAATGTGGCGTCTTTCGTATCGCCCAGAAATCGAGGATGACGTCGTCGATGCGGTCATGTGGTATGATGAGAAACGTCCAGGATTGGGGGACGAATTTGTAACCGAGTTTGTCGCGGCAATAAGGCGAATTCAAGTAAACCCGCTTCTATTTGCGGTCGCCAAGAATGGACTTCGTCCTTGTCGAATCAAGCGATTTACCTACATCATTCACTTCGAAGTTGATGGAGTTGACATCTTGATCGTCGCGTTGATGAGCGGAGGTCGCGACGATTCATCCTTCATTCATCGTAGGGGCTAAAGCCAACTTCTACCGATACGATACGAAAATGCGAAGCGGCGCCTGCTCGAAACTACATTGCGCGACGCAAAGTTAGGATTGTAAATGTAGCTTACCGAGGCTCACTTGAAATTCGTTTCAAGTATTTTCTTGCCCAATCTTCTTACCACCAATTCTTCCACTGTCGGGCTCTTCGTGGTAACAGAATCGAACGTTGAAGCTTTGGTCATGTTTCGCCCTCCGGGCTTAGACTTTTAGCTCTCCTAACTCCGGTGGCTTACGCACACCGGCAAAGATGTTACGCCCTCCGGGCTGAAGACAAGTTCCTCTGTGGTTGATTGCTCTTGTCTGTGAGACGCAGTCTTTCACTTACTGCATATTTTCGAAACTATGGCTTCTTAGCGGGACGTGGGAAAGGCTGAGTTGGATCCATTCTCTTGTAGTCCGCCTCGGTGGGTCCGCCGCCAAACTGTTGCCAGTAGAGCTCAGCGAATGGATTCAGCTTAGGCCCAACGGCCTGTTCATTGACAAACTTCGAGGAACATTCATACCACCAATCGTCCATCGCCTTGCCAAGCTGCTTGGCAACTTC